>DATMZU010000698.1:0-7275 GCA_035607435.1 Thermoanaerobaculia bacterium | reverse complement strand
CTCTGATCCATCGCATCGGTCTCCCGCCAGGGCATCGTCGCGGCCCTCCTTGGACCCCAACTCTGCCCCAACCTGTTACCGATGTCTTGAGGTCGAGGTGTTACCTATGTCCTGAGGCCGGACACCCCCGTGGCCGCCCTTCGGTCGTGGTGCGCATCCGGTGGGCTCGCGCGATGGCGTGGCCACGGAGGCGGCGCGAATTCCGCCGATCGTGGCAAATCCAGGGCGGCCACGGGGGGCCGCCCCTACCACCGACCGGACGTAGCGGGCTTTAGCCGACTTCGAGCACGAGCTTGCCGCGGACGTGCCCGTCGTCGATCCGCTCGTGGGCGCGCCAGACCTCGGCGAGCGGGATCACCTCTTCGATCGAGGGCCGGACCAGCCCTCGATCGGCCCAGCTCGCGAGATCGACGAGGTCGGAGTTCCGGGTCCGGACCATGATCCACCGGGCGCGCTGTTTCGGCCCGACCCGGCTGCGCAGCCCCGTGGCCGCCCACCAGAAGAAGACTCCGGGGCCCGGCCGCGTCGTGACGTAGACGCCGCCGTCCTCGGAGAGCACCGCCTGACACTGCGGGAACGACCGGTTGCCGACGACGTCGAAAACCATCGCGTACGCCTCGTCCTCCAGCGCGAAATCGACCTCGCGGTGGTCGATCGCGCGTTCGGCTCCGAGATCCCGTAGAAATTCGAGGTTTGCGGCGCTCGCGGTCGCGGTGGTGGGGGCACCCAGAAGGCGGGCGATCTGCACCGCGAAGTGCCCGACGCCGCCGGCCGCGCCGTGGATCAGCACCCGCTCTCCGGATTGCACCTCGCCGATGTCGCGCAACGCTTGGAGCGCAGTGCATCCCGCCCCGGGTAGAGCGGCGGCCTCGGCGAACGACAGGCGGGCGGGGATCGGCGCCACCTGGTCGGCTTTGGCGAGGGTCCGCTCGGCGTAGCTGCCGCGGCCGATCCGCAGCGCGCTTCCGAACACGCGGTCGCCGGGCTCGAAATCCGCGACCTCCGGTCCGACCGCTTCGACCTCGCCCGCGAAATCCGATCCGAGCACCAGCGGAAAGCGTTCGTGTACGAAGAGCCGGAACCTACCGCTCAGGAGCTTGGCGTCCATCGGGTTCACCCCCGCCGCGCGCACCCGGACGAGGATCTCGCCGGTTCCCGGCGCGGCCGGCTCGGGAACGTCCCGGAGCGCTAACCGATCGGTGCCGCCGTACGCTTCGATCACCGCGGCGCGCATGAGAGGTCCCGAGGAATCAGCTCGCCTTGCGCCGGCTATCGACCAGCTTCATCGTCGGCTTGGAGACGAACGGGAACGCGCCGCCGAGATAGTTGAGCGCCTTGAGCAGGGCGCCGGGCACCCAGTGGACCTTTTTGCCGTGGACGGCGTTCCAGACCACGCCCGCGATCTGCTGCGGGGTGAGCTTGGCACCGAAGGTTTCGAGCGAGCCCGCGCGGTAGGTCTGCGTGCGAACCATGGGGGTATCGACATAGAGCGGCATCAGGTCGGTCACCGTGACATCGTCCTTGGCGAGCTCGATGTTGAGCGCCTCGGTGAAGCCGCGGACGAAAAACTTGGACGCCGAATAGGTCGCAAGATCGGGCACGCCGTAAATCCCCGAGGCCGAGCCCATCGAGACGACGTGGGCGCCGCGGGTTTTCTTGAGCAGGTCGAGCGACGCGTAGATGCCGTTGACCACTCCAAGGATGTTGATCTCGACCGTGCGGCGATGATCTTCGAGCGAGGTCGCGGCAAACGGCCCCATGCGCATGATGCCGGCGCAGTTGAACAGCGCGTCCATCCGGCCGCCGCTCCAGGCGCCGAACTCGGCCACCGCCTTCTGGTAGTCGGCGCCGTCCCGCACGTCGAGCTTGCGGGTGAAACAGCGCTCGACGCCCAGCTCCGCGGCCAGGGCCGCGAGACCTTCCTCGTTCACGTCCACCAGGCCCGCGCGCCAACCGCGGGAGACGAACAGGCGGGCGGTCTCGCGGCCGATGCCGGAGGCCGCCCCCGTGATCAAGATCGCTTTGGCATCGTTTCGAGTCTCGCTGGCCATCGATTCTGCCGCCTCCCGCCGGGGTCGTCCGGAGCTGTTCGTCGAGGTGCGGCGAAAATTGCCGCGCAGCGGCATTCTAATCGAATCGGCCGTTCTCCGCACCTCAAGGCTGTTCGTTCTTGGCCACGACGCCGCCTTTCATCACGAACCGGACCGTCTCCATCGTTCGGATGTTGGCGAGCGGGTCGCCGGACACGGCGATCACGTCCGCAAACTTCCCCGCTTCGAGCGTGCCGATCGTCTTTTTTAGCCCGAGCAGGTCGGCGGCGTTCTGGGTCGCGGCACGCAACGCCTCGGCCGGCGCCATCCCGAGATCGATCATCAGCTTGAATTCCTCGGCGTTCACCCCGTGCGGCGAAACCGCGGAATCGGTGCCGAAGGCGATCTTCACCCCCAGCGCCAGCGCCTTCTTGAACATTTCGGAACGGACGGCGACCGCGGCTTTCGCCTTCGCTTCGATCTCTGGCGGATAGTGCCGCTCGGCGGCTTTGCCGACGACGTACTCGCCCGCGAGAAGGGTGGGCACCAGGTAGGTGCCGCGCTCCTTCATCATCTTCAGCCCCTCGGCGTCGAGGAAGGAGCCGTGCTCGATCGAATCGGCTCCCGCCCGGATGGCGACCTTGGCCCCGTCCGCGCCGTGGGCGTGAACGGCGACCTTCTTGTGCAGGCGGTGCGCTTCATCGACGATCGCGTTCATCTCGTCCTGGGTGACCTGCGAGGTGTCCACCTCGTCGCCGAGAGAGAGAACGCCGCCGGTGCCGCAGACTTTGATCACGTCGGCGCCATATTTGACCTGGAACCGGACCGCGTCGCGAAACTGGTCGGCCCCCGCGGCGATGCCGTCCTCGATGCCGCTCTCGTGGCCGAATCGCTGATAGGGAAAGCCGCCGTCGTCGCAATGTCCGCCGCGGGCGCCGAGCGCGTGGACGGCGACCAGCATCCGCGGCCCGGGGATCGTTCCGGCGGCGATCGAGTTGCGCAGGCCGACGTCCACGTACTCGCCCGAGCCCACGTCGCGCACGGTGGTGAAACCGGCCATCAGGGTCTTCCGCACGTTCGCGGTCGCGAGGATCGCCTGCTCGGGCACGGTCCGGCGGAGGTTCGCGATCGCGTCCTGCGCCCAGTTGTCGCCCGACTCGAAGGAGACGTGGGTGTGGCAGTCGATCAGGCCGGGCAGAAGGGTCGAATCGCCCAGGTCGATCACCTCGGCTCCCGCCGGGACCGCGAGGTCCGCGCCGACCGCTTTGATCGTCGACCCTTCGATGATCACCACGCCGTTTTTCACCGCGCGATCGGAGGTGCCGTCGAAGAGTCGGGCCGCCTTGAGGACGGTCACCTTCGGCGACGGGGGCGGCGGCGGAGCCTGGGCCGAGACGGCCGCAGTGGCCGTAGAAAGGGCCATACCCGCCGCGAGGGCGAGCGCCAGGGACATACTCTTGTGCATCGAATTCTCCTCCCCTTAGTTCGGGAGGAGAGGTTAGCTCAACCTCGGCGGCGCGGGCGCCGTTCGGGCGTCGCCTTGTGCGGATCGTCCGGCCAGGCGTGCTTCGGATAGCGGCCCTGAAGCTCTTTTTTGACTAGAGGGTAAGTTTTGGCCCAGAAGCTCGCGAGATCGCGGGTGACCTGCTGTGGCCGGTAATTCGGAGCGAGCAGGTGCAGCAGCACGGGCACCCGCCCGGCCGCCACCCGGGGCGTCTGATCGAGCCCGAACAGCTCTTGAATGCGCACCGCGAGCACGGGAGGCCCATCGCCTTCGGCCGGATATTCGAGGCGAATCAGGCTGCCGCTCGGCACCTCGATCCGCTCGGGGGCCTCGCGGGCGAGCGCTTGGGTCTGCGCGTAGCTGAGCGCGCCGGAGAGCAGATCGCGCAGCGGCGCCTTGCGCAGATCGGCGAACGTGCGCCGCCCTCGCGCGATCTCGGGAAGGAGCGCGCTGATCTCCTCAACGCCCACCGGCGGAAGATCCAGCTCGGGGGCGACCCCGCGCAGCCAGCGCCACCGTGCGAGGAAACCCGCGATCTCCGGCTCGTCGAGCGCCAAGGCACGAGAAAGATCGCGGCCTGCCGCTTCGGCCAGCACCCGGGCGGCCTCCTCGGCCGGCGGCGGCACCTCTCGTTGGCTGAGCATCAGGTCGTCGAAGCGGGTGCGGCGATGGGCGATCACCCGTTCCCGCTCGGGGTCGAATGCGACCTCGACCTCGTCGCTCAAGCGCTCCCGCGGCAGATCGCCGGGCTCGACGGCGGAGGCGATGCGGACCCGCGCCTCGCCCAAAGCGGCGCCATCCACGTCGATACACACGAACAGCTCCGCGAGCGAAACCGAGCTTTCCTCGCCGAGGCGGACGCCGCGCCCGCCGACCATCACGGCGCGGGGGCTCCCGGACTCGCGGCGGCGGGCGATCCGATCTGGCCAGGCGGCGGCGATCGCGGCGAGCAGCGCGCCGTCGCGATCGGCGGCGGCCGGTGGATCAGCCGGCGCTGCGCTCCGGGCCGGCCCGCTCGCGACCGAGCGTTCGAGTTGCTCGGCAGACTGGAGTACGAACCGCGCGGCACCGGCCGCCAGCTCCCCCGCCGCCGAAGAGGTTTCTCGCCCCTTGCTCCGCTCGAAAACCTCGAGCGCGTCGAGCCGGTCGAGCAGATCCGAGCGCGAGGCGTGAACCGCCGTGCGGCGCCCCCCTCCGGCCGCCGGAGCGTTGCGGCGAAACGGATCGCGCTCGCCGAGCAAGGCCGCCACGAGCGCGGCCTCGCGGCCGACGCCCCTCTTTCGCCCTTCGATCAGCAGCCGCGCCAGGCGGGGGTGAACCGGAATCTCGGCCATCGCGCGGCCGAGGGCAGTGAGGCCCGCGCTTCTCCCAGGACCGAGCGCGCCGAGCCGGCAGAGGAGATCGAGCCCGCGATCGAGCGCCGCCGGATCGGGCGGCTCGAACCAGCCGAATCCCTCCAAATTGGTCTCGCCCCAGGCGAGCAGCTGAAGGGCGGGGCCGGCGAGATCGACCCGTTGAATCTCCGGCCGCTCGCGCTCCGGCCGCGCCGCCTGTTCGCGCTCGGGCCAAAGGCGATAGGCGATCCCCGGGCCCTCCCGTCCGGCCCGGCCGGAACGCTGGGCGGCGGACGCCCGGCCGATCCGCGCCAACTCCAGTCGATCCAGGCCGCTCGCGGGGTCGTAGCGCAGGATGCGGGCTAACCCCGAATCGACCACGGCGGCGACGCCGGAGACCGTCACCGAGGTTTCGGCGACGTTGGTGGCGAGCACGATCTTCCGTTTCGGCCCGGGAGAGATCGCCGCGTCTTGCGCTTCGGCGGGCAACTCGCCGTAGAGCGGCAGGATCGCGCAGTTGCGGGCCGCGATGCTCGACCCCAGGATCTCCACCGCGCGGCGAATCTCCCCCACGCCGGGAAGGAACGCGAGCACGCCGCCGTTCCCCGGGGCCTCGGCCAGCGCGCGTTCGACCGCCGCCGCGACCCGTCCCGCGATCTCGCGCGGCTCGGTCCGCAGGTCGGAGCCTTCCAGGTACCGGATCTCGATCGGATGAAGCCGCCCCGGGCTGTCGATCGTCGGCGCGCCGCCCAGGAATTCGGCGAGCGGCCCGGGATCGAACGTCGCCGACATGGCGACCAGGGCGAGATCCGGGCGCACCTCCCGCTGCACCCTGCGGGCCATCGCGAGCGCGAGATCGGCGGCCAAAGTCCGCTCGTGAATCTCGTCGAAGATCACCAGACCCACCCCGTCGAGAAACGGATCGGCCTGGAGGCGCTGGACCAGAATGCCCTCGGTCACCACGAGAATCCGCGTCTCGCGCGTCGCCTTCCTCTCGAACCGGACCTGGTAGCCCACCTCGCGGCCGAGGACCCACCCCTGCTCCTCGGCAATCCGTCGCGCCGCCGCCCGCGCCGCGACCCGCCGCGGCTCGGTCATGACGATTGACTGGCCGGCGGCCAGACCCGCGATCTCGGCCGCGAGCAGCCCCGGAGGCACGCGGGTCGTCTTGCCGGCTCCGGTGGGCGCCCGCAATACCGCGTTCTGATGCCCCCGGAGCGCCGCGATCAGCTCGGGCAGAACGGCATCGATCGGCAACGGGGCGAGAACGGGGGGCATGTCGGGCACCATCATCCCCCGTCTCCGGCCGAGCGGCTAGAATCCTCGGCCATGAGCGAACATCAGCCGACCATCTTCGACAAGATCCTCTCCGGCGAGATCCCCAGTTACAAAGTCTATGAGGACGACCAGGTCTTCGCCTTCCTCGACATCGGCCCGCTGTCCGAAGGGCATACCCTGGTCATTCCAAAGGAGAGCAAGGCGCAGCTCGATCAGCTCTCCGACGAATCGGCCGCCGCCCTCGGCCGCGCCCTCCCCCGGATCTGCCGGGCGGTGATGCGGGCGACCGGCGCCACCGCCTACAACGTCCTTCAGAACAACGGCCGCGAAGCCCTTCAGGAGGTCATGCACGTCCATTTCCACATCATCCCGAAGTTCGGCCCCCAAGGCCTCGGGATCGGCTGGAACGCCGGCAAGCTCGGAGACTCCGCCGGGCGCGACCTGGCGGAGCGGATGCGGCAGGCGTTGGCGGGCTGATGCGGGCGATCGAGATCCACGGCGCCTTCGGGCTCGAAAACTTGAAGCTCGTCGAGCGGCCCGAGCCGGTGCCGGGACCGGGGCAGGTGGTCGTGGCACTGCGTGCGGCGTCGCTCAACTATCGGGATCTGATGATGATCCTGGGGTCTTATAACCCGAAGCAGCGGCTTCCGCTCATCCCTTGTTCGGACGGCGCGGGCGTGGTCGAAGCGGTCGGCCCCGGGGTGACTCGGGTGGCGATCGGAGATCGGGTCGCCACCACTCTCAACCCGCGTTGGATCGCCGGGGAGCCCGCGCGGGAGTTGATTCGCTCGACGCTCGGCGGGCCGCTCGACGGCGTCCTCCAGGAACGGATGGTTTTTTCCGAAGAGGGCGTCGTCCGCGTTCCCGAACATCTTTCGGACGCCGAGGCCGCCACCCTGCCGTGCGCCGCGCTCACCGCCTGGTCGGCTCTCGACGCGGGCCGGATCGGAGCGGGCGACACCGTGCTTGTGCAAGGAACCGGCGGGGTCGCGATCTTTGCGCTTCAGCTCGCGAAGCTGCGCGGCGCGCGGGTGTTCGCGACCACCCGTCGGGTGGAACGGGCCGAACGCCTGGTCGCGCTCGGGGCCGAGGCGGTCATCGATTCGCGGCAGAATCCCGACTGGGGGGC
>DATMZU010000691.1:0-2339 GCA_035607435.1 Thermoanaerobaculia bacterium | reverse complement strand
TCGTCGCCGTCGCCGTCCACATCGCCGAATAGAGCGGCGGCCACGGAATGGCCGAAGGTCACGACCACCTCCGCCGTGCCGCCGTCGTGCGCCGTGTCGCAGAGGAAGCTGCCGTGGCGGAAAAGGCAGAGGTCGTCGCGGCCGTCGCCGTTGAGATCGCCGATCAGCGGCGCGGCGGGCCGTCTGCCGCCGAAGGCCATGACGAGCTCGGCCGCGCCGCCGTTGTGGGCGGTGTCGCAGGAAAAGGTTCCTGCCGAGTACCAGCAAAGGTCGTCGCGGCCGTCGCGATCGAGATCGCCGAAGAGCGGGATCGCCGCCGGCGGGACTGCCACACCGAGCTGAAGCCTGCCGCTGCCGTCGTGCTGCACGTCGCACACCAGATTGCCCCCCGCTTCGAGACGGCAGGGGTCAGCCCCCGGCGGCGGCAACGCGTAGCGGCGGCCCCAGACCGCGCCGCGAAAGGCGGTGAACCCGGTGTCCGCCGATACGGACTGCGTATTGTTCCAGACCGCGATGAAATCCTGGTTGGAAAAACTGGCCAGCGCCGGTGCTTCCACGTGGACGCCGAGTTGGTCGCCGATGTCGCGCGCGATCACGAATGGATGTCCTTTCGGCCTGCCGTCGAGTCCCAGGCGCCGTCCCACCAAGGCGCCGTAAGATCTGGGGGTCTCGTAGACGAAGTCTTCCTGGGCGAGCGTGTACCCGAGATCGTCGCCGGCAAGGGCCGGTCGCTGGCCTCCGAAGTTGGCGTCGAAAAGCCGAAGCCGATTTCCGGCACCGCCTCCAGGCGGTTTCAGGAAGCGCCCCCAGAAGACGAAGCTCGAGTCCTCCCAGATCACGAGGGTGCCGCCGGCGCCCACGGCTACCGCCGGCGGGCCGCCGACGAAGCGGTCGAGGTCCGAGGCGATGACGACCGGATCCTCCAGCGCAGTGCCATCGGGAGCGAAGCGGCGGGCGTAGTCGGTGATCAGGGAGGTGTCCGGGACTTCCGCCCAGACGATCACCGCCGCGCCATCCGGCTCAAAGGCCGCCTGCGGCGAGTATCTGTACGATGGACCCGAGGAAGGGTCCGACGGGGTTACCCCGAACGGCTCGCCGAGCGATCCCGTCGCGTCGAGGAAACGGCCGACAACATCGAGGACATCGCGCTCCGGGCTGTGAGCCCAGACCACCAGGGCCACTCCGTCCGGCCGCATCGCCAGCGATGGCTTCGTTTCGCTTCTCCCCGCCGTGCCGATGACGAAGTCCTCGCCGAGCGGCGTGCCGGCGGCGTCGAAACGGCGGCCCCAGATCGTCTGGACCACCCCGGAAAGCCAGAGATCGCTCACCCAGACGACCAGGAACTGGCCGTTTGCGGCCATGGCTACGGCGGGGGAGTGCTGGTCTCCCGGCGTGAGACCGTTGACGCGGAGCTCACCGCCGAGCGGCGAGCCCGCCGCGTCGAAGCGTTGCGCGTAGATCCCCGAGCCGCTGCCGTCAGGTCCCGTTTCCAGAAGGGGACGGGTCGCCGCGCTGGTCCAGACCACCACCGAGTTTCCTCGCGCGTCCGCAGCGACGGCGGGCTCGGTCTGGTGGCCTTCCGGCGCGCTGCTGACGCGAAACGACGGGCTCAGAGCCGTGGGCTGCGCCGAGCCGGATGAGACCGCGCAGAGCCACCAGCCGGCGCAGAGCCATAGCACTCGCGTGACGGGAGAGCAGCGACGAGCGCCGTTCTGGGAGGGCATCGATTTGCTATTATAGCATGAGAATTCGCCGTCAAGCGGCCCAGCCAGGGTATCCGTCAAAGTCGGCCGAAGGCACCGATGCCGCTGTCATCGAGCGTTGCGTCGTCTTCGCGCTCACTTGTCGCGATATCTCGGGACTTTGCCGCATTGTCCGTCCACCTGTCGTGATGTCTCCGGATCTTTTCGCGATGTCCGCCCATCTGTCTTGAAGTCGCCTCGCCGGCACGGGAGATCGGCTCATCGTCTCAGGCGATGAGCTCGTTTTGGTGGAGATCCGCCGATTTTCCGGGAAAGTCTCCTCACGGCGGCGCGCTACCGGCAGACTCTCCGGCAATGCCGGCTCGAAGGGTGAGGCGATCGGCCCGTTTGCCGCAAGATCCGGAGACCTTGCGGCGAAATCTCCCGGCATTGCGGCGCTGCCCAGCCGCCTGCCGCGAAACGAAGAGATCTTGCTGCAATGTCGACTCCTCTGCCGCAAAATCACGCCGTCTTGCGGCACGATGCCGGGATTTTTCCGTAATGCCGGGAGAAGTTGTCATGATGCCGGGACATCTTGTCGCGAAGTCTGCTCATCGTGGTTCCCGAGCGGAGGCTAGGGTGAAAAAACCGGGGGGG
>DATMZU010000687.1:0-5003 GCA_035607435.1 Thermoanaerobaculia bacterium | reverse complement strand
CCTCGCCACCGAGAAGGAGCACGAGATCCCGCTGATCGATGTCGCCGGCCTGGTCGGCGGCGAATCGGCCCAGAACCCGCTTTTCGACACGCTCCTCAACTTCATGGACTTCCACCTCATGGAGGAGGTCCGGGACAACGTCCTCTTCCAGCCGATGGTCGAACCGCGATCGGCCGCGCGCGAGCTGCCGGATCTTGAGAGCGACGAGATGACGAACACCCTGTTCGATCTCGAAGTCTCGGCCTCGCCGGTCAATCCCTTCCTGCGGCTCAAGTACCTGCCGCGGCATTTCGACGGGGAGGACGTGGAGCGGGCGCTGGCGCTCTATGAGCGCATTCTCGAAGGATTGTGCCGCGATCTCGGCGCGCCGCTCGCCGCCGAGTCGCTGCTCTCGGACGAGGAGCGCAACCAGCTCGCCCGCGTCTACAACGACACGGCCCGCGAGTACTCGCGCGAGCGTCCCCTCCACAGCTTCTTCGAGCGGCAGGCCGCGCTCAATCCCGATCTCCCGGCGGTTCTCTGCGGCGGCCGTTCGCTCGCCTACGGCGAGCTCGATCGGCTGGCCAACCGGACCGCGCGGCTCCTGCTCGCCCGCGGCGTCCAGCCCGGCGACAACGTCGGCGTCTGCCTGCCGCGCTCCCCCGAGCTGGTCGCGGCGCTGTTCGGCGTGCTCAAGACGGGGGCAGCCTACGTTCCGCTCGAACCGGCCTACCCGGCCGCGCGCAAAGAGCACATCGCCCGGCAGTCCGCGATCTCCTTCCTGCTGGACGGACTGCCCGAGGAGCTGGTGGAGAAGGGGGCAGCCTTCTCCGACGCGCCTGTGCCGATGCGCCCCCGGTCGCCCCATCCGGACACCCTCGCCTACACCATCTACACCTCCGGCTCGACCGGCACCCCCAAGGGCGTGATGATCGCCCACCACAGCGCCGTCAACCTGATCGAGTGGGTCAACCGGGAATTCTCCGTGGGCTCCGGCGATCGCGTCCTGATGCTCTCCTCGGTCTGCTTCGACCTGTCGGTCTACGACCTCTTCGGCGCTCTTGGAACCGGCGCCTCCGTGGTCATCGCGCGGCAGGAGGAGATTCAGGACCCGGCCGCCCTCAAGGACCTCGTCACCGGACGGAAAATCACCTTCTGGAATTCCGTCCCCTCGACCCTCGGCCTGCTCGTCCAGTACCTGGAGGAAACGGACCCGGACTTCCGCGGCGAGGATCTTCGACTCGCCTTCTTGAGCGGCGACTGGATTCCGCTCGCGCTCCCCGAGCGCGCCCGCCGGTTCTTCCCCAACCTGCGCGTGATCAGCCTGGGTGGCGCCACCGAGGCTACGGTCTGGTCCATCTTCCACCCCGTCGGTGAAATCGACGAAGCCTGGGCGAGCATCCCCTATGGCCGTCCTCTGGACAACAACACCTTCTACGTCCTAGACCGCCACCTGGAGCTGGTGCCTCCCGGCGTGGTGGGCGATCTCTATATCGGCGGCACGGGCGTAGCCCGCGGTTATGCCGGAGATCCGGAAAAGACCGCGGCTGGGTATCGGCCCGACCCGTTCGGTCCGGCCGGCGGACGCCTCTACCGCACGGGCGACCTGGGGCGGATGCTCGAAGCCCGTGAGATCGAGTTTCTCGGTCGCAACGACCAGCAGGTCAAGGTTCGCGGCTTCCGCATCGAGCTGGGCGAGATCGAGAGCCGGCTTTCCCGCGCGCCCGGGGTGCGCGAGGCCGTGGTGCTTGCCCGCACCGACCGGGCGGGTCAGAAGTACCTGTGCGGCTACGTGGTCGCCGCCGGAGAGGTTTCGACGACGCTCCAGGAGCATCTGGCCGGCGCTTTGCCCGACTACATGATCCCGGACACTTTCGTGTTCCTCTCCGAGCTGCCGCTGTCGGCCAACGGCAAGATCGACCGCAAGGCCCTACCCGAGCCCGAGGTGGCCAACGCGGCCGGCGGCGGCGCGGCAATCGTAGCTCCGGCCGGTGCGACCGAGGTGGCTCTGGCGGAGATCTGGGAAGAGGTGCTGGGGCTCTCCGACATCGGCGCCACTCAGGATTTCTTCGCCCTCGGCGGGCATTCCCTTTCGGCCATCCAGGTGCTGACCCGCGTGCGCCGACGCTTCGAGATCGACCTGCCGCTCCCCGATTTCTTCGACAACGCCACCATCGCCGGCCTTGCCGCCCGGGTCGAGGCGGCACTGCGCGCCGACGCCGGCCGCACGGCTCCCCCCCTGCTCCGGATGCCGCGGCCGGATCATCTCCCCCTGTCGTTTGCGCAACGGCGTCTCTGGTTCATCGATCAGCTCGAACCGGGAAGCTCGCTCTACAACATTGTGGCGACACTGCGGATGGAAGGGCCGCTCGACGCCGCGGTGCTGGCACTCTGTTTCGACGAGATGATCCGCCGCCACGAAATCTTGCGCACGGTCTTCGCGGCGCGGGAAGGCGCACCGGTCCAGGTGATCCAACCGGCGAAACCTTTCCCGATGCCCAAGGTGGACCTGTCGCGCCTGTCCGAGAGCGCGCGAGAGAAGCTGGCCCGTACCCTCACCGGCAAAGAGGCCATCCGCCCGTTCGATCTCGCCCGCGGCCCGTTGCTGCGCGGCGTTCTGCTGCGGCTGACGGAGCGGGCGCACCTCATCACGCTGAACATGCACCACGTCGCGAGCGACGGTTGGTCCATGGGCATCCTGATGCGCGAGGTCGCGACCCTCTACGCGGCGTTTGCCGAAGGCCGGCCGTCGCCGCTGCCTGAGCTGGCCGTGCAATACGCGGACTTCTCGCTCTGGCAGCACTCCTGGCTGCACGGCGAGGTCCTGGAAGACGAGATCGCCTTCTGGCGGCATCAGCTCGCGGGGCTGCCGCCTCTCCTGGAGCTGCCGACCGACCGTCCGCGGCCCGCGGTGCAGAGCTTCCGGGGCGCGATACGGCCCGTCTGGTTGCCGGCCGAGATCACGAGTCGGATCGAAGCTTTCGGTCGGATTGAAGGAGCGACGCTTTTCATGGTGCTCCTGGCGGGATTCCAGGCATTGCTGGCGCGTTGCAGCGGCCAGGACGACATCGCGGTGGGCACCCCGATCGCCGGCCGCAACCGGATCGAAACCGAAGGATTGATCGGATTCTTCGTCAACGCGCTGGTCCTGCACGGCAACCTGGCGGGCAAGCCCTCGTTTCGCGACTTGCTCGGACAGGTGCGCGGCAACGCCTTGGCCGCTTACATGCACCAGGACCTGCCGTTCGAGAAGCTGGTCGAGGAGCTTGCCCTGGAGCGGAGCCTCGCCCATACCCCCTTGTTCCAGGTGGTCCTGATGCTGCAGAACGATCCGGGCGAAAGCCTGGAGATCCCGGGCCTGAGCCTGCAGACGGTATATGTCGAAGGAACGATGGCGAAATTCGATCTGATCCTCAACCTCGCGGAGGTCCACGGGGGGGTGAGCGGCACGATCGAATACGCCACCGATCTATTCGACGCCACGACCGTCGATCGCCTGTTCGGAAACCTGGAGCGCCTTCTCGTCGGCATGGTCGAACGGCCGGACCAACCGCTCTCGGCGCACTCCATGCTCTCCCCGGGCGAACGCCACCAGGCGCTGGCCGAGTGGAACGACACCGCGGTGGAACGTGACGAGCCGACGCTGATCCACGAGCCGTTCGAGAACTGGGCAAGGCGGACTCCGGAAGCGGTCGCCGCCACCTGGGGCGACGAAGAGATCACCTACGGCCAGTTGGAGGAACAGGCCAACCGTCTCGCCCATCACCTGGCGCAGATCGGCATCGGCCCCGGCTCGCTGGTCGGCATCCACCTGCGTCGGGGACCGGGAATGATCGTCGCGGTGCTCGCCATCCTCAAGGCCGGCGCCGCCTACGTGCCGCTTGAAATCGGCCATCCCCCGTCGCGGCTGCGCTTCGTCATCGACGCCCTCAAAATTCCGTGCCTGATCACCGAATCGGAGCAGCTCGGCATCCTCTCCGAGATCCAGGAGGGATTGTCCGAACCGGCCGAAACGGTCTGTCTCGACCGGATGGACCTGGCGCGCTTCACGCCGCCGAACGCGCCGTTGCCGCGCCGATCGACGCCGGACGATCTGGCCTACGTGATCTTCACCTCGGGCTCGACCGGCACTCCCAAGGGGGTGATGGTCCGCCATCGCCCGGTGATCAACCTGCTGCGCTGGGCCCATAGGGCCTTCGCTTTCTCGCCCGCCGACCGGGTGCTGTTCATCACCTCCCTCTCCTTCGACCTCTCGGTGTTCGACATCTTCGGACTGCTGGGAGCCGGCGGCTCGATCCGCATCGCCACGGAAGAGGAGATCCGCGATCCCGAGCGCCTGCTCCGGGCGTTGGTCGAGGAACCCATCACGTTCTGGGATTCGGCACCCGCGGCCCTGGAGCAGACGGTGCCCTTTCTCGCCGTCCTCTCCGAGGGACCGGCCGCGCAAGCCCCGCCATCTTTGCGCCTCGTCTTTTTGAGCGGCGATTGGATTCAGGTCACGCTCCCCGACCGGATTCGGGAGAGGTTCCGGCAAGCCCGTGTGGTGGCGCTCGGCGGCGCCACCGAAGCCACCGTCTGGTCCAACGTTTTTCCCGTCGAACGGGTGGAACCCTCCTGGACCAGCATTCCGTACGGACGACCGATCGAGAACGCCCGCTATCACGTGCTCGACCTGGAGTTCGAACCCTGTCCGGTGGGGGTTCCGGGCGATCTCTACATCGGCGGCGACTGCCTGGCCGACGGCTATGCCCGCGAGCCGGTGCTCACGGCGCACAAGTTCCTTCCCGATCCCTGGGCGGCCACCCCGGGGGGGCGCCTCTATCGCACCGGCGACCGGGCTCGCTACCGCGCGGACGGCAACCTTGAGTTTCTCGGCCGCCTCGATCACCAGGTGAAGATCCGCGGCTTCCGGATCGAGCTCGGCGAGATCGAGGCGGCGCTCCTTGCGCATCCGCGGGTGCAGCACGCTGTTGCGGTGGTGGATCGTCGTGCGAGTGCCCCGCGTATCGTGGCCTACGTCGTCG
>DATMZU010000686.1:0-4729 GCA_035607435.1 Thermoanaerobaculia bacterium | reverse complement strand
GCGGACCCCTTTATGCACGAGACCCAAAGACGGTCGACCCAGAGTGCGAATGGAAGCCTGGGGAATCGCTCCCGCCGCAAACAGACTTGCAGGGAAAGCCGCCAAGGCGGCTTGACTCAGATTGGCCTTCTCATGGAAGCGATTTCAATCGCTCGCGGGGCCTGCGGGGCCTGTGGCGCCTACAGGCTCGTAAAACCGATCGCCGTCGGGGCCTCTCGGCAACAAATTCCGCCCCTCTCCACAAATCGCGAGAAAGACTTTCTCAAACCCGCCGCCATTCCCCTGGCATTGTCTTGCAAGGCCCACTCTCGACGTCCGGCCCCGGGTCGTCGTTTGCCCGCCCGGGCGATCTCTTGAGGAGGGTTCGAGAAATGGCCAGATTCCCTGGTTTTCCTTGGGCGCCGCTCCTGGCGCTGTCTCTTCTTCTCCCGCTCCCCGCGGCGCGCGCCGCGACCCCCGCAACCGGTAACGTCTCTGAGGCTCAGCCGACGGTGACATGGAACGGTGACTTCAAGCCGCCGCTCGTGGCGGTGGGCTGCACTACTCCGACCGACTCGTTGTGCGACAACTTCCAGCTCACCGTAACCCCCGCGCCGTTCCCGTTCGAGGTCCAGGTCACGCTCCACGTCTCCAACGCCGACGACTGGGATCTGAAGATCTACGACGGCGCCGGACAGGTCGTGGCGACCTCGGGCAACTCGCCGAGCCAGGACGAGGTCGCGGTTCTCTCCAACCCGCCGGCCGGCACCTACACGGTGCAGGCGGTCAATTTCTCCGGCGCCTCGCCGATCTTCGGCCTCGCGACGCTCGCCCCGCAATCGAACGACGCGGCGCCGACCAGCTCTATTCGGCCGCCCGCCTACTCGATCTATGCCGATCCCGGCGAGCACGCTTCCGGCGAGCCGAGCCTCGGGATCAATTGGCACAGCGAGACGGCCGACAACGGTGGCACGGTGATGTACGTCTCGGGGTTGGACACCCTGCGCCTGCGCTACGACGTCTGCACCTCGCCGGCCCGCTTGCGTCCGGATGGCAATTGGCAGGTCGTCAGCCCGGTCAACGCCGTCACCTCGCTCGACCCGATTCTCTACACCGATCCCGTGACCGGCCGAACGTTCTCTTCCCAGCTCCTGGGCAAGACCAGCCTGATGTCGTTCTCCGATGATGACGGCGACAGTTGGCTCCCCAGCATGGGTTCGGGCATCAATTCCGGGGTGGACCACCAGACGGTCGGCGGCGGCCCGTTCGCGGCGCCGCTCACCGGGCTCCTCCACCCCCACGCGGTCTACTACTGCTCGCAGGACATCGCGCTCGCCCAGTGCGCGGTGTCGCTCGACGGCGGCGCGACGTTCGGTCCCGCCGTGCCGATCTACAACTTGACCCAGTGCGGTGGGCTCCACGGCCACGTCAAAGTGGGTCCGGACGGCACGGCGTACGTCCCCAACAAGTCGTGCGGCGGGCGCCAGGGGGTGGCGGTATCAAGCAACAACGGCCTCTCCTGGACGGTGCGGAAGGTGGCGGGCAGCCTCGTCGGGACCTGGGATCCTTCGGTCGCGGTCGGCTCGAAGGGAACGGTCTATTTCGCCTTCGGCAACGGCGACGGCCGGCCGATGGTCGCGACCTCGCGCGACCACGGCCAGACTTGGTCGCGGCCCTTGGATCTGGGAGCCTCTATGGGCATTCGGGATACGGCGTTCGCCAGCGCGATCGCGGGAGACGACGATCGGGCGGCGATCGCGTTCCTCGGCACGAAGACGCCCAATTCGAGCGGCGACGACCCGGCGAGCCCGGCGCTCTGGTACCTCTACGTCGCGCACACCTATGACGGGGGCGCCACTTGGACCACGGTCAACGCCACCCCGGGCGATCCGGTCCAGCGCGGCACGATCTGCGCGGGCGGCACGACTGGTTGCCCGAACGGCAGCCGCAATCTGCTCGACTTCATGGATCTCCAGGCGGACCGCCGGGGCCGCGCGGTGGTCGGTTTCGCCGACGGCTGCACCGGGCCGTGCATCGATTCGCCGATCAACACCCAGGACGCGCTCGCCTCGGTGGCGCGCCAGAAGGGAGGCCTGGGGCTCTTTGCCGCCTTCGACTTGCCCCCGGGACCGCCGGCCGAGCCGCTCGTCGAAGCGGCGTTCGAGAACGGCGAGGTCCATCTCACCTGGTCCGAGCCCGCCGAGGGCGGCGCGCCGACCAAGATCTACCGGGTCTACCGCTCTCAGACCGGCATGCCCGAAGAGCTGATCGGCACGGCCTCGGACACCGCCTTCGCCTACACCGACCGCGGCTTCGATCCGGCGAAGAATCCCCGGTACGCGGTCCGCGCGGCGAATCTCTACGGCGAGAGCGCCGCTCCGCCGGGATGCGACAACCGGGTCGCGCCGACCGGCACGCCGCCGTCGCTGCTTCTCGCCGAGGGCGGTACCCCCGCGCCCTAAACGTCCGCAAGCTCCCCTCTCGCCCCGAAGCCGTCCGCGGAAATCGATCTCCGCGGGCGGCGTTGCCGTTTGGTCTAAAATCTCCGGCGCGGGAGATCCCACCCCTTGCCCCTCGATCCAGAGCCTCCCCATCTCCCCCTCTCCGCGCCGGAGCTGACGATTCCCCAGACGCCGGACCGGCTGGGCGCGCTGCTGTCGTCCCGCTTTCGCCTGGCGTCCTTCCGGCCCTATCAGGAGCAGGTCTGCCGCTCGGTCGTGGCGGGCGAGGACGTCTTGCTGATCATGCCCACGGGAGCCGGCAAATCGCTCTGCTACCAGCTGCCGGGGCTCGCGCGGGAAGGGACGACGCTCGTCGTCTCGCCGCTGATCGCCCTGATGGAAGACCAGGTCGCGAAGCTCCGCGAGCTGGGGTTTTCGGCCGAGCGCATCCACTCCGGCCGCGACCGGGCCGAATCGCGGCGGGTCTGCATCGACTACCTCCAAGGCAAGCTCGACTACCTGTTCATCGCTCCCGAACGGCTCGCGGTGCCGGGCTTTCCGGAGTTTCTCGCGCGGGTCAAACCCGGACTGGTCGCGGTCGATGAAGCCCACTGCATCTCTCAATGGGGGCACGATTTCCGCCCCGAATACCGGATGCTGGGGGCACGCCTGCCGCAGCTGCGCCCCGGGCCGGTGATCGCGCTTACCGCGACCGCCACGCCGCGCGTGCAGGACGACATTGCGGTCCAGCTCGGCATGCCGAAGGCGCTGCGCTTCATCCATGGATTCCGGCGCATCAACCTGGCGATCGAAGCGGTCGCCCTGCGCCCGACCGCCCGGCGCGACGCGGTGCGCGCGGCGCTCGCCGATCCGAGCGCCCGGCCGGCGATCGTCTACGCCCCGACGAGGAAGGAAGCCGACGCGCTGGGCGCCGAGCTGTCGGTCGAAATGCCCGCTGCGGCCTACCACGCGGGAATGGCGGCGGCCGAGCGCGAGCGGGTGCAGAGCGCGTTTCTGGACGGCCGGCTCGACGTGATCGTCGCGACGATCGCCTTCGGCATGGGGATCGACAAGGCGAACGTCCGGACGGTGATCCACACCGCCCTGCCGGGCTCGCTCGAAGGCTATTACCAGGAGATCGGCCGCGCCGGCCGCGACGGCCTCCCCTCGCGGGCGATCCTGCTCTACTCCTATGCCGACCGCCGGACGCACGAGTTTTTCCACGGCCGCGACTACCCCGACATCGAGGTGCTGGACGCGATCGCCCAGGCACTCGCCCCGGAGCCGCGCCTCGCGGAGGATCTGGCAAGGCGGCTGAAGCTGGACGCGGAGCTGTTCGAGCGCGCGCTCGAAAAACTCTGGATTCACGGCGGCGCGAAAGTCGATGCCGAGGGCCGGGTCTCGCGCGGCGACCCGGGCTTCCGCCGCTCCTATCAAGAGCAGAGCGGCCACAAGATCGGCCAGCTCGACGACATCCTCCGCTACGCCGAAGGGCACGGCTGCCGCATGCTCCACCTGATCCGCCATTTCGGCGACCAGGCGGACTCCGGCCAGCCCTGCGGCGTCTGCGACATCTGCGCCCCGGACCGCCGCCTGCTCGGCAGCTCGCGCGCCGCGACCGACGCCGAGCACTCGGTGCTCTCGGCGATCCTCGAAGCCCTCCGTGAGCGCGACGGCCAGACCACCGGCCAACTGTTCCGCGAGATCGGCGACGGCGAGCGCGAAAAAGCCGGCTTCGATCGCCGCGCCTTCGAGCACCTGCTGGGAGCCCTGGTGCGCGCCGGCCTGCTCCGCCTGCAACAAGACTCGTTCGAAAAAGACGGCCGCGAAATCCACTTCCAGCGCGCCCTGCTCACCGCCACCGGCTACCAGATCGACGAAACCGGTCTCGCCGGCCTGATCCTCGCCGAAGCGCCTCCCGACCGCGGACCGAAGAAACGAGATCGAACGAAGAGCGACCGCCTGGGTAAATCAAAGCCCGGAGCCGCCCCCGGAGCACCGAGCCTCGATGCCCCCACCCCCCTGGTCGAAGCCCTTCGCGCCTGGCGCCTCGCCGAAGCGAAAAAGCGCAAAGTCCCGGCGTTCCGCATCCTCACCGACCGAACCCTCTACGCCCTCGCCAGCGCCCGCCCGAGTAACGAGGTCGGCCTGCTGAACATCCCCGGCATCGGCCCGGGGATCGCGAACAAGTATGGGCAGGAGCTGTTGGGGTTGATCGCGGGGGGGTGAGGGGGGCGGCGCGGCGGTTGGCACGGGCCTTCAGCCCTTAGGATATGAAACCGGACCGTAACCTGGGCCGTTGGCCCAGG
>DATMZU010000685.1:0-10529 GCA_035607435.1 Thermoanaerobaculia bacterium | reverse complement strand
GCGGACCCCTTTATGCACGAGACCCAAAGACGGTCGACCCAGAGTGCGAATGGAAGCCTGGGGAATCGCTCCCGCCGCAAACAGACTTGCAGGGAAAGCCGCCAAGGCGGCTTGACTCAGATTGGCCTTCTCATGGAAGCGGTTTCAACCGCTCGTGGGGCTCGGCGAAAAAACGCCGCCGAGACGGCGGCGGTCCCAGGAAGAGCACACCCGAGGATCTGCAGGTGCCGGTTGGCGGAGAGGCCTTACCTCGCGCGTCACCAAATCGTCTGGACGCCCGGGAAGTCCCGAATCATCTGATCCTTCGTCACGAGCTGGGTCCCATGGCAAAGAGCGGTCGCAACGATCAGCCGATCAGCAGGGTCTCCGTGAAATCCCGCCAAGCCGAGTTGACCCGCCGTGACCGCGATATCGGCCGTGAGGTCCAAAAGCTGTAGGGCCGGCCGAGCCAGCGCATGCCGCACCCAGAGACCAACTTCGCGGTCCAGCTCCAGCTTTCCCTTGGCCACCTTGGTCGAGATCTCCCAGCAACTGATCGGGCAGATCCCTCCTCCCTTGGCGTACTCGATGGCCGACTTCGCCTCCGCGGAGAGCTTTTCCGGTTCGCTCACCCACCAGATCCAAACATGGGTGTCGAGAACAATCACCGCTCGGCGTCCCAAACCTCGTCAACAGGAGACAAAAGATCTTCTTCCGAGGCGTAACGCACGCTGCCGAGCAGATCGGTCGGCAACTCATTGGTCATCGGCACGAGCCGGGCGACCGCTTTCCCGCGCTTGGTCACGACCAAGGGGAGTCGCGTCTCGGCGACTTCGTCCAAGAGAGACAGGCACCGCGCTTTGAAGTCCCCGGCGGAGATGGTCTTGACGATCGATTCCATGAAACACCTTTCGCGACTGCGGAGGCGAGCCGGCCCTCCGGCGAACTCTGCCATGGTCATATGATCATGGTCAAGTAGGTCGGCCACCAAAACGCATGGGGCGACGGCGGCCAAGCGGCGCCGTCCCGGGGCCTTAGTCCACGATCTCGATCGTCGCGGTACCGAACACCGTGCCTCCTTGGGCCGAGACGGTGATCGTGACCGGGCCGCGGTAGGTGGTGGTTCCGGCGAGGAAGGTGGCGGCGGCGGTGCCGCTGGCGTTGACGGTCGAGGCGTCGCGGAAGAGGCCGATTTCGCGGCCGGAGGAGTCGGTGGCGGTAAAGACCGCCGAGGTGCCGGGGGTTACGTTTCCGATGTCCCTTTGAAAGCTGGCGGTCACGGTGACCGGATCGGTCAGGCCCGCTTGGGCGGTGACTTTGCCGCCGGTCGAGACGAGGATTCGGTTGGGCAGGGCGCGGACGAAGGAGATTTGCGCCTGACGGGTGACCTGGTTCGCGGTGGCAGTGACGATGCCGGTGCCGATCGCTCCGGGGCTCACCAGCTCGACCGTGGCGCGGAAGGAGCCGTCGATCGAACGGGTGGCGGCGGCGGCGTTCTCGGGCGCGAACAGGCCGCCGGAGGTGGCGAAGGCGACTTGGGTTCCGAGCGGCAGGGCGGAGGAGACCTCGACCGTGAAGACGGATTTCGTGGCGCCGTCGGCGGGCGCCGAAGGGGGGCTTGCGACGAAGCGGATGACGCCGTTCACGTCCGCGGCGGTAAAGCCGATCGCGAGCGTGCGCGACAGGCCCGGGACTTCCTTGACCCGCGCGCCCACCACGGCGGGCCCCACCTGCTGCGCGCTCACCAGCTCGATCGTCGCCTGGCCGGTGCCGTCGGCCGCCACTTCGCGCTCCCCGGCCTGCCCGGACGGATTGCCGCCGACGAGCGTGCCGCCGCTGGTCGAAAAGATCACCGTTCGCTTGCCCAGGTCGGCGCGTGGATCGACTTGAGCGACCAGGCGCAGGCGCGAGACGCCGTCCGCCGGAAGCGACGTGACGCCGCCGACGGTGCCCAGGACGAGCGACTCTTCGACGATGGCCGGCGGCTCGAAGTCGCTTTGCTTGTAGCAGCCGTTCGAAGCCAGCGCGAGGATGGTGAGGGCGGAGAGGACGGCGAGGAGGGACGGGACGATGGTGATACGGCGCATGGTTCGCGTTCT
This sequence comes from Thermoanaerobaculia bacterium, assembly GCA_035607435.1. Lineage (GTDB taxonomy): Bacteria > Acidobacteriota > Thermoanaerobaculia > Multivoradales > UBA5704 > DASYKS01. The sequence continues at coordinate 8,451 of DATMZU010000685.1, read as the reverse complement.
CGGGCGAGGCCTTATTTGCTCTGAAGTTGGACCAGGACCAGGTCCGGCTGCGAGATGCCGAGCGAGTCGGTGAGGGTCTGGTCGATCTGGACCATCTGCATCGGGCCGGTTCCCGGTCCGATCACCAGCCCGATGCGGTCGCGGCAGATCTGATCGGCCGGCCCCACGGTTTCGGTGCGGTTGAACGTCTTGGCCGGCGGATCGTCGCCGTCCTGGAACCAGATCTGATGCCCGGGCGCGAGCCGGTAGACGATCGTGATCGGCTCGCTGGGGAGCGTGCTGCGCAGCGTCTGCGTCAGCTGGATGTGCTTCGGCACCGAGGTCGGGTTCGGGGACACCGTGAGATTCTTCCGGATCTGGATCGCCATGGATTGCCGTTGCTCCGTTTCTCTGCCGGAAAACCGAAAGCTAATTGCCCGGGAACAAGCCGCCCAGGCCGCCTTTGAAGGCGCGGGCGACGTTCAGGTCGAAAGACACCGTAAGGTAGTAGGAGACGGCCGTTTCGAACTTGGTGATCAGCGGGCTCGGGTCGTCCTTCTTGAACACCAGCGCGCCGCCGCCGAGGCGGATCATGTCGGTGATCCGCAGGCCCGCCCCGATCAGCATCGACTGGTTGCCGAATAGATCCTGCCGCGTCGGGCCGTTGCCGTTGTCGCTGTCGGCCAGGCTCTGCACCGTGAGCCCGAGGGTAAAGGCGAAGCGCCGGCTGAACGTCTGCCGGAAATTCCCGAGCTGGCGCAGCGGCGCGTTCTTGTTCACCGGCCGCAGGTAGAGGTTGACGCCGATATAGGAGACCACGGCGTCGAGCGCCGGGGCGGCGACCAGGCCGGCGTCGGCGCTGACGTAGTAGTTCTGGAAGGTCTCGAAGCCGCCGGTCGAGGAGGCATCGACGATCTGGGTGCCGACCGCCCGCAGCGCCACGTCCGAGGCGAGCAGGTCGAGCGCGCTCGCGCGCGCCGCGAGGCTCGCCTGGACGTTGGTGGCGATCGAGGAAAGCGTCGCGGCGAGAGCACTCGCGCGGGCCGCCGGACCTTGCGGCGCGACGAGAGGGGCCATCGCGGCCGCGTCCCCCTCGGGAAGTTGGACTCCCCCCGGCCCGGTCGCGCGTTGGATCAGGTCGGGAAAGCCCGCCAGCGCCTTGGCCAGCGCGTCGTAGCGGCCGGCGATCTCCCCCGCCGTCGCCGGATCGAACGTTGCGTCGAGAGTTTCCCCCTCGGCGGTCGTCGGATCGAGCCCCTGGGCGGTGCGAGCGGTCGCGTCGGGCGACATCTCCATCACGTCGAGCGCGCCGCGGAAGGCGTTGGACAGCGCCGCGAGATTCGGATCGGACGGCGCGGCGAGCGACGCCGTCAAGCGGCCGACCGCCGGGTCGCTTTGCAGGCCGCGAAGCGTCTGGGCGAGGTCGAATTGCAACGTGGCGTAGGTCTGGAGGAGCGCGTTCCGCCGCAGCTGCGGCTCCAGCACCTGGCGAATCTTGCCGTTGAACCGGTCGGCGAGGTCGTTGTGCGGGGAGCGCGAATCGAACAACGTGCCCGGCGCAATCGCCTGGTCGGATTTCAATTGATCGAGCAGCGCGGCGGCCAGCTTCTTCCGCAGCGCTTCGCTCTCGTCGGCGGTGAGGTCGCCGCGCGGGATCGGCGCGAGACCCTCATCGAGCGTTTCCCGCGCGACCGGCCGGAAGGCGTCCGCCACCTCGGACGTCACCTCGGCTTCGCTGCGAAAGCAGAAGGCGTAGAAGCGCTGTGATTCGAGCCGCGGGATGACGGCGCGAAACGTCGTGCCGTTGACCCGCCCGGAGATCGGGTTGGCCGGTTGCCAGGCGATCGGCGCGCCACCCGGGCCGCGGCAATCGTCATCCACCTGCGGCGGATTCTTGCGGTCGGCAACGTACTGAAGCGTGACGGTCTTGGCGCCCGTCGCAAGCGTGCCGCAGAAACGGATCGGCACGTCGAACGGCAACACCCGGTTGATCGTCCCCGCCGGCAGGTTGACCTGCACCTCGGAAAAACCGGTGTCGGCCGTCGGCGCGGCGCAGGGATCGATGTCCGTAGGCTGGGCGCCGAGACTCGCCGGCAGCAGCGCCAGGGCGCCGAACGCCACCACCGCATAGACAACCCCCCGCCCGAGGCCCCTCCCCGACTCCGACATGCTCTTCCTCCCCGCCGGTTGCGACCGATCGATTCTAGCCGATGGTACCAGCTCGCGCGGCGAGCGCGAAGAGGAGGAAGCCCGCGATCATCCCCAGCCCGCCGAGCGGCGTGACCGCCCCCAGAATGCGCGGCGCGCCGAGCGCTAGGCCGAAGAGGGTGCCGGAAAAGACAATCGTGCCCAAAACCAGCGCGAGCCCCGCCGCGCCGTACAGCCGGTGCGGGCGCCCGACGGCGGCGAGGCCGAGCCCGATCAGGCCCAGCGAGCCATACATCAGATACCGAGCCGCGGTCTCCCACAGCGTCAGCGAGCGAGGGTCCAGCCGATCGGCGAGGGCATGGGCGCCGAACGCCCCCGCGACGATCGCGAGAGCGGCGCCCACCGCGCCGACCGAAACCCAGGGGGGTCTCGAAGTTTCGGCGTTCGTCATCGCGTTACGTCAGCTCGCCCAGGCGCCGAATCCCGGTCACCGCGTCGTTCGGAATCACGATCCGGTCGAACTTCTTCCAGATCCCGAAGCGCACCGCGCGTTCCAGGTATTTCTCGCGCGGAGTTTCATCCCCCTCGCGGTGGACGTCGGCGTCATGCAAGATCACGCCGAGCTCGGTGACGTCGTCGCAACGGCCGACGTACATCTCCGGGCCGCTCGTTTCGACCACCACGGTGATGCCGTGCAACTCGCCTTTGCCTTGATGAAAAGTCCCCATCGAGACGCCGTTACGCCGCGACGGAGCTGTGCTCCGCGATGACGCTCGTAAGATCGGCCGCCACCTGATCGGCGCTGCGCCCCTCGATCCGGTGCCGGGGGAGGAAATAAACCAGCTCGCCGTCCTTGAAGAACGCCATCGACGGGCTGCTCGGCGGGATGTCGGCGATATGGGCACGGGCGCGGGCGGTCGCTTCGAGGTCCTGGCCGGCGAACACCGTCGCCACCCGGTCGGGCTTCGTTCCGCTTTCGAGCGCCATCCGGACGCCCGGGCGCGCCATGCCGGCGGCACAGCCGCAGACCGAGTTGATGACCAAGAGGGCGGTGCCGCTTTTTTCGTTCATCCATTCGTCCACCTGGGCGGCGGTGGTCAGCTCCTGGACGCCGATCGAGGTGAGCTCTTCGCGCATGGGCCTGACGAGAAGGGGGCTATAGGGCATGGGGGTACCTCCTGCGATCCGCAGGCGCTTTAGGCGCCGCGGTGGGGATCTCCATCATTCTAACGCTCGCCGCCCTCGGCGGATTCCGGGCGATTTGGGGCCGTGGTTTCGTTGGCCTCCTCGCTCCTTCGGGCGCCTTCGGCAGCAGCCAGTCGCTGCGGGGCCAACGAAACCACGACCGAGCCCTTTCTCAGCTCGCGGGCGGGGTGCCGGAGAGGTACGGTTCGAGCGCCGCGAGGGCGCCGCGCCGGTCGAGCAGCTCGACGCCGATGCCGGCGAGCAGGTTGGGGCCGCCCATCCCCTCTCCCCCCTGGGGGTCGATCCGGTGGACCACCCGCGCGCGCAGCCGCACCCGGGCGAGCAGCGGCGCCGGCAGGTGCAGCTCGATCTCCATCAAGTCGCCGATCCGCGCCGGCTCGGAGGTCGAGACGAACAGCCCTCCCTGGCGCAGATCGCGCTCGTAGATCGAGAGGAACTGCTCGATCGAGCTGAAACGCACGGCGATCGGCGCCTTGCCGACCGGAGCGGCCTCCGGCACGGGCTCGCCCACCCGGACGATCGGCACCCGGTTCGAGGGGAACGATCCCGGGGTGGGCGCCCGCTTCGGCGGCGCCGCGGGGGCCGCGGCCACGGCGGGCGCGGGGGGCGCGGCGGGCGGTGAGACGATCGGCGACTCCCCGGTGCGCCCGCCACGGAGGCCGCCGACGGCCTGGGGAAACAGCTCGCGGACGAGCGTTTCGATCGGCAGGAAGCGGACGCCCATCCCCGAAGGCCCGAGCGCGGAGAGCTCTAGGCTCACCTTGTGCGCGTGCGCGACCTCCGCCTCGACGATGAACCCGGAGCGCGGATCGAGCACCTCGACCCGGATCCGCGCCGCCTTGGGCAACGGCTGGTGAGTCACCACGAACATGCCCGTGGTCGAGATGTTCGTCGTATAGCCGGTGACCGACCGTTCCTCGCCGACGCGCCAGAAGCGCACCGGCAGGCGCCGGACGACCCGGTCGCTCTCGCGCCGATTGGAGGAGACCATTCCTGGAATTCTAACGGATTCGCAGAATTTTCAGCGCACGCCGGGCATCGGTTCCCACGTGCCCGGCTCGGCCCACTGTTTCGCGGCGGCGCGCACGATCAGCCGCTCTTCATCATGCCAGTGGCGATCGAGCATGTAGATTCGCGGATCGACCGGGGCGAGCGCGCCGCGCGGATCGCGCCGCCGCACCTCGAAATGCAGCTGCGGCGCGAGCGTCCAACCGCTCTTGCCCACCGTGCCGAGCGGCGTGCCGCGGGCCACCTTGGCGCCCGGGCGGACGTCGATCCGTTCGAGATGCCCGTAGGCGGTCGCGAACCGGTCGCCGTGGCGGATCACCACCACCTGGCCGAGGCGAAACCAGGCCGGGCTCGATCCGATCGAAGCCTGGCCCGCGAACGCGACGATGCCGGCCGCGGCCGCCACCACCGGCGCCCCGGCGGTCGCCGCCAGATCGACGCCGGCATTCGATTCGAGCTCCTTGGTGAACGGGTTGCGATGGTTGCCGAACGGCGTCACCAGCACCAAGTCGTCGCCCGAGAGCGGACAGCGCGACGGGATCTCCGCCACCTCGGCCGGGTGCGCCTCCTCGTAGCGGCGGACCTCCGCGAGTCCTTTGTCGAGCGCGGTCAGATTGCGCACCACCACCGAGCGGATGTGCTCCCCTTCGGCAATCGCGCCGCCGTAGATCGACTCGTCCTCGCGGGAGGCCGGCTCGGGCGCTTCGAGGTGCCGGGGCGGCAGGCCATAGGCGAGCCGCAGCTTCGCATGCTGCAGGCGCAGGCTCTTGGTCTGCTCGTCGAGCGCCGAGAGCTCCACGACCATCCCTTTGAGCCGTGCCCCCTGGTGCGTCCGCTCGATCTCCAGCGTCTTGATCTCGGCGCCGCCGAGCATGGCGGACAAAACGTCCTTGGCCAGCGCCAGCCCCAGCGACACGAGAAACAGGTAGCCCAGGATCAACGAGCAGACGACGGTCAAGGCTAGCCGGCCGAGCACCAGATAGCGGACCTTCCGGCGCCCGTCGGCCGGATGGATCTGCACCTCGACGAACCACGGTCCGGCGGGCGGACCCGCCGACGTGCCGAGGGTCTGCCGGCTCGGACGCGCCGGTTTCGCCGGTGCCGGCCTCGGGCTCAAACGGTGCGCTCCCGCATTTCGATCTCCCGGTCCGCCCGCAGACGCTCGGCGATCCCCGCTTCGGTCGCATGGCGGGCGATCTTCGCCAGCAGCTCGGGCTGGACGCCCGAGCCGCCCGCGACGACGTTGCCGGAGACGAACGATCCCTGCCCGCCATCGACGTCGGTGACCACGCCGCCCGCCTCGCGCACCAGAAGAATCCCGGCGGCGATGTCCCAGGCCGAGAGCCGGAACTCGAAGAAACCGTCGTAGACCCCCGCCGCGGTGTAGGCGAGATCGAGCGCCGCCGCGCCGCAGCGGCGGATCGCCCGGACCTCCAGAAAGATGTCGCGGAACGCCTCCAGATAAAGGTCGAGCGTCGGGTGCGCCCGCCAGGGATAACCGGTGGCGAGAAACGCGCCGCTCAAGGAGGGCCGGGCGGAGGTGCGCATCGGCCGGCCGTTCCAGGTGGCGCCTTGGCCCGCCGCCGCGGCGAAGCGGTTGCCCCCTTCCGGATCGAGCACCACGCCGGCCAGCAGCTCGCCGGAGCGGCGCCGGCAGGCGATCGAGATGCAATAGACCGGCAGCCCTTGGAGGAAATTCGTCGTCCCGTCGAGCGGATCGATCACCCATTCGAATTCGCTCGCGCCGCCCCCCGCGTCGATCCCACGTTCTTCGGCGAGCACGTGGTGATCGGGGAAACGCTCGCGCAGAAGGCCGACGATCGCCGCCTCGCTCTCGCGGTCGGCGCGGGTGACGAAATCGTTCTCGGCCTTCTTGCGGACTTCGAGGTCGTCGGTGCGGAAGTAGCGGCGGAGCACGGCCGCTCCCGCCTCCCCCGCCGCGAGCGCGGCGGCGAGCAGCTCATCGTTCATGGCGGTCCCTTCGAACGGTCGGTGGCGCGGGATGGATCGCTCGATCGGCCGGCGCCGAGCGCGAAATAGGCCTGGATGGCGGACTCGGCGGGCCGGCCGAGAAACCGGAAGTCGGCCCGGCCGGATCGCCGGGCGGCCGCGCCGCTCTCGTCGCTGAACGACTTCCAGACGAACACCCCGGCGAGCCAAGGCCGCCGGCCGAGCGCGGCGAACAGGGAGCGGTATGCGCGCAGCTGGTCCTGCTCGTCGAGGTCGCCGGCCTCCGCGTTCGGCTCGCGCCAAGCGGCGCGACGGGCCGGAAACCCGACCTCGGTGAGCAGGAGCGGCCGGCGCGCGCGTTGCGCCAGCCGCGCCAGGCGGCCCGCGACGTCTCGCGCTCCGGCATCGAGCTCCGCGTCGGTCGCCTGCTCCCCCGCGGCGAGCGGATAGTAGGCATCGACGCCGACGAAATCGAGCGCGTCCCAAAACGGGATCTCGGGGGCTCGGTCCCAGTTGGCGGCGTAGGTCACGGCGCCGGGATAAAGCACCCGCACCGCGGCGATCAGCTCCCGCCAGGCGCGCTCCCGGCCCGGGCCGATCGCGGCCCGATCGAGCTCGACCCCGACGCAGAAGATCTCGGCCTGGGCCCACGCGGCGAGAAACGCCTGGTGGAGCACGTAGCGCCGGTAGCCGGTCCACCACTCCCGCCAGGAGGCCTCGTCGGGCATCTCGATCGCGCCCGGCCAGCTGTCGTGGGCCACCCAGAGGTGCGGCTTCCAGAGCACGGCAAAGCCCTGGGCGTGCGCCCGCCGCGCCGCGTGGAGCAGCCCGATGGCGGTCTCCGAGGAGGGGTGCCGGTCGAGGAACCCCAAGCCCGGAGCCCGCGGGTCGGGTTGGTAGGCGAATGGCATCAGGGAGACGGCGTCGGCGCCGAGACGTCCGAGCCGGCCGTACTCGCGATCGACGCCCGGCGCGTGGTACCCGCCGTCCACCGAATTGAGCATCGCAAACGAGACGCCGCGCAGGAAGCGGCCCTCGCCGATCCGATCGGCCGGACGGCCGGCGGGTTTCGCCGCTGGGGCCGGGGGCGCCGGGAGCGCTACGGCGGCGGCGGCCATCGCCGCGAGCTGGGAGTCGAGCGCCGCCGGGCCGGGCAGGCCGCTCGCGAGCTTTTCGGTCAGCGTCCGGCCCGGACGCCGCTCGATCCACGCCGCCGCGACCGGCGCCGCCAGCAGCGGGGAGGCGTCTCTCGGCCGCTCGGTGGCGAGCAGCTCGGCGGCGGCGGGAAACGCTCCGGCGCGGGCGAGCGGAGCGAGCCACTCCGCGGCGGAGCGGCCGTACCATCCTCCCGAGAGCCAGAGCGCCGCGCCGTCGGCGATCTCGGGCGGCAGCGGTTGCGGCCAGGCGCGGGCGAGCAGCCGGCGGGCGACGGCGAAGCGATAGGCGTCGAGATCGGCAGGGTCGAAGACCAGCGCGAGATCGGTGCGGCCCCCTTCGACCGCCTCGCCGACCGCGCCGTGGGCGCGCGCCTCGGCGGCATAGTCCGGCTCGACCGCGATCTCGAACCTCAAATTTCCCGTATACGGCAGGCGCTCCGCCATCGCGCGCAGCGATCGATCCAGGGAAACCGCGAGGTCGAGAAGCTCCGCGCGCCGCGGATCGCCGGGGGGCACCCGCAGCGTGATCTCACCGTTTCTCAGAATCTCGTCCCCGGCGGCACTCTTCTCGGGACCGAGCGGCCGATCCGACGGCACCGGAGCGGCAAACGACGTGTCGGCCGACACGTCGGAAGAACCGGGAGCCGCCAGCCGCGCCGCCGCCGGCTCGGCCGCCCGGCAGGCGCCCGCGGCGGCAACCAGCAGCCAGAGGCCGATCGACCGAAATCCGAAGCGCGCCATGCGGAGCCTCATCGCCCGCAGGATACCGCGAGTGGCCGGCGCCGCTCTCGGGCACGGATCGTGCTGCCCCAGCCCGGACGAGACGTCCCGGCAACAAATCTTGGGGTTGGGCATTTTGGTTGTCCCTTGAACCGGGTCGAGCGGAAACGAATAGAGAGGAAGAGAAATTTTGCAGCTTGTCCCCCCGGGGGGCAAGAAGAGGAGAGACCGGTGAAAGAGGGCACGGAAAACATGGAACCGAGCGGCACCCCGCTGAAGCCGA
>DATMZU010000677.1:0-52791 GCA_035607435.1 Thermoanaerobaculia bacterium | reverse complement strand
GGACAGCGAGATCGGCTCGGTCTGCGAGCGGGTGACCCGCAGCGCCAAGCGCGACGTCTGGGTGGTGAAGCGCCTGTACAAGAAGGACGAGCCCGAAGGCGACACGATCCTGGTCGGGGTCGACGGCAGCCCGCAGTCCTTCGGCGCGCTGATGACCGCCATCGACCTGGCGCACACGTTCGGCAAGAAGGTCGAAGCCATCGCCGTCTACGACCCCTACCTGCACTACTCCGTCTTCAACGGCATCGTCAACGTCCTCACCGAGCAGGCGGCGAAGGTCTTCCGCTTCGAGGAACAGAACCAGCTGCACGAGGAGATCATCGATACCGGCCTGGCGCAGATCTACCAGTCGCACCTGGACGTCGCGGAGCGCATGGCGCTCGACGAGGGCACGATCGTCGGCAAGACCCTGCTCGACGGCAAGGCGTTCCAAAAGATCCTCGACCACGCGCGGAAGACCAACCCCTGGCTGCTGATCGTCGGTCGGATCGGCGTCCACAGCGGGGCGGAAGAGATGGGTCTCGGCAGCAACACCGAGAACCTGCTGCGCCGCTGCCCGTGCGACATCCTGCTCTCCACCCGGCTCGCCTATCCGGACATCGACGTCCGCGCCGAAGAGAGCATCAAGTGGACGCCCGAGGCGGAAGAGCGCATGCAGCGCGTACCGCCCCAGGTGAAGGGCATCGCCCGCACCGGCATCCTCCGCCTGGCGCTCGAAAAGGGGCATAGCGTGGTCACCAACTCGGTGATCGACGAGGCGATGGACCGCTTCATGCCCAAGCAGTCGCGCGACCTGACGTTCGAGCTGGCCGAGCGCATGGCGCTGGAGCTGGCCTCGCGCCAGCCGGTCGCCATCTGCAAGAGCTGCGGCGTCGCGGCGAGCGAGCCGGACGCGGTCCGTTGCGGCGTCTGCGGCAGCGACAAGCTGGAGCGCATCGACCGCGAGATGCTCGAACGGATCGCCCGCGCCGAAGGAGGCTTGACCGAGGAGGTCACCTACGACGGCAAGAAGCTCCAGTGGACCGAGAGCGCGCGCCGGGCGCTGTGGACGTTGAAGGACGCCTACAAGCGGCGGCGCGCCAAGGCCCGGATCGAAAAGACGGCCCGGACCCGCAAGCTCCCCACCATCACCCTGGAGCTGGCGCAGCAGGTGGTCGAGGAAGAAACCGGCGTGCCCCTGGCCGACGGAATCGCCGCCGCGGGCGACGCACCGGTCACCGCCTCGATGGACGACGCACCGGAAGCGCTCGAAGGCGACGCACCCGCCGCGGCCCCGACCCTCGACGGCGAAAAGCGCCTGATCGCCCGGGACAGCAAGAACGTCCCCCTCCTCTCCCCCTTCCCCTGGGCCGGCGAAGCGGTCGAGCGCATCCTGCGAGTGCCCTCGGGCTTCATGCGCAATCGCACCCAGGATCGGATCGAAGCCCTCGCCGCCGAGCGGGCCAGCTCCGCCATCACCCTCGCCCTGGTCGAGGATGGCATCGCGATCGGCCGCCAGATGATGGAAGAGATGCTCCAAAACCAGGTGGCGGCGAAGGCCGCCGCGGCTCCCCATCCGGAAGGCAACGGAACCTCGGCCAACGGAGAGAGCGCCCATGGGGCCTACGCCAACGGAACGGCGAACGGAGTGGAGGCAGCGCCTCTCACGATCGACGAGCGCAAGCCGCCCATCAACGAGGTCGGCTCGCCCTCCGCCCTCCAGGCCCGCCGCGCCGGACCGCACCCCGAGCTGGACGGCGCGGCGTAAGCCGCGCCGGTTCGCCTGAATGACGGCGTACCGTTTCTGCCGCACCGACGACCGGGCCCTCCTGGTCGCCGCCTTTGAAAGCTGTCGCGGCCCAGAGGACGAGGGCGAGCCGCCGCTCGACAACGAAGGCTTCAAGCGGCTGGTGCGCGACCTCGACCTCTGGTGCAGCAGCTGCATGGTGGCCTTCGAAGGAAAAGAGGCGGTGGGCGTACTGCTCGGGGCGAAGCGGGCTACGACCACCCTGGTCTATGGGCTGCGCGTCCATCCTGAACATCGGCGGCGGGGGCATGCGCGGCATCTGCTGACTTCGCTTAGCTCAAAACTCGCGATCCTTGGGCCTCCTGGGCTCTTGGCGGAAGTTCCGGCGGAACGGTGGGCGGTGGCTGGAGCGGTGTTCGAGGCTTGCGGGTGGACGCTGGCGGGCAGTTTTCGTGACTGGCGGCGGGCGGGAGGGGGATCGAAGGGCCTCTCCTCCTCTGGAGCACGCGAGGCGTTGGGGCCGGTGAGTCTTGAGGGGCTTCAGGCCAGTGGGTTGGTCGGGAACGGTCTGCGCTGCTGGCAGCGGGACCTGCCGGCTCTGACGAAACCCGGGCGGGCGCTTGAGGGGTTGGCTTTCCATTCTCAGGAACGGATTGAAGCCTGGGCGCTCTACGAGCCGAGCGCGGTACTCGGGGAGCCGTGGCAGATTTTCCTGGCGGGTCTGGCTCCGGGGCCGCTCGGCCAGCTGGGGTTTTCGACCGTGATGGACGAGATGGCAAGGCTGGCTGGCGATTCGGCGCTCGTTTTGGCCCGAATGGCTCCGAAGGAAATCGAGTCCGATGTGCTGAACGTGGCTGGATTCGAGAGGGGCGACGAGACCCTCCTGTACACCAGCGAGGCGCAGGCGGCGTAGCAGATGAGGGGCCTTCCGGTGCCTAACGGTAAGATTAGTGTGGTCCTTCACACTCGTCGTGACCGAATCTCGAAGATCGTTCACGAATACACTCGCATCCAGAAGGCTCTTTTGTTGCAGCCAAAATCCGCTTGAACCGCCTGCGCGCTGTTACCAACCCTCTCGACGACTCAAATCCGTACCAAATGATCGTTTCTCAGCGGCCTGCTAGCGCGCGCCGACGACTAACCTCCACTGAGAAAATTCAATTATACCCTGCTGCGCCTGGATGGAGGCAAGAACAAATACCCAAGAACCACCAATATCACAAGTACGGTACCAACGCCACCTTTGGTTGAAGTGGAGTACCGGGTCCAATTCAAATCAGCGGCGTCCTGCACATCACCATTCGTTCCTTCAAAAGACTCGCGACCTCGCCCGACAAGATCTTCTTCTTCGTCGATTTTAGTTTTGTCCTCATGCCTCTGCCCAAGGTTATGGAAGTGACCGAGAGCCGCCAAAATCAACCCCACCAATCCGGTCAACAACCCGCCTTCGGCAGTGGTTTTGACGGACAAAAAATCCCTCGACATCAAAACAACTTCATGATCTGTCGCATAGGCCACAAAATTTCCCCTAGCCGCGAGTAAATTAATACCAGGAAGGGTATCCGCTATTAACGTCGCCTTCCCTGGCCTCGATACCAAATAAATACCACGAAAGTCTCCCGCAGCAATCAGCTGTTTTTCGCGAAATTGACTAATCGCCCTCAACTTCTCTCCAGCCGTCAAGGGAAGGATCGTCGGCGCCCCGCCCTGTTGAGCAATCAATCCACTCTCAGTACCCACAAATAGGGAGTCGCCGTTTACCGATGTAACGAGACTAAGATCTGACCCAGATCCAAAACCACTCTTAACGAAGCTGAGAGGAGATTCCGCGGCTTCGGAAGTCAAAAAAGGGCTATGAGCCAAAACGATCAGGCCTGCTGCTGCGTTCTCTATATCAGTGGCCACGATGCTTGGCCCTCGCGAATTGAGACGCCACCTGCCTCGCGGCAAGGTCAAATTCCACTTCATTTTCTGACCCGAAATGTAAGTGAAAAAAGTTCCTTGAGCGCTCAGTATACTAACCATGCCTGCGCCGTTGGTCAAAGTAATGGAATATACTTCGTCATCTAATTCTATGATGGACTGAAGGTCGCTTGCACTAAAACGATCGACAGCTTGAACTTTCAATAGCCGGTTCCGTGCCCAAGCTATGGACCTGGCATCATCGGAGACCGCATAGATCACTTGATCGGACGAGTCTGTTCCTATTCCATCGCTATAGCCTCGGCTCCTTTCTGGCAAAGGAATGTTCGACGACAGCTTCATTCCCCTGCCTTCTTTGCGATAAAAGTCCAGGAATCGCACCTCTCGTCGCTTTCGCATGGGATCGTACATCGTCAAACGCAACATGCTTCCACTCATAGCTACGTACGCCAATTCTCCAGAAGGCGTGAACCAAAGTTCTTGCAGCGGCTCTCCGGTTATATCGATTGGGATCGCCTCTCCAAGTCCGCCTACAACGAAATATCTCCAAAGAATCAACGGCAACGAGAGGATCGTGATAAAGCCCGCCGCAAAGAGCAATCGCCTACCATAGCTTACAATAAATCGCCGAAAATAGATGCGGCGTATGCCAAGCGAGTGTTTACGATCCTGCGCGCGGCGGGTTTCAACATTTCGCGATTCCATGGAATTTACTCCCCGCCGTGACAGCGACCGCAACCCCGCACTTCAACGACGTTTCCACAGAGCCGGAGAGATCCGCACCCGATACAGCAATTCGATTCCATCGGATCCCCGTACATCAGCTCAAGGAATTCCGCCTGCTCGGAGCTGCTGGGGTCAATCGCCTCGGTATATGCTGGCGACCTCGAAAAAGATCCGATGGATTGGCCCAATAATCGGATCTTCACTCCCAGATCGATCTCAGGACCACCGAGCCTGACGGCAGCGCTCCGCCCGATCCCGCTTACGGCATAACCGATCTTCTTATCGAACGAAAGCCTAATCTCCATCAAGGTCACCTCGCCTTCGGCATTCTTGGCGGTAAAAAACGCGTATGAATAGCCTCTCGTCGAGTCTTGAACTTGGAAGAAGGTTCCCTCGCGCCCCGACACTTGCGGGCACCTCTCTTGACTGACAAAGCGCGAACCACCACGGTCGGCTTCGGTCGCACTGAGACAACCTTCGTGGCCGGGTGCCTTAATCTCGAACGTGAAGAGGCTGTCTGAGAGCGGTACGCCAAAGAGTTCGGCTCGAATACCCAAGGGAAAGAGAAGTACACCGATCCATGCAAGTCGGACAATAGCGCGCATCATAAGTTTGTACACAAATCATTTCATGCGGGCTTATGTCTGTCAACATTGCTAGCCTCTCCCCCAGCCCCTCCCCAACGTCGGTCCACCCGAAAGGACACTCCGGTGTTGATAATCTCACTGCAGGTGGCCTCTGAGGACCCACGAGTTTGGGCCCTCCGGGCCGTGGGGTGGGGTGGGGAAACGACCGGAGGGCCCCGAATAGGTGCTGCCGGAATAGGTGCCATTCTAATCCGAGGACGAAAGCGATTCACGTACGACGACGAGGTCAGAACGACCGCTCCAGGCCGAGAACGGCACGGGGAGAGCGACCTACAGCCGGTCTTACGAGAAAATCAGGTCGAGATCGGAGCCTGTCGGGCCTTCGGAGCGTGGAATCGTGGCGTCGAGAAGCGGAACGGGGCGGAATAGGTGCCAGCCTAACCCAAGGACGAGACCGATCCTCGTGCGGCGAAAGGGGTAGGAACGACCGCTCCCGGCCGAAATCGACAGCCGGCAGCGCGAGCTGCAGCCGGTCTTAGGCGGAAATCAGGTCGAGACCGGAGCTCGCGGGACCTTCGGGAGCGTCGAATCAAGTGTCGGAACGTGGAACCCCAGCCACCAGGCCAGGGGGTCGTAACAATTTGCAGGCTTTTGGGTTTAAGCGGCGGGTCCTGGTCTATGTGGCCGGCCCGATCGCCAGCCGGCCCGCTCGGACAAACGGCAAACCGGGCGGAAAGCTCCCCCGAGGAAACCGAGCCAGCCGATCGCCGGCCCGCAGATACTCCGCCGCTTCTCGAAAAGCCCTGGCGAACCAGGCGTAGACGATCTTCATCTCGGTGCGAACCCTCTTGCTGGCGGCGTGGACGAGCGGCGCGGGCGACTTCTTGGTCTTGGCCGGCTGGGTGAACGGATGCTGCCGGAGGATCGCGGCGGCGCCCAGAGGCTCGATTCCCGTCGCCATTCGCCGAGCGGCGGCCTTGGCGATGATCGCCTCGACCAACTCCGCGATCCGCTCACGATACTGCTCTCCCGCCAGATGTCGCCAGCAGGGCAAGGGCGCGAGGTTCACGACCTCGGTGTCCGCGAACTGGCGAGCGCCGAACTCCTCGCCGCGCAAACGTGCTTCCCATTCCCGTGTGCGATCGAACCAGGTCCCCTCGATCGGCTGGCCGGTGAGGAGCGCGGTGACGCAATGAACCCCCGGCCAGTCTTGAGGGCGGGCGACCAGGTTCTCCTTGCAGCCGTGCGAGAGGATGTACACCAGGCGCCCAACCTGAGCTTCCTCCTCGTCGCTCACGAGGATCGCCTGATACCGGCGAGAGAAGACCTTATGCCGCCCCCAGGTTGATCGAGCGACCTCGCGGGCGAGCTTCGAGTTGAAATAGCCCATGAAGCGGGCCAGGCGCTCGCTGTCCTCTACTCGAACGAGGAGGTGGAAGTGCCCCGAGGCGAAGAAGAACGCGCAGATCTCGAGCGGATAGAGGCGCCGCGCTCGCCCGAGGGCGCCGACGATGATCTCGTCGGAGGAAAGACGGGGCAGGGCGAGGAGATACGCACTTGGAAGCCAGCATTACAGCAAGATCTTGAAGTTCTCCTCTGCCATTCCATCCTGGCGAATGACAGTCTCTTCGCTTGAAATAGCCTCTGCTGCAACTGAGCATGTTTGCACGGCGACACAATAAGAATTGTTGCGTAGCGCCCACGGGAAGACTAAAGTAGGTCCTCGTAACCAGGCTGAGCTAAAACAGTAGCTACCTCTTTCAGGAGGACAATGCATGAGCAAGGGAGTCATCAGGAGCGCTGCCGACGCAGCGAAAAATTTTCTGAATTGCTTTGACAGGGCTGAGACGGCCCTAGAAGCATGGAAAAGAGCCGAAAAAAGTCTCGCGGCACAGCACGGAGCGCTATCTGCCTTCTCTTTTTTCAAGGGAAGTTGGATTTTGTACGTAATACTTGATCCTGAAGGAGCTGCCCAGGAACAGCGAAAGTTCATGCACTGGCTGCATAGAACCAACCTACATCTAGACGATGCATTGGCCCTAGGGAATCATGAACTCGCCCTCAGACGGGCCGAGGCCGCGGTAGATGATTTCTTGTCACACCCGAAGTGTCAATACACCGATCGCGAGCTGTGCGACTACTCGCTGGAGGCATGGGGAGTGATGATATTAGATACTGATTCCATCCCTGATTTTAGTTTTATTCACAGTCACGCCTACCGCCAAGAATCGGAATGGAAGGCTGAACTCCATGAGGCCGAGCTCAATGTTTGGGCAGCTCGAGCAGATTACTTCGGTTTTTCAGCTGCTGGAGCTCCTTCAAGCACAACAAAATCCCTTGCTGAGAAGGTGGATGAAGCCCAGAAGCACTTAAATAAAATAAAGCATTCAAAGCCTCGGTAGGATCTCGCGACCTTTGGCGCATCTGGACTGATCGGATCCACGCAGAATAGGTGGAATAGGTGCCAGCCTAACCCCAATGGCAAGACCGATCCTCGTCAGGCGAATGCGGTCAGTGCGACCCATCCCGGCCCAAATTGGCGGCCGGCAGCACGAGCTGTAGCCGGTCTTGGGCGGAAATCAGGTCGAGATCGGAGCCCGTGGCGCCTTCGGGGCGTCGAACTGAGGAGTCGGAACGCGGAACCGCAGCCACCAGGCAAGGCGATT
This sequence comes from Thermoanaerobaculia bacterium, assembly GCA_035607435.1. Taxonomy (GTDB): domain Bacteria; phylum Acidobacteriota; class Thermoanaerobaculia; order Multivoradales; family UBA5704; genus DASYKS01. The sequence goes on along the minus strand of DATMZU010000677.1, from coordinate 45,163 downwards.
GTAACTATCTGAAGGATTTCGTGTTGAAGCCGCGGGTTCTGGCCTACGTGGCCGGCCCTATGGCCAACCGCCCCGCTCGGACAAACGGCAACCCAGGAGGAAAGCAACCCCGGGGAACCGAGCCAGCCGATCGCCGGCCCGCAGATACTCCGCCGCGTCTCGAAAAGCCCGGGCGAACCAGGCGTAGGCGATCCTGGCCTCGGTTCGGACCCTCTTGCTGGCGGCGTGGACGAGCGGCGCGGGCGACTTCTTGGTCTTCGCCGGCTGGGAGAACGGATGCTGCCGGAGGATTGCGGCGGCGCCGAGGGGCTCGATTCCCGTCGCCCCTCGCCGAGCAGCGGCCTGTTCGATGATCGCCTCGATCAACTCGGCGATCCTCTCGCGGTACTGCTCGGCCGAGAAGTGTTGCCAGCAGGGCAAGCGGACGAAGTTTACGACCTCGGTCTCCGCGAACTGTCGAACGCCGAATTCCTCGCCGCGCAAGCGCGCCTCCCATTCCCGGGTGCGATCGAACCAGGTCCCCTCGATCGCCTCGCCGGAGAGGAGCGCAGTGACGCAATGCACCCCCGGCCAATCCTGAGGTCGGGCGATCAGGTTCTCCTTGCAGCCATGCGAGAGGATGTACACCAGGCGCCCCACCTGGGCCTCCTCGTCGCTCACGAGGATCGCCTGATATCGGCGCGAGAAGACCTTGTCCCGCCAGCCGGTCGATCGGGCGACCTCGCGGGCGAGCTTCGAGTTGAAATAGCCCATGAAGCGGGCGAGGCGCTCGCTGTCCTCGACTTTGGCTAGCAGTGCTGTTAAGCGGCGGCGGCGCCATCCGCTTCAGTAGTCGGGTTAGCTGCTGAACTCTCGAGCCGCCGCAATGAGTTCGGGACCAGTGTTTCGCTGAAGCCAGCTAACATCGCCAAAGCATAGAGAGGTGCGGATGAAGGGTTCTGTCCAACGACGCCGAACAGAAGATTCCCGGTGACAGCGAAGTGTAAAAAAATAGCGCCAATACAAGCTATAATCGTCCGTGCAGCGCCCGCCGAGTAGTTAAACAGAGGTCCCGACTCTGTATCGATATCAATTTTTCTAAGACTTACAGCTACCGATAGAACGCCGCCCATACTCCCAAGGCTGGCCATGAAAAGCAGCAGCCTGAGCGATATATGTCCCGCGGACATGATTATTATTAAGGCAGTAATCGAGGATATCAGGGAGGCTGTTAAGATACATCCCCACAGGTACCAAAGCTGCCCTTTCAAGATCTTTAATCTCTTCGCTCGCATCGATATATTTTTTAGGATGAGAATTGAGCCCTCGCAATTCCCTGCCATACAAATATCAAGAGCTACAGCCAACTGGTAGAAGATTCGCCGCTTAGATCTTGTATCTTGAGGAGTATTAGACAGAATCTCAGCCAACCAATTATTGACATCAGAGCTACGATCCAGAGGATCGGTTTTTCCCTCTATCTGGAGAGCACCTTCCGCTTCATATATAACATAACTGGCAAAATGTGAGTATATTAACGCAATCTTTCTCCCTTTGCTGTCACAACCTCCAGCCGTATACGAGTTCCATGCCGGGACAGCGGGGCTTAAGGAGACCGAATCGACAGGAAGCTCTCCTGTCCTCACGGTAGAGGTTGCGTTCACTGTTACGTCAGGCATGTTGCCTCCTTATCTTATAGCTCTATGGCCTAAGCTCATTAGGCTAAACCTTCTACAATCAACACAGCGCTGCTAGGGCAGATAGAGATTTGCCCCCCTATCTCCTTGACGGACGCAGGGCGGTCTTTCCGGTCCTCGCGTTTCCTTAAGAGAGGATTGGCAGGGTGCGCACGGTCCAGCCTACCCAGGTGGCGGGCACAGGAAACTGGCGCCTCCAAGCCGCGTTCCGATGCGCCTGGCCAGCTGGCTAGCAGCTGGGCACCTATTTCCATCCTAATTCCGGTAGCTCGTACCTCAGGTCGCAGGCTACGGTCTGGGGCGCGAGCGCCTCGCCTAACCGCAGTGCGGGGCGAAGATCTGCGAGTCGATATTGGTGGGCATGTTGGGATCCTCAGGCCGGCAGCTGATGGAAGGGGTGTGGTTGAGACAGGTCATCATAGCCAGACACTTGCAGTTGATGTTTATGATGAGCTGCTCAGGGTCTACATAGCCCGTCGATACAATGGTGTTGTTGTTGTCGTCCACCATCTCGCACCATGTATTCTGGTAGGAGGTGGCCGGGCTGCTCCCGTTGCCCTGCGTGCGGTTGCCTAAGGAGCGGCCCCAGGCCTCGTAGACGAAGTGCTGGTGGGTCGTGGTCGGCGGGTCGGGCTCGGACACGAAGGTGACCGTGTAGGAGACGTCGTATCCGATGAACAAGTACATCGTGTCCGAGGAGGTGTCGAAAAAGAAGAGGACGTGGCAGTCAGGGTCGATCACGGGATCGCACTCCGCGCCCGGCGGGGTCTGCCCTGATACGGCACGCGACGACATGGCGCAGCCCAAGAAGGCTACCAGCGAGAGAAGTCTCAGTGCCTTCTGAAAGGGGGTGCTCCTAGTGACACTTTTCATTGGAATTCCTCCAAGGAACGACGGTGAGATAGTGTCTCGTATCGTATCTGCCGGGAATAGGGGTCGGGAATAGGGGCCAGCCTAACCCGAGGACGAGACCGGCGAGAGGGGTCAGAACGCCCCCTCCCGTCCAAACGGCAGCCGGCAGGGCGAGGTGCAGCCGGTCTTAGGCGGAAATCAGGTCGAGATCGTGAGCCCGTGGCGCCTTCGGGGCGTCGAACTGAGGAGTCGAAACGCGGATCCGGAGCTCAGGCCAGGCGGTCGTAACTATCTGAAGGCTTTGGGTTTAAGCGGCTATCCAGCCTACGTGGCCGAGAACATCGCCAGCCGGCCCGCTCGGACAAACGGCAACCCCGGCGGAAAGCTCCCCCGCGGAGACCGAGCCAGCCGATCCCCGGCCCGCAAATACTCCGCCGCTTCTCGAAACCCTGGCGAACCTGGCGTAGGCGATCTTGATCTCGGTCTGCCGAATAGGTGCCAGGCTAACCCAAGGACGAGACTGAGCCTCGTGCGGCGAAAGAGATCAGAACGACCGCTCCCGGCCGAAAATGGCAGCCGGCAGCGCGAGCTGCAGCCGGTCTTAGGTGGAAATCAGGTCGAGACCGGAGCCCGCGAGGCCTTCGGGAGTATCGAACCAAGTGTCGGAACGTGGAACCGCAGCCACCAGGACAGGCGGTCGTAACCTATTTGAGAGCTTTTGGGTTTAACCGGCGGGTCCTGCCTACGTCGCCGGGCTGATCGCCAACCGACCCGCTCGGACAAACGGCAAACCGGGAGGGAAACTCCCTCGCGGAAACCGAGCCAGCCGATCGCCGGCCCGCAGATACTCCGCCGCCTCTCGAAAAGCCCGGGCGAACCAGGAGTAGGCGATCTTAATCTCGGTGCGCACCCTTTTGCTGGCGGCGTGGACGAGCGGCGCGGGCGACTTCTTGGTCTTCGCCGGCTGGGAGAACGGATGCTGCCGGTGGATCGCGGCGGCGCCCAGAGGCTCGATTCCTTTCGCCGCTCGCCGAGCGGCGGCCATGGCGATGATCGCCTCGACCAACTCCGCGATCCGCTCCCGGTACTGCACTGACGAGAGATGTTGCCAGCAGGGTAAGGGGGCGAACTGTACGACTTCGGTCTCCGCGAACTGGCGGGCACCGAACTCCTCGCCACGCTGGCGCGCCGCCCACTCCCGGGTGCGATCGAACCAGGTTCCCTCGATCGGCTGGCCATTGAGCAACGCGGTGACACAGTGACCCCCGGCCAGTCCTGAGGGCGGGCGACCAGATTCTCCTTGCAGCCGTGCGAGAGGATGTACACCAGGCGCCCCCCCCTGAGCCTCCTCGTCGCTCACGAGGATCGCCTGGTAGTGCAGGCTAGCTAGGGCAGCACCTATCTGGTCTGGGCACGAAGTCGTTTCCCCGCTTAGGGAAGTGCTTGCCCGATGCAGGGAAGTGCTTGCCCGATGCAGGGAAGCTCTTGCCCGGTGCAGGAACGGGTCTGCCCCGTACAGGGAAACGTTGGCCTGAGTCAAACTACAGAAACCGTACGACTTGCGCCGTGCGATCACGTTCTCGGCAGCGGCCCGACCCCACTAGCTTCCCTCTCTCGCGTGAACCAAGCCTCACGCCGCGATATTCAGCTGCTGATCCCGCGAGCGTAGCCCGCGTGAGGCGCCGACAGCAACCCGTTGGACGTTGGCCGAAAGTGGCAGACCTTGTCCCGCCACCCGAGGTGTTATCGTCTCGGCAATGCAACAGCGAGGGCAGGCGATCGACCGGCATGGCAGAACCTGGACGGCGACGGTGGTCACCGAAGCCGAAGCCGAGGAGGCGGATTTCCGCTTCTGGTATGAAGGGCTTACTCCGGCAGAGCGTGTCAACGCGGTCCAGGACTGCCTACTCTCCGCCCTGAAGACAAAGGGGATTCGTGAGATCCCGCGACTACGAAGAGTTCATCGAGTTCTTAAATCGACTTGAGGCCCGATACCTCGTCGTCGGAGCCCACGCCGTCGCCTTTCACGCCCGTCCACGTGCGACGAAGGATTTGGATGTCTTCATCGAACCGACCCCGGAGAACGCAGAGCTGGTCCTGAGCGCAATTTCGCCAGTTCCTGGGCACCAACCTAGGGATCAAGCTACGGGACCTGGCGACTCCTGGGCCCTCTCGATGTAGTAGGACGGCCCATTCCGTTGACTGTTAGGTAGCTTGCCGCTGCCGGACCCGACTCCAGGAACGTCAGATACGAGCAACCGTTACCCTATCGGAATGGTGAACCACCAGAAGAAGCCGCCTCTTTCGATTTCCCGCTCGGCATCTTGACTCACCAACTGCAGCAGAAGATGGGGAGCCGGTCCTGCCAGGTCCAGCTTTTCTCCCGAGAAGCTCAAGACCAGCGTGACGAGCGAATTTTCTCCCTCGTTCACGGTGAGCCTCTTATGGACCTTCGTAAGGACCGTCTCTTTTTGGGTCAGTTGAAGCGAGAGGTCGACCAGCTGGTCCTCACCCGCCGGAATCGAAAGCGTGATCTCCGTTTCGAGGTTCGTCGTCCGATGTGGCTTGATCTTTCCATTGCGGGTGAACGAGATCGATGCGATACGAAGCTCTTTGCAGTCAATTTCCCTGGACTTGGTGGTCTTCGTCCCCTGGATGTCACCGAGCAGGACGGTGCTGAGGTCGATATCCATGCGAGGGGACAGGACCGGTACTTCTTCCCCTTCTCGACCACGATGTATCGATCGAAATCCACCTGCTGGATGTCGGTTCCGAGATAACGCCTCTTGATCAGGCCGTCTTCGACAAACCGTCAGCCTCTCGAAGCTCTAACAGGAATTTGAGGTTGATTCTACCTCAGGGTGGAACCCATCGGGCTGGGACGGCCGGCGGATATAATGCCTGTTCCAGAAAGGAGGCAGTCCATGGAAAAGAAAAGAGCCCCCAAGAAGGTCACCCTGGCCCGAGAGACGGTCCGCCTGCTCACCGCTCAGCAGGCCAAGGAGGTACAAGGCGCTGTGACGTTCAACACCTATTACTGCACGGGCGACTCCGTGCACGCGTGCTGCGCCGAATAGAGCTCGCTCCGAGCCTCACCCCCAGGGTTAGAGTGTCGCCCCTGCTCTGACCCTGGCTTCGGTGCCCCCGGCGGCCAAGCGGCTCTTGGAAGGGGTCGCCAAAATCGCGACCGAAGGCCCAAGCCTCGCGGGGCTTCGCGCGAAGCCACACAGAAATTTCCGTGAAGCCACGCACATTGGCCGCCAAACCACGCAAAACGAGGGTGAAGCCTCGCAAAACGCTCCGAAACCACGCTCAGAGCGAGCGAAGCCACCGAGAAATTCGCTGAAGCCACTGAGAAAACCCCTGAAGCCACACAAACGGTGGCCCAAGCCACGCAGCGGGTCACCGAAGCGACGCAAGCAGCTGCTCAACTCACCCGAAGGAGGGCTGAAACCACCGAGTCGAAGGGTGAAGTCACCGAGAAATTCAATGAATTGGACGGATCAGTCGGTCGAGCGACCGAAGAATTGGCCACTTGGCGTGACTTCAGGGGTTTTCTCGGTGGCTTCAGTGATTTTCTCAGTGGCTTCAGTGAATTTCTCAGTGGCTTCAGCGAATTTCTCGGTGGCTTCAGCGAATTTCTCGGTGGCTTCAGCGAATTTCTCGGTGGCTTCGTCACTCCGCTCGGCGGCTTCAGCGTTCGCCTCGGTGGCTTTACCACTCCGCTCTGCGGCTCCCGCGTTTTTCTCGGTGACTGCTTGGTGGGTTGGAGCTACCAGAAACCGTCATCTCCCCGTGCACCCACCTCCCGAAGCCGGTACTCGGCGATCTTCCGAATCAGGTCTTCGGGCAAGGGCTGGTCGTAGGGAATCTGAAGGAAATTCTTGGTCGTCTTGTGCTGGGCAAGGTCTTTCCGAAACGCCCCGATCGCCGCCTCGTTGAGAACGAGGTTCAAGTGTGCCTTGTGCGCGGAGAAGGCGAAGAGGAATCGAGGCTCCACGAAGAAGGGGTTTCCCCACTTGATCGCCTCCTCGGCCTTCGGCGCGACGCTCTTCAAGATCGCGTACAGCCGGCGCAGGTGCGGCTGGCCCTCGCGGGGGGCGGCATCGATGTATTCAGCGATCGTGGCCGGGCGCTTGGTTGGCATCTTCAAGATTCCTTGCTGATCGTGACGTAGTACCCGTCCGGATCGCGGAGGGAGAACTCCTCGGTTCGGGTGTTCGGGTTCACGTGCGGCTCCTCTTCGAACCGGGGGCCGAGAGATCGCGCCCTTTCCAAAGCCAGCGCGAAGTCGTCGACGCGAAAGAACAGGAGAAGCCCGTTGCCGGGCGTCGCCGCGTCGGGGCTCATCAACGACGGGTGCTCGTGCGCGCCCCATTGGTGGAGGCAGAGCAAGACGGTTCCATCCACATCGAGGATTTGGCCGAAGTGGTCATGGGCCGGTGGGGTCTCGGGCTGACCGAAGAGCGATTGGTACCATTTGAAGCTCTTCGGCACGTCGCTCACGCCGAGGATCGTCCAGGTGCGTTTCATGGCATTTTTTCTTGGCCTGATCGCCCGCCAGCCTTCAGCGTGTCAACGAGGTCACGAGCAACGTGCCGCGCTTGCGCCAGCGCTCATGGGCAACGCCTCTTATTTGGCCTGGTTCAGAGCCACGGCGGCGCGGATGAGCGCCTTGAACGCCTTTTCATCGATCTTCGCCCCTTCGGGGAAGTCGATGGCGCGCCGGGTGGCTCCTTCGAGACTGGAGTTGAACAGGCCGGCAGGGTCGTCGAGAGCCGCGCCTTTGGCGAAGGTCAGCTTGACGGCCTTCTTGTAGGTTTCGCCGGTGCAGAGGATTCCGTCGTGCGACCAGACCGGAACGTTCCACTTCCACTCCTCGACGACTTTCGGATCGGCGGCTTGGATCAGGGCACGCAGCCGGCCGAGCGTCTCGCCCCGCCAATCGTCGAGCTCCGCGATTCGTTGGTCGATCATGTCGGAGGGAGTCTTGCCCTCCGGTACCGCGCTCTTTTTCATGGGACTGCTCCTCCTCGGTTCCGAGACCTCGATCCATGGGGCGCCGCTACCGCGCCGATTCTACCTGGCGCCCTGGGTGAATATCGATTTCGGGGCGAGGACCGGCATGGAGAACAGCGCGGGATGCGCAGCGCCATCAGGCGATCGCTCTCCGCACGGCGTTGGCGACCTCCTTGCCGGTGACGTCGCTGTGATTCCCGATGAAATCGCTAGCCTCGAGGTTGAAGAACAGTCCCGGCTGGAACGGGTAGGCCGAGTCGGAGGCCAGCAGCTTGCCGACCTTCCTCTCGCCATCCTGCATCTGCTGCGCGCCGTTCCGGCCGAGGCCGCCGAAGGCATCGTTCTCGTCGCCGAGCGACGCCGTCGTATCGCCGTTGATCCGCGAGGCCAGCGGGTAGGCGACACCGACCGCCTTGTCGTTCTTCGTGTGTGTCACGAGGATCGGTCCCTTCACGCGCCCGTTGTCCACGACCGAGCGGAAGAACCCCTTCTTGCTCTTCGAGAATCCGTTGTGCGAGAACGCCGCCTGGAGCAGGGCCATACTGCGGATCCTGCCGGTGGTGGAGTTTGCCGCCGCCGCCGTGACGACGCGACCGCCGAAGCTGTGGCCGATCAGGTGAATGCGCTCGACCTGCTGTGAGGCTGCGTCGATCAGTCGGGCCACGCCGTTCTTGCCCACAGTCCCCGCGCGGCTCTTCATCTCGTAGTAGGTCGTGTAGTTCAGGACGTTCATCGCGGAAGCCTTGAACCCCGACAGGAAGTCGGTGATCCCGGCCGCTCCGCCCGCGGCGGGTGCGGCGGCGCCGACGCCTAGGGGCAGCGACGCGCCGCCCCCTTCTTCCACGAGGTCGTCGGCCAAATCCTCCTCGTCCACCTTCAGGTTCCTCATCAGCAGGTCGCCGTCGTCCTCGAAGAAGCTGTCCGAGGCGTCCTCCCGCCCCGCCTCGCCGGGATCGAGCAGCGAACGGATCTTGTCGACGAAGGCGCGCCGGGCCGACGCCTTGTCGTCGAGGTCGGGCAGCAGCGCCTTCGCCTCGTCGAGCACCTGCTGCTGTTCGGGCCGGTCGAAGGTCTCCTTCATGCGCTCGATCTTGGCCTCCAGCGCCTGGAGTGAGGACTGATCCCCCGCGCCCAGGCCGACCGCGCCGTCGGCGGCCGGGGCGCCGGAAACCGCGACCTTCTCGTCGAACCTCTTCGACGGCCAGAACACGCCGACGACGCCGATCTTCCGCCCCGGCAGGTCGTTCGGCTGGGCCACGGCGGCAAAATTCGAGAAAAACCCGCGGTAGAGAGCGCGCGCCTCGGCGGCGCTGTTGTTCCACCCGTGCGAGAAGATGATGAGATCGGTGATCCCTGTGGGCAGGTCGACTGGGCCCTTGAGGGCGCCCTTCTCGTCGAACTGCGCCTCGGTGTACGGGAAGCCGGCGATGTCCGCCATGGTGACTTTCTCCTCGGGAAAGCAGGCGTTCGTTGCTAGATCGACTGGATCGCTCGCATCAGATCGACGAGGCCGGCGCCCTGGAAGTACCGGTCGCGCCGCAAGTCGGTGGCGCTCGCGACAAAAATCTCCTTAACCCGCTCGGCCTTGCCGACGAACTCGCCGCGGATCGACAGGAACGCCGCGATGACGCCGCTGACGTGCGGGGCGGCCATGCTCGTGCCGCTCGTCTCCACGTAATCGCACTCCTGGCCCTTCGCGCCGTCCTCCTTAAGGTTGCCGGTCGCGCAGGAGATGATCTTCTCGCCGGGGGCGACGAGGTCAGGCTTCAACCGGCCGTCGCCGGTCGGCCCCTTCGACGAAAAGTACGACACGCCGTAGACGTGCGGCATGTCTCGGTGCGTGGAGCCGACGGTGATCGCGAGATCGGCGTTGCCGGGGTCGTTGATGGTCAGCGCCATGCCGGCCGCCGTGGCGCCGATCGAGGATTTCAGCGTGCCATAGCCGGTGTTGCCCGCCGCCACGACGACGACAACGCCGGTTTTGACCAGCCGGTCCACCTCGACGCAGAGCGGGCTCTGGCCGCAAGCGAACCACTCCGGCTCGAAGTTGTAGCCGACGCTCAGGTTGACGCCGTGGATCAAGATGCGCCGGCCGTAGCCGTTGATCTCCTGGACGTGCATGATGGCGGCGATCAGATTGCTCACCGCGCCCTTGCCGTTTTCGTCGAGCACGCGCAGGCTCACGAGCTTGCACTGCGGCGCCATCCCCCGGATGCCGGCGAGCCGCGTCTTCTGGTACTCGACGTCCTCCGAGTCCTTTTTCAAGTAGCGCGACACTGCAACCGGCCGCTGCTCCTCGGGCGTATCCGGGCTCACGTTCCATTCGCCGGCGATGATGCCGGCGACATGCGTGCCATGGCCATTCTCGTCGTCGAACGGCCCGCCGCCGTCGACCGTGAAGTCGCGGTGGAACGGCGAGTCGGGGTCGACGTTGGCGTGCACGCTGAAGTGCCGGTGGTCCTTGTTGATGCCCGAGTCCATCACCGCCCACGTGATGCCGCCGCCGCTGGCGGTGAAGGAGTTGTGCGCGGCGTCGGCCTTCACGGTGGCGATCGACTTGTTGATGTAGGCCGAGATCACGAAGTCGGGCCAGATGTGGAAGATGGCACGGAACCGGAGCGGGTCGATGCCCGCCTTCTGTTCCGGGGTGTCGCACTTCTCGCGCCGCCGATTGGCTTCCTGGAGCGCCGCGTCCATGTCGAGCTCGACGAGCTCCTTGATGATCCGCGCCTCCAGCCGGGCGAACAGGTACTGGCTGGCCGGCAGGTCCTTGTCGAAGTGGATGTCCTGGCCGGCGTCCCGGACTTTGGCCTTTTTCTTAGCGACCTTGACGTGATCGAGCACCCACTGCCGCGCCCCCTGGCGCCCGCTCAGGTACCCGAGGTTCCCCGGGTACTCGAGGTTCAAGTCGATGATCACCTCGAACCGCTTGGGATGGATCCCGACGATCGGCTTCTTGCCCTTGCTGGCGTCGTTCGCGGCGAGCAGTCGCCGGATGATGGCGGCGTGAAGGCGCGCAAAGCCGAAGGGGTTCTTGCTCAGAGGTGCCTCGATGGTCTCGTCGTCGATGGCCTCGTCGTCGATGGCCTTCTGCAGTCCCTCGTGCCGCTTCTGCTCCCTCTTACCGGTCTCATCGGTCGCGCGCCTGAGCCTATTCTCCGATACTTTGAGCGCCTGTTCGTCCCCGGTCTTGACCATCTCGCGCACCTTCTGTTGCGCTTTCACCACTCCGTCCGGGAACTCGTGGTTGTACTCGATGGCCACATTGAACTTCGCCAGTTTTAGAGGGTAGGCCTTGCGGACCCAATCGATCCGCTCGAAGTCCTCCTGCATCGCCTTCAGCAGCGGGATGGCAATGACCGCCCGGTCGAGCACGAGCGGATCGAACGGTTTGACCTGCGGCTGTTCTTCCGGCGGATTGCTAGAGGCTGCCATAAATATCCCCTGCACCTACAGACAGTGAAAAAGGATTTCTTCGCAACTTCAATGTCCCGCACCAGTGTAATCCAAGTCAAAGGCGACGGAAGAGCCGGCCCACAAACCTGATGGCTACCTTTTCGGCTCATGCCGCATCGCCACAATTCCGCGACACGGCTTTGGTTTCGGATGCAACCCAACGCCTACCGGCGCGCGAGCGCCTCGACCTCTTGGACGCACGCCTCGAGCTCGGCGCTCCCGAGCCACCTCACTCCAAAGTAGAAATCCGCCGATCGGTAGGCCGGCACCCCGGGGCTTCCCGCCGGCTCGTCGCTCGCGTCCAGAAACGCCAGGACTTCCGTGCCGGAGGCGAGATTCGCGCTCCCTTCGATCTTTTCGCCGTCGGCCGCGAGACGCTCCCAGTGGAGATAGGCGACGGTCTCTCCCGCGCCGCCCCCCTTGTACGACGTCTCGATCCGCAGGTCGGTCGCCACGTGGACGTACTCCCCTTGCCGCTCGATCACGGTCGAAGCCCCTGTGACCGCCTTCACCGCGAGATCGCTTTCGGCGAACAGCTCGCTCGGCGACTTGGGGACGAGCGCGGTCTCGCCGGTCAGCACCGTCACCGTATCCTCGGGCGAGGCCGACAGGGCGAGATCGACCTGCCCCTCTCCTCCGGGCGCGAGGACCAGATCGTGCCGCGTGGCGGCCTCGTAACCTTCGATCGTCGCCTCCACGTCGTAGGCCCCGGCCTCCAGACCTTCGAGCCGGAACTCTCCTGCCCGGTCGGTCACCGCGACGAAGGCGCGGCCGTTCGGATGGCGGTACGCGTTGACGGTGACACCGGGAAGCGGAAACCCGGCGTCTTCCGTCACCCGCCCGCGCAGGATCGCGACCCCGGCGGGCGTTCCGATCCCCGGCGAACCGTTCGGCCCGAAGTCCGCCGCGATCGCGGGCGGCGTGGCGGAGGGGATCGGAACGCACGACTCTTGGGCGTGGACCGCCCCGGCGCCGAGCCAGGCGGTGACGAGGGTGGCCGCGATCGAGGACACCCTCCGGTCGGTCCGGACCGAAGCCGGCTCGGTCGATGCGGCGGGCTCGGGTTCTTCGAGTACCGAAATACGGCCGTCGCGCCGGGTGATCCGCGCGCACAACCGGCCTCGGTCCGCCTCGACCCGCGCCCGGATCTCGCGCGGGGTCATCCGCTCGAAATCGAAGACGTGACGCCGGCATTCGGCGCAGAACCTGCGCGTCCGGTCTCCCTGCATCCCTTCCCACGACGCCGGGCACGGCGTGCCGATCGTCAGCCGGTTCAAGTCCTCGCTACGGATCGCCATCGGAGCCTCCCCAAGGATGAGGCCCCGTCGCCGGGAGCCTCGGAAGTTCATTGGAAAGGGTCCGATTGCAATCGGATGGCCAGGAGACCCGATGTGCTTAGACGCCGCTCCGACGCCTACCTGGACCTTAGATGAGGCTGGCGCCATCTTCGCCGCACTTCCCCTTGTGGGGCCTCCTGCTCTGTGATGCAATCGCCCCCACTTTGGCCCTCCAATCATGAAGTCTTACTCCCAAATCGATGGCGATGGCGGTTCCGGAGTCGCCGAACAGGTAGCCGATCTAGAAGCCTCGATCGCGCGCCGGATGGCGGGCATTCGCCATGTGGTGGCGATCGGCTCCGGGAAAGGCGGCGTGGGGAAAAGCACGCTCACCCGGCAGCTCGCCTCGGTGCTTGCCGCGTCGGGCAAGAAGGTGGGCATTCTGGACGCCGACTTGAACGGCCCGAGCCAGGCGATGCTCTGCGGCGTGGCGGACATTCCGCCGCTTCCGGGCGACGAGGGTCTGCTGCTGCCGGTGAGCCGCGACGGCTTGAGGATTCTCTCGGTCGGCAGTCTGCTCGCCGACGGCGAGGCCTTGAGCTGGCCGAGCGCCTCTCCGAAGCACACCCACGTCTGGCGGGCGACGCGAGAGTTCGCGAAGCTCGCGGAGCTGCTGGCCGCGGTGCATTGGGGCAACCTCGACTTTCTTCTGGTGGATCTGCCGCCGGGGCCGGAACGCACCGCGCAATTCGCCGACTTCCTGGGGGCCGAGGCGTCGGTCGTTCTGGTCTCGATCCCGTCCGCCCTGGCGCGGGGGGTGGTCGCCCGTTCGGCGAGCGCTCTCGCCCCTCTGCCGAATCGGCTGCTGGGCTACGTCGAGAACATGAGCGGCTACGCCTGCGCCGGGTGCGGCACCGTCCGGCCGCTCTTCCCCGAGAGCCGGGAGACGTCCGGCCTGGCGCTCCCCTGCCTCGGCCGCATTCCTTTCGACCCCCAGCTGGCCGCCCTCTCCGACGAAGGCCGCGCGATCACGGAGGTCCCGGAAGGGAGCCTCGTCGCCGCGGCGCTCTTTACGACCGCCCGCACTCTGATCGAACGCCTCGAGGAGGTCCCATGAAGTTCCTTTGCGTCCCCTGTGACACCCCGATGCGAATGCGCGCCACGGAAGAGAGCGAGCCCGGTTCGCTCGCCGTGGTCTATAGCTGCCCCGCCTGCGGGTACGAGATGGCGATGCTCACCAACCAGCACGAGACCGACATGGTCCGTTCCTTGGGCGTGCGCATCGGCCCGGCCGCCGCGGCGGCGATCGCGAACCCCGGCGCTCCGGGCATGACCGCCGGAATGGCGGCCGCAGCGGGAGACGCTCCCGCCGCCGGCAAGTGCCCGTTCTCCGCCATGCTCGGTGGAACGACCCAGCCGGGGATTGCCACCGCTCCGACCGGCCCTTCATGGACCGCGGGCGCCCTGGAGCGTCTGGAGGCGATTCCCGAGATGGTCCGGCCGATGGCGCGCGCCGGCATCGAGATGGTCGCCCGAGAGAACGGCCAGGCGCTGATCGACGAGGAAGTGCTCGCCGCGGCGCGGTCGCGGTTCGGGATGTAGCCTCAGGTGGAAGCCGTCGTTCCGATCGGAGCCGGACTCGGGCGGCCGGCAGACCCCGCGGCGGCGGCTTTCTCGCGTCCGTACGTCGTCTCCTGGAACCTCACCTACCGTTGCAACCTGGCCTGCGAGCATTGCTATCTGGACGCCGGCCCGGCGAAGCTCGCGACTCCGGCGTTTTCCGACCGGAGCGAGCTGGGCACCGAGCAGTGCTACCGGATCGTCGACGAAATCGCCGCCTTCGCCCCCGAGTGCGTGACGATCCTGACCGGCGGCGAGCCGCTCCTTCGGCGCGACATCGTGGAGATCATCCGCTACGCCTCTTCGAAGGAATTGTGGGTCGTCGTCGGCACCAACGGCGTCAAGATCACTGAGAACCTGGCGCGGGTCCTTCAGACCGAAGGGGTGCGCGGCCTGGCGCTCTCGCTCGATGCGCTCGACCCCGCCCGGCACGACGCGTTCCGCAGAGTGCGCGGCGCCTGGGCGAACACGGTCGAAGGGGCGAAGATCCTCACCCGCGTCGGCCTGCCGTTCATCGTCCAGACCACCGTGGGAGCCCACAACCGGAACGAGCTGGAAGAGATCGCCGCCTTCGCCCACGACGAGCTGGGCGCCAAGGTATGGAACGTCTACTTCCTGGTGCCGAGCGGCCGGGGCTCGTTCGTCAGCGACTTCGCCCCGGAGGAATACGACCAGGTGCTTGCGCAACTGGCCGAGATCCAGCGGAAGTGGTCGTCGAAGATGCTGGTGAACGCCAAGTGCGCCCCGCACTTCGTCCGCACCCTTCTCTCCTCGGACTCGCCCGCTCCCTTCCCCAAGAGCTTCGAAGGCGGAGCCGGCGGCTGCCCGGCGGGTACGCACTACCTGGGGATTCGGCCGAATGGCGACGTCACCCCCTGCCCCTACCTGCCGCTCTTCGCCGGCAATTTGGCCGGCAATCCGGGAGCCACCGGCCTGCGCGAGATCTGGGACACCTCGGAGCTGTTCACCCAGATTCGCCAACGCAACAACCTGGGAGGGCGCTGCGGTTCCTGCGAGCTGAATTCCATGTGCGGCGGCTGCCGGGCGCGAGCCTACGGCATGACCGGCGACGTGATGGCGGAAGATCCCCTCTGCACCCACCAACCCGGCACGCTCCAGGCCGCCGTCGATCGTTTGCGGCCCAAGGCGGTCGAATACGGCACGACGGTAGCCGCCGCACTACGCTGGGAGCCCGAAGCCCGCGAACGGATGAAGCGCATTCCTGCCTTCGTGCGCGGCATGGTCACCCGGTCGGTCGAGAGTTGGTGCGAGAAGAACGGGGTGGATCTGGTGACGGCCACGGTGCTCGACGAGATCCGCTCGAAGATGCCGACGCCGAAGGTGTTCGGGGCGGGAGCCAGGTAACCGACCCGTCCATCCCGCCGCCCACGGCAGCTCCCGGCAACTCGGCCCGGTTGGGATGCTGGCGGGTCGTCGCGGGTGTTACGATCCGGCTTCGAATCACAACTCGGAGGCTCTACCCGGTGCCATCGATCGTCCGTCTCATCCGACGAGCCGTCCTGCTTCTACTTTTCTCGGCGGCCGGGATCGCCGCCTTCGGAGTTGCCGCGGCGGCGCCTGCCAAGCCGGCCACTCCACCGGCCGAGGCGGAGGATTTGGCCGATGAATCGACGTTCTTCGCCTCGGTCGATGTCCGGGTGGTCAACGTCGAGGTCGTCGTCACGGACAAGAGCGGGCAGCCGGTTCCCGGGCTCTCGGCGGCGGACTTCGAGCTTTTCGAGGACGGCAAGCGGGTGGAGATCACCCATTTCTATGGGCCGGGAGTGACGGGCGGTCCGGCTGCGACCGGCGAGGTTCCGGGTCCCGAGACGGCTCCGGCTCCTTCCTCCGCCGAGCCGGCCCCGTTGCGCACGGGCAGCTTGGCCGACACGCCGGAGGGTCGCCTTCAGATCGCCGTGTTCGTCGATCATTTGAGCCTTCCTCCGTTCGCGCGCAAGCGGCTGGGCGAATCGCTGCAGAACTTCTTCGACGCGCGGACCGGGCGGAACGACCATGTGCTGCTTGCCGGATATGACGGCGGGCTGCGCCTCTCCGAGATCCCGCCGGGCGACAGCGAGGCTTTGCGCAAGGCGCTGCGCGACGAGATGGACCGGCCGGCGCGCGGGCTCGACGCCTCCGCCGCGCGGCGTCGGGTGCTCGAAGAGATCCAGCGCGCGAGTCTGCCTTCGGGCGGCGAGCGGCCGGACAGCTCGGAGATGGAGGCCGGCTCGGTCGAATCGGGGATTCGGCTGTACGTGCAGCAGCAGAACGCCCAGGACCGGCAGACGATCGCCGCGATCTCCTCGGTGATCGACGCGATGTCCGGCCTGCCCGGGCGGCGGGCGGTGCTCTGGGTGGGAGGCGGCCTGTCGCTGCGCCCGGCCGAGATGCTGATCGAGGCGTTCCGCCGGAAGTACGAGGGCACCCCCCTTCAGGACATGATGAACACGATCGAGGCGTTCTCGGACGACACCACGACCAAGATCGAAGATCTGACCCAACACGCCAACGCCCAGCGGGTGACGATCTACGGCCTCGCCCTGCCCGACGGCAGCCTGGGGGTCTCGGCCGATAATCCCGGCGAGGCGCTGCTGCCGACCGATCTGGGGCGGAACGAAGAGTTTGCGCGCACTTTCGCGATCCAGATCGCCGCCGCGGGCACGGGCGGATTGGCCGCCGCGGCGAACGCCGACCCCGGCCGGTTCTTGAACAAGATCAAGAACGAGCTGACCAGCGCCTATCTGTTGAGCTACTCGCCGACTAGGGCCGCCGACAAGAAGTTCCATGCGATCGACGTGCGGATGCGCGACAAGCGGTACCAGATCCGCCATCGCGAAGCGGATCGCGACCAGACCACGGACGAGCGGATGAAGGAGCGCACGGCGACCGCGCTGCTGCTCGATTCCCCGTCCGACGCCGGCCCGGAGGCCAACCCGCTCGACGCGCAGGTCGAGATCGAAGCCGAGCGGCCGGGCAAGGGGAACACGGTCGAGTTGGCGCTGCTGGTCAAGGTGCCGATGGCGAAACTGGTGCTGCTGCCCCAGGAGAACGTCCACGAGGGGAAACTGCGGATCTACGTCGGCGCCAAGGACGGCAAGGATCGATTGTCCGCGATCACGATCGTCGATGCGCCGATCCGGGTGCCGAACGAAAGCCTGCTCACCGCCTTGGGCCAGACCGTGGGCGTCCGCGTGACCCTCGTGCTGCGGCCCGGCGCGCACCGCGTCGCCGCGGGGGTCTGGGACGACCTGGGGCGCGCCGAGGCGGTGGTGCTCACCCAGTATTCGCCCGCTCCGGCCGCGATACCGCTGGCTTCTCCGAAACCCCCGGAGCAGGACACCGCTCCCGGCGCCCCCGGCGCTCTCTGAGGGGGAATGATCCCGATCCGCGCGCGCGCCGTTCTCCTGCTGGCCGCTGGACTCAACGTCGCCTCGGCCTCTTCGATCGCGGCGTTCCCTGCGGAGACCGCGCTCCCTGCGGAGACCGAGAACGCTACGAACGACGCGGCCGAGGCCCAAGCGCCGCCGGCCGAGGTTCGGGTCCTGCGTACCGGCGGCCTGCGGGTCGAGACCGCGGCGCTGCTCTGGAGCGGCCAGCAGGGCGGCCCGGTGGCGATCGCGGCCCGGGCGATCGCGATTCCGGGGAAGAACGCCGCGGCGCCCGACAAGGTCAAAATCGCGCTGGTGGTCGAAGCATCCGGAAGCGCTCTCGCCCAAGCCGTGGAATCGGACGGCCTGGCGACGCTGCCCGTGGACGTGGCGATCTACGCGCTCGATGCCCGCGGCGCGCTCGTCGCCTCGCTGCTCGAAACGGTCGAGATCCCCGAGGCGGCCGAGACGCTGCGCCAGAAGGGTTTTCGCTTCGTCGGGGGCTTCGCGCTGCGCCCCGGCAGCTACAGCCTGCGCCTCCTGGTCGGGCATGCTGCCTCGAAAACGATCGGCCTGCGCGTGATTCCGGTCACGGTCCCGGCCGCCGGTGAGCCGGCCCGGCTCGGGCCCGGATTCTCGACGGGCGGCGATTCGGAAGGCCCATGGCTCACCGCTTTCTCGCTCGACGCCGCCGCGCAGGAGCTTCCCTCGCTCTGGCTCGGGGAGACGCCCTATCTGGCGTTCGAGCTGATCCCCCCGGGCGATCCGGCGCGGAGCTTGGTCGGGCGCGAAGCGGGGTCCGGATCGACCGCGACGGTCGGGCTCCCGGGAGCCACGGGCGCCGACGATGCCGACGCGCCGGGCCATTGGCGCCGGTCGGAGGCCGCGGCCCTGCGCGCCACTTACGCCCGCATCTTGGCGCGCTGGAACGCGGACGACGAGGCGAAGACGCGCGAGGAGATCGCCGCGTTCGAAGTGCCGCTGCTCTCCGGACCGAAAGCCGCCAGCCGGGAGGAGCTGACCGGCCTCGAAGGCACGGTGCTGCGCACGCTCGAACGGCGGAATCCGGAGAGCCTGGTGCCGCTGATGGCGCTCTACCGCACGCTCCACGGCGACTACCAGAAGCGCAACCAGCGCCAGCCGGCGATGCACGCCGTGATTCTGGTCGGCAGCCTCGCGGAGCTGTATGTCCGGGCCGTCCCCACACCCGAGGCGAAACGCCTCGCGGCCGGGTTTCTGGTCAGCCTGACTCCCAACCTCGACCGCAGCGGTCTCTCCAGCCTGGTCGAGGCGGAGCTGAAGCGCGCGCTGGAGCTCGACCCCGATCAGCCGCAGGCTCTCCTCGGTCAAGCGCAGGGCGACGAGCGCCACGGCCGCTACGCCGCGGCGGTCGCCGGCCTCGAACGGCTGACGGCGCTCGGTCCCACCGACCCCGAGGTGGCCGTGCGCCTCGCCGTCAATACGGCCCGGCTGGGGCGGGCGAAGCGCGCCCGGGAGCTGTTGGGCAAAATCGTCGCGCCGCTCCATGGCCGCACCGCGGAAAGTCCGAAGTTGGACGCCAACGCCGACGCCTGGCCGCTCGCGCTCGCTTGCCAGGAGCTCGCGCGGCTCGAAATCGCGGCCAAGGACCCGGCCGCCGCGGGCCGCGCGCTCTCCCTGGGGCTCGCGAGCTTTCCCGAGGACGAGAAGCTCTTGCTGCTCGCCGCCGCGCTCGCCGATCTCCCCGGCGCGGTTCCGGCCGTAGGGGCGGCGGCGAAAGAAAAACTCGCGCAATGGACGCCGCAAGGGGCTTCGGGCATCTCTCCGCGCCTGCGTTACGACCAGCTGCCGAGACGGCGGATCGAGGCGCTCTGGCTGGACTTGGAGCGCGCCGGCAAAGAGCGTCTCCCGACGCTCGCCGCGGCGCTCGGTCCCGACGGCAAAACGAAGGGCGCGCGATGAGCTTGCGACGCGGTGGTAGCTACCGAATCGTCGGCTGCGCGCTCGCCTGGATCGCCCTCGGGGCGGGTCTCCCCCTGTTCGCCGCGGGCATCGCGATCACCAGCCCGCCCGCCGATCAGGCCGCGTTCGGACCGGTCGAGGTGCGGGTCGAGGCCGCCGCCGGCAGCGGGGTCTCGCGGGTCGAATTCTTCCTCGACGGCAAAAAGGCGGGCAGCGCGGAAAAAGCCCCGTTCCGCCTCGTCGTGGACGTCGGCCAGGACAACGTCGGACACCGTTTCGAAGCCGTGGCCTACGGCGCGGGAGGTGCCGCGGTCGCGAGCGCGATGATCCGCACGCCGAACATTGCGACCGATCTGACGATCGACGTCCTGCTGCGGCAGCTGTACGTCACGGTCACGGGAGGATCCGACCACCTCGGCCGCGAGGATTTCACCATCCGCGAGCGCGGCGGCGCCCGGCCGAAAGTCGTCACTTTCGAGCGCGGCGACATCCCCTTTACCGCCGCTCTGCTGATCGATTCGAGCGTCAGCATGAGCGGCCAACGGCTCGACTCGGCGCTCGACGGCGCGCGCACCTTCTTTCGTTCCATGCGTCCGCTCGACGAGGCGAAGCTCCTGCTGTTCGCAGATCGTCTGCAGCTCGAAACCCCGTTCACCAGCGTGCCGACCGTGCTCGACCTCGCGCTCTCCGGGGCGCGCGCGGGCGGCGGCACCGCGATCAACGACGCCCTCTATTTCGCGATCGACCGGCTCGCCTCCCGCGCGGGGCGGCGGGTGATCATCCTGCTCTCCGACGGCGGCGAGATCGAGAGCGTGCTGTCGATGACCTGGATCCGCAGACGGCTGGAGGACGAGCCCATGGCGCTCTACTGGGTCCGCCTGCGGCGCGAGGAGGAGCAGCGCGGCCCGGCCCGGCGCTGGTCGATCTGGCGCGACGCCGCCGGGCACGAGCGGGAGCTCGAAGGTCTCGAACGCGCGGTGGAAGAGAGCGGCGGCCGGATCGAGGTGATCGACTCGATCGGCCAGGTGGCCGGCGCGCTCGGCACGATCCTGGACGAGCTGCGCAACCAGTACGTCCTAGGCTACTACTCGGAGCGCCCCGAAGAGGACGCCTGGCGCGGCGTCTCGGTGGACGTCAAAGGCGGCGGCCGGGCGCGGGTACAGAAGGGAACGGCGCGGAAATAGGGGTGCGCCCCCGCCCTCCCAAGGAAAGGACCTAAAGGACTCCAAGGACTCCAAGGACAGCCCGCCGCGCGGCAGTGTCCTTATGTTTTTATGTCCTTGGTGTCCTTGCAGTCCTTTGGGTCCTTTTATTTCTTGGCCGCCGGAACCACCCCGGGCAACCGCACCGGGCGCCCTTTGCCGAGGTCGTAGTCGCGGAGGATCTTCTCCTGGGTGAATCCGGCCGGGACCAGAAGATCCATGATCGGCGGCTGGAGCTCGTCGTCCTCCTGGCCGCCGCCGAGCTTGTCTTCGTTGCCTCCGGGCGCCACCGGCAGGATGAATAGGTTGTCGGCGCCCCGGACCGGGAGCTTGTCGCCGAGGTCGAAACGCTGGTCGATATCGCAGCCGGTGACCACCACGGTGTAGGCCCAGTCGGCACTCGCCACGCCGCCCAAGAAACCTTCGGAAACGAAGAACTTGATCGTCCGGCCAGAGGCTTTGATCCGGTTCGGGAAGAAGATGTGGCTTTCGAGATCGCCCGGCAGCGTCGTCTGGATCAGGTCCGCCTGGTCGCGGGTGAGGCTGCCGTCCTTGGCGCGCAGCTCGTCCTTGAGCGAACGGAGCAGAATCCGCTTCAGGGTGGTCTTGGCGTCGAACGGCCGGGGGGTGAGCGCCACCGCCCGTTCCCAGGCGAACGCCGGATCGATCTCCGCCCGCCGGCCCGGTAGGGTGTTGGTGGCACCCGAGCCCGGTTTCCGGTCGGTGTCGATGTAGAGATCGACGTTCACCGTGTAGAAACCGAAGCGGGCGATCGCGTCGAGATTGGTGCCGCCGATGTCGATCGTCCGCCGGCCGGTCGCGCGGACCGGATTGGCGAAGCCGACCTCGAACTCCGTGCCGCCGGCCACCGCCCGCGCCGAAAACGACGTGAGGTCGAGATCGCCGGGGGCCATGCCGTAATAGCGCAGCGGATAGCGCAGCGAGCCGTCCCCATGGTCGTCGCCGCGCGGGTCGGTCAGTTCGAAAATGTGATCCTTGGCGGCGGCCGCGGTTCCCGCGACGAGGAGGGCGATCAGGCTTGAGACCAGCCCGGTGGCGAGACGGCGAAGGAAGAGGCGGCTTGCGCTCATAGATTCTCCAGGAAACAGAGGGATTCTATGCCGTATTTCAGATCCGCCGGCCCGCCTCCGAAGCCTCGATCAGCTTCTCCAGCCGTTTCTCGCGCGTCTCTTCCCGCTTCGCGGGCGCCTGGACTTTCGATCTACGGCTTCGGCCGCGGCCACCGGCCGTACCACTCGACGCCGACGTCGCGGGTCGCGTTGCGCAGGCGGTCCCCGAGCTGCGCCGTGTGGTGCTGGAGATGGCGGATGTTGATGAGCTGGTGCTCCAGCTTCGAGATCGGGTACCAACTGAAGCCGCTCTCGGCGCTTTCGAGATCGAGAGAATCGACCACGCGGTCCACCATCCCGTCGCAGATTTCCCAATAGGCGAGGATCTGCTCCTTCGTGTACGGCCCGGTCTGCGGCGGGCGATGCGGCAGCTCCAGCCATTCGAGCAGCTCGTCCTCGGCCGGGACGTCGTCCAGGTCGTGCATTCCCGTCTGGTGGTGCTCCCAGGGACGAAAATCCTCCAGCCTCGGCTGAAGATAAAGGTGGGTGAAGTAGAGCGCGTGGTAGGCGATCCGCCAGTACGGGTTGACCGGGCCGCGGTCCAGCCAAAGATCCTCCGGGCAGCGCTCCACCCCCAGCTTCAACATCCCGAGCGCCGCGTGGTACTGGCTCTTGAGGAGGGGGGCCAGCTTTTGTTGGAACGAGCTCGGTTCTTCGATCGCCATCGTGCCTCTCCTTGCCCGCTTGTTCGCGGCCGCGGACGCAGTAGACTACCCCCAGTTTATTCTTCGAAAGCGATCCGATCGGCGGCGCGCCTGCGGCGCGGATCGGGTGCTTCGAGTTTTTCGACCCTGAGGGAATGACCTATGAAGATCTCGCGTCACGCGCTTTCCGCCCTTCTCGTCCTCGCGGTGATCGCCGGGCTCGCCGGGTTCGCCGCGCCCGGCTTCGCTCAGGGCGAGCCGGAAAAGAGCTGGAGTCTGACGGCCGGCGTCGATCGGAGCAGCCAGTACTTGTTCCGCGGCTCCGACCTGCTCGACGACGAGCAGGTGCTCACCCCGTACCTCCTGCTCGGGCTGGGGAATCTGTCGATCTACAGCTACGGCTATGCCGGAGACATTCCCGGCGGCGATTACCGCGAGGTCGATCTCGGGGCCGAGTACGCGATTCCGCTCGGCAGCGCCACGCTCACGCTCGGCGCGGTCAGCTATCAGTACAACGAGGACGCCGAGCAAATCCTGGTCTTCCTGGACACCTATGAGGTCTACGGCTATCTCGGGTTCGGCGGGCCGCTGTCGCCCAAGATCAGCTATTGGTACGACAACGACAAGGTGAAGGGCGGCTACGGCTCGTTCGGCGTCTCGCACAGCTTTCCGCTCGGCAGCAAGGCGAGCCTCGACTTCTCGGGCTCGGTCGGCTGGGATTTCGGCTACAACAACAAGGCGGTGAGCGACGGCACGTTGAACGACGCCCTGTTCGGGGTGAACGTGCCGATCCAGCTGCGCGAAAACTTCTCGATCCACGGCTCGGTCCAGCGCTCGATCGCGCTCGACAGCTTGGACAAGCGGCGCGAGGCCGATCCGTCGCTCACCGGGACTTCGGAAGACGAGACGGTCGTCACCGTCGGCGCCTCGTTCTCGTTCTGAGGCAAAAGAGCAGGCCGCCTATGAAAACCTATTCGATGTTCGTAAACGGCGAGATGACCGCCGCGGCCAGTGGCCAGACCGAGACGCTCATCCACCCCGCCACCGAGGAGCCCTTGGCGATCGTCCCCTACGGTTCGAGCGAGGACGTCGATCGGGCGGTCGCCGCGGCGGCCACGGCGTTTGAGACCTGGTTCGATTCGACCCCGGCGGAGCGCAGCCTGATGCTGCTCAAGCTCGCCGACCGGATCGAGCAGAACGCCGAGGAACTCAGCACCCTCGAAGCGAGCAACGTCGGCAAGCCGATCACCTTGGCCCGCTCCGAGCTGCCGTTCGTGATCGACAACCTGCGCTTCTTCGCCGGGGCGGCCCGCTGCCAGGAAGGCAAGGCCGCGGGCGAGTACCTGGCCGGATACACCAGCATGATCCGGCGCGAGCCGATCGGCGTGGTGGGCCTGATCGCCCCCTGGAACTACCCGTTGATGATGGCGATCTGGAAGATCGGTCCGGCGCTCGCCGCGGGCAACACCGTGGTGCTCAAGCCCTCCGAGCAGACGCCGCTCACCGCTCTCCGGCTCGCGGAGCTGGCCGCCGACATCTTTCCCCCGGGCGTGTTCAACGTGATCACCGGCCATGGGTTGCCGGTGGGGGCGCCGCTCGTCGCTCATCCTAAGGTCGGCATGGTCTCGCTCACCGGCGACGTGGCGACGGGTAAAGAGGTGGCGCGCGCCGCGGCGGCGACGCTCAAGAAAGTGCATCTGGAGCTGGGCGGCAAGGCGCCGGTGGTGATCTTCGACGACGCGGATTTGGACCTGGCGGTTTCGGTGATCAAGTTCGCGGGCTTCGCCAATTCGGGCCAGGACTGCACGGCGGCCTGCCGGATCTACGCCAAAGAGGGGATCTACGACTCTCTCTTGGAGCAGCTGGTGCCGGCGGTCGAATCGATCGAGATGGGGCCGATCGAAAAAGAGGATACGGCCTTGGGACCGATGGTCTCGGCCGAGCAGCGGGACCGGGTGT
The DNA here is from genome assembly GCA_035607435.1 of Thermoanaerobaculia bacterium. Lineage (GTDB taxonomy): Bacteria > Acidobacteriota > Thermoanaerobaculia > Multivoradales > UBA5704 > DASYKS01. The sequence continues at coordinate 21,019 of DATMZU010000677.1, read as the reverse complement.
CCGGCTTCGTCGAGCGCGCCAAAGGCACGGGACACACCCGGGTGTTGACCGGCGGAGGGGTCGGGAACGGCCGCGGGTTCTACTACCGGCCGACGGTCGTGGCCGACGCCCTGCAGACCGACGAGATCGTTCAGAAAGAGGTGTTCGGACCGGTCGTCACGGTGACCCGGTTCGGCTCGGACGACGAGGCGATCGCCTGGGCGAACGACGTCGAATACGGCCTGTCCGCCTCGGTCTGGACCCGCGACGTGAACCGCGCGCTTCATGCGGCACGGAAGCTGCGGTTCGGCTGCGTCTGGATCAACGACCACATGCCGCTGGTCTCCGAGATGCCGCACGGCGGCTACAAGCAGTCGGGGTACGGCAAGGACATGTCGATGTACGCGATCGAGGACTACACTCAGATCAAGCACGTGATGGCGAAGATCGTCCGCTAGGCCGAGCGTTTGGAAATGCCGCAGCACCTCAAGAAGCCTTTCGCCTCGCGCGTGCCCGGCTTGGTCGTCCTCTGCGTCCTCGCGGTCCTGATCGCCGCGGCGCCGACGCAGGCGGCCAAGCGCCGGGGCAAGCACAAACACCGGAAGCAAGAGCTCATCGCCTCCTCTTCCGTCGCCGCCACCGGAACGTTCGCCAAGGGGGGGGACAGCTTTTCGATCGCCGACGCCTACGCCTACCCCGGCAAAGGGTTCTTCGGCGGCGAGACGGTGATCAAAGTCCGTTTGACCGGCAGCCGGCTCGACCGGAAGGCGCTCGACGCGGTGCTCGACGTGGTGGGGGAGCTCGACCGCCAGACCGAAAAGGACACCGGCGCCGTCACTCTGGATGTCGCGCTAGAGGACGCCGCCTGGGAGGGCGCCGCCTACCGCCTGCCGGGCGGCGCCGCCTGCGGCTATTGCAGCTCGCGCTCGCAGGCCGCGCAATCGCACCTGACGATCGAAAACGGCAAGGTCTTAGGGCAGATCCGCACCAAGGCGGCCGACGAACCGGGCGGCGAAGGTCTCGACATCGATCTGACGCTCGCGGTTTCGATCGCCCGGCCCGAGGGCATCGCGGCGTTGCCGAAAGACGGCGGCGAGCCCGGAAAGTGGCTGCTCGGCTGCCGCTCGGCGATACCGGGTGCGGATCGCGCGGCGATCGCCCAGGCCTGCGGCGAGGAGATCGCCGCCCGGCTCGACGGCTTCGGGGAGCAGCCGGCCGAGGAGAAAGAGGCGAGCCTGCGCAACGACCTCCTGTTCGCCTTCCCGTCCCTGGCGTTGCCGTCGATCGCCATCTCCAGCGGCCGGACGAAAGGCGACCAGGCCGAGCTGGTTCTGGACGGAACCCGCGAGAACGACAAGTACCGAGGCAGCCTGTTCCTCCGCAAGGTCGACGGCGCTTGGCGCATCGAACGCGACAAAATCGAACAGGTCTGGGAGTAGAGCTGCCATGAACCGCTGGATGCGTAGCGCCTTGGGTATTTTCGGAGCGTTTCTCGGTTTCGGCATCGTCTCCATGGCCTCCGGCAGCCTCCGCGGCGGCTTCGACCACCCCGCCGCGACGCTGCCGCACCTCGCGCGGAACGCCGCCTTCGCGTTTTTCGCCGCCGCGCTGGCCGGCTACCTCGCCGCCGGCATCGCCGGGTGGCGCGAAGCGATCCATGGCGCGATCGTCGGCGGACTGATCGGGCTCGGCCAGGGCACTTCCCATTTCCAGTTCGTGGACGTTCCCCTCGCGGCGAGCCGGCTCGCCTCGTTCCTCGCCCTGGCTCCGGCGGGCCTGATCGGCGGTGTTCTGCGCGGGGCGGTGATCGCGCGGCGCACGGCGCGGCAACCCGACCGGCCGCTCTCTCTTCCCCTGGTGATCGCGCCGATCCGCTCGATCATCCTCCTCGGCGGAATCCTCGCGCTGGGCATGGCGGCGGCGGGCGCGTTGATCGCCTTCAAGAGTTGGGATTCGAAAGTCGGCTGGCAAGCGATGCTCTTCTTCGGCCCGGCCGGCGCATTCCTGCTCTACCGCGCTCTTCTGCCTCGCCCCCATCTGACGATCGACGAGCAGGGCATTCACGACCATCGCCTCGACCTGCAATTCCCCTGGTCCGACATCTCCGGAGCGTCGTTTCGCCCGTACTTCCTGTTCGATTTCGTCTGCTTCCGCATCCTCGGACCGGAGCGTTATCTCGAACGGATTCCCTCGCGTCGGCGGCGGATGATGATGAACGAGGGAACGTTCGCCGGAACCCCGTTCGGGATCACCCTGGCCGGCACCGGCATTCAGGCCGGGGCGCTCTGCGCGCTGGTGGACGCCGAAGCGGCCCGCAGGAACGGGCGGCCCGCCCTTAAGCCTTCTGCACCAATACCTCGCGCATTTGGCTGACCACTTCCTGGCCGCTGTAGTACAAGGCCGACAGAGCGTTGTCCCGGTCGGCGAGCGCCTCGCGGTCGGTCTCGGCGGTGAAGGCCCCTTCCGGGGTGAGCGCCGTGAATCGCACGCGGCCCGGATCGGGCAGCGGCGGATCGGCGATCTTTCCCATTCCGACCACTAGCGGCTTGATCTGGGCGATGAAAGCCTTCGCCGCCTTGCGTACCGTTTCGTGCGCGCGCCCGCCGATCATGCCGCCCCCCGTCTGGTAATAGACGCCCGCATCGCCGTCGGCGAAACAGGCGAGCGTCACCACCGTGCCGGGCATGCCCATCTCCATCAGCAGGGCGTACGGATCGCCCGGGGCCAGATCGTTGGCCACCCCGAGCGCCTCGGGGGTAGTGTCCAGCGCCCGGCGGCGCAGCTTCGCGTAGACCACCTCGGGCGGTTCTTCGACCTTCGCCGGCCGCTCGATCGCGATCTTCGGCTCGACGGCCTTCGGCCGCGCCGGACCGTCCGCCGCCTTCCGCTTCCAGCGCAGATAGAAATACAGGGCGATCAGCAGGACGGTCGCGATCGGCTCGATCGGATGGATGTGTGCCATGGGCTGAGTCTTACCCTCCACGATCCGCCGCGAGACCGTTTGCGCGCGGGTGAAAAAGAGAAGGAACAGATGAGCTTGGGGGTACGCTCGATTCGATTTGAATTCGGATGTTACCGGAGAGGCCGTGAGAGGGCTAGCCGGTCGTCCGAACGCGGCGCATCGAGTACGCTTTGGTCATGAAAAGTCTCACCGCGAGATGTCGCCGCTCGGTTTCGAGCGCGGTGAGGAGCCGCGGGGAGTCGTACGCCCGTCAGGGCCGCGTCCGCATCGTGCGCTCCCCGGAGGTTGAGCCGTTCCTCATGGCCACGGTGAAGGGAGAGGGCGCGCAGGTCTACCGGGTCCGCATCGACTGGCGGCTCGCGATCGCCGACCTGACGTTGGAAGTCGACTGCGCCTGCCCCTACGCCGAAGCGGACGTCTGCAAACACATCTGGGCGACGCTGATCGAGATGGACCGGCTGGGGCTTGCGCAGCGGGTTCCCGGTTCGCATGAGCTGTACCTGGAGCTGGGCGACGCCGACGCCGCGATCGACCTCGGGCCGACTCTCGCCCTCCTGGGCGGGCGATCGCTGGCGGAGGCACCCGCGAGTCCCTGGAGGCAAAAGTTGGCGGGGCTCACGACGGCCCGGCCGACCGCACCGGCTCCCTACGGTGGGTACGGGAGCCCGACGAAAGTCCTCTCTTCCCCGCCGTTCGTCTGGTTGGTGCCGCTGGGATCTTCGACGCTCACCGAGCGCGGCGAGCTGAAGGTCGACTTCGTCCAGCAGCCGACGTTGAAGACCGGCCAGCGCGGCAAACGCCGGGCGTTCGTCCTGCGCTCGGGCTATTCGAACGACGCGCCGCTGGAGGTTCGCGCCGCGATCGAGCTGCTCGCGACCCTTCCCGAGTCGAATTGGCGCTCGATGGGACGCTATTACGGTTCCTCGTTCTCGTCGGCCACCGTACCGGCCGCGCTCGTACCCGTGGTCGTTCCGATGCTCTGCGCCACCGGGCATTTCGGCTGGTGGGACGAGGGTTCCGAGCCGCAGTCCCTCGCTTGGGACGACGGGCCGCCTTGGCGCTTCACGCTCGCCCTGGAGGACCACGAGCGAATGCTCCGGCTGACCGGACGGCTGTTGCGGGAGGGCGAAGAGATTCCGCTCACGGCCCCGCGTCTGCTGCTCGCCTCCGGCGTCGTCTTCCTCGCCGATCGGGCCGCACGTTTCGCGGTCGAAGCCGAGGCGCTCCCGTGGGTCAACCTGCTGCGCCGCGACGAGATGGTCGAGATTCCGGAGCGCGACATCGGCGCCGCGCTCGAAACGCTGTGGAGCGATCCTCGGCTGCCGCCGCTCGACGTGCCCGAACGGCTGCGCCCGCGGGTGGAGAGCCTTCCGCCGGTCCCCTGGATCGAGGTCTATTTCCCGCGCGAGAGCCATCGGGTCGGTGCTCAGTTCGGCTTCGCCTACGGCGATCAGCGCGTGTCGGTCGAAGATTCGCGGCCGATCCTTCCGGGCGGCGTCCCCGGACAGCGGCTGGCCCGCGACTTCGTCGAAGAGGCGAGACGGCGCGAACAGCTCCTCGCCTCGGGGTGGCTGCTCGCGGGTCCCATGGCGTGGATTCCAGCGTCGGAGTTCTTCGCCGCGCTCAAGACCCACGAGGAGCAGGGATGGCAGGTCGAGATCGAGGGGCGCCCGTTGCGCGCGCCCGGCCGATTCGATTTGCGCGTCGCTTCCGGCATCGACTGGTTCGACCTGGACGGCGCGCTCGATTTCGGCGGCGTCTCGGCCCGCCTGCCGGAGCTTTTACGCGCGGTGCGCGAGGGGCGCTTCGACGTCGAACTGGCCGACGGCTCGGTCGGACTGCTGCCCCCCGATTGGCTCGCGCGCTACGGCTCGATGGCGCGCCTCGCGGCGGGAGCGGGAGAGGGCGAAGCGCTACGCTTCGGCGCGCACCAGGCCCTGGTGCTCGATGCCCTGCTCGCCGCGGAGCCGGCGGTCGAGGTGGACGCGATCTTCGCCCGGGCGCGCGAGCGCCTCCGCTCGTTCGATCGGCTCGCTCCGGCCGAGGCGCCTGAGGGCTTCGTCGGCGCGCTCCGGCCCTATCAGCAGATCGGCCTCGCCTGGCTCGGCCTGCTCGCCGACCTCGGGTTGGGCGGCTGCCTCGCCGACGACATGGGTCTGGGCAAGACGATCCAGCTGCTCGCCCACCTCGCGGCGCGCAAGGCGCAGGGGCTCCCCGCGGGGCGTCCGTCGCTTCTGGTGGTGCCGAAGAGCGTCGTTCCCCACTGGGCGGACGAAGCCGCGCGCTTCACGCCGGGTTTGAGGCTCGGCATCTTCCATGGCGCCGACCGCCACGGGCTCGCCTCCGACCTCGGAAGTTACGACGTGCTGGTCACGACGTACGCCACCCTGCGCCTCGATCTCCCCCGTCTGCGCGAGATGGAGTTCGATCTCGTGGTGCTCGACGAGGCGCAGGCGATCAAGAACTCCGCCTCGCAGACCGCGAAAGCCTGCCGCCTGATCCGCGCCCGGCATCGCCTGGCGCTCACCGGCACCCCGGTCGAGAATCATTTGGGGGAGCTCTGGTCGCTGTTCGAGTTTCTGAACCCCGGCCTGCTCGGTCAGCTCCCGGTCCTCGCCGACCACGCCGGACGCGCCTGGCTGCCGCCCGCGGCCCTCGCGACCGTTGCCCGCGCGCTCTCTCCCCTGCTGCTCCGGAGGACCAAAGACCAGGTGCTCACGGAGCTGCCGCCGAAGACCGAGCAGACCCTGTTCTGCGAGCTGTCGGTCAAGGAGCGCAAGCGCTACGACCAGCTGCGGGACCACTACCGCCTGGTGCTGCTCGGCAAGGCCGCGCCCTCTTTGAACGGCGCCAAGATCATCGTGCTCGAGGCGCTCCTCCGCCTGCGCCAGGCGGCCTGCCACGCCGCGCTGATCGATCCGGGCCTGCTCAAGGAGCCGAGCGCCAAGCTCGACGCGCTGCTCGAACAGATTGCGGAGGTGCAGGCGGGAGGGCACAAGGCGATCGTCTTCTCCCAGTTCACCAAGTTTCTGGCGATTGTCCGTGACCGTCTGGATCGCGCCGGGATCGTCTACGAATACCTCGATGGCCAGACGGTCGATCGCAAGGGAAAAGTCGATCGTTTCCAAACCGACCCGGCCTGCAGCCTGTTCCTGATCAGCCTCAAAGCAGGAGGCGTCGGCCTGAACCTCACCGCCGCAAGCTACGTTTTCCTGCTCGATCCCTGGTGGAACCCCGCGGTCGAAACCCAGGCCATCGACCGCGCCCACCGCATCGGCCAGACCCGGGCGGTCTTCGCCTACCGCCTGATCGCCCGCGACACGGTGGAAGAAAAGATCATCGAGCTACAGAAAGAAAAGCGCGCCTTGGCCGACGCGATCGTGAGCCAGGACACCCGGCTGTTGAAACAGCTGACGGCGGCGGATTTGGAACGGTTGTTGAGCTGAGGGTTGGGGCGGGCCCTGGAAACCGGGTGATAGCGTCTCCTCCCCATGAGTAATCTCGTTCTCCTCGCCGTTTGCCTCCTCGCCGGGATCCTCCTACGGGTGAGCGGGAAGGTCGGCGCCGAGGGCTCGAAGCCGCTCAATCTGGCGGTTCTCTACGTCGCTCTCCCCGCGCTGGTGCTGGAGCACGTCCATGGGTTGAAGTTCGAGCGCAGCCTGCTGCTGCCGGCGCTGATGCCCTGGCTGGTGTTCTCGGTGGGGGCCGGACTGTTCCTGCTGCTCTGGAGGTTCGGTGTCCTGAGCCGGGAGGCGACGGGGGCGCTCTGCCTCACCGCGGCGCTCGGCAATACGTCGTTCGTCGGCCTGCCAATGATCGAGGCCTATTACGGCAAGGGCCTCCTCGGCGTCGGCGTGATGGCGGACCAGCTCGGAACGTTCCTCTGCCTCAACATCCCCGGCATCCTCCTAGCCACCCGGCTCGCCGCACGGGAGGGAGAGAAAACCTCCGCCGCCGAGATCGCCCGCAAGGTTCTGCTCTTTCCACCGTTCCTGACCCTGCTCATCGCGATCGCCCTGCGGCCGTTCGAATACCCCGATTGGGCGCATGCGCTGCTCACGCGCTTGGGCGACACGCTCACACCGCTCGCGCTGCTCTCGGTGGGAATTCAGCTCCGCTTCGGCGGCCTCGCGAGCCGCCGCCGCGAGATGGGTGCAGGAATAGCCTACAAGTTGCTCGCCGCACCGCTCCTCGCCCTGGCCATCTTCGGCCTCCTCCTCGGCGCGCGCGGTCCCGTGTTCCAGGTCACCGTCTTCGAAGCCGCGATGGCGCCGATGATCACCGGTTCGATCGTCGCCCAAGAATACGGGCTCGACGGCGAGCTGGCCGCCTTGCTGGTCGGGGTCGGAATTCCGGTGTCGTTTCTGACGCTTTGGGGGTGGTTTCAGGTGCTGGCGCGGTTTGGGTAAAGCGCCGAGAACGATGGGACGGGCCTTCAGCCCTGGGGTTTTTATGGATCGAACCGTAACCTAGGGCGTTGCCCTAGGCTATTATAGATAGGGCCTTCGGCCCTCCTACTCGGCGTCACGGTAAGTGAAGCAAACAGGAGAGATTTCCGCACGCCGTTACTGCGATCGTGGTGTCTCAGAAATGCAAGAACCTTCGGTTGCATAGAAATGAATCATTGATACCCTTCACGCACACGACATCCTGAGCGCCGAAGGCGCGCCACTATAATAGCCTGGGGCGAAGCCCCAGGTAGGCGACCCGGCACCGTAAAACCAGGGCTGAAAGCCCGCCCCATTCCCACTCTCCCTATTCAAAGTCCACCTCTTCTCACCTAATCTCGATCAAAAACTTTGGAGTCAAAAAATGAAAAGAAAAACGGTGCTATTGATCACTCTCGCCTTGCTGGTCGCGGCCTTGCCGATTTTCGCAGCTCCCCAAGTGACTGCAAGACAAGGAGAAGCCTCGGCGCCAAAGATCGTGCAGTTTGAGTCACCGATGATCTTGGACTTACCCTTGCCAAACATCCTCGGGCTCAAGCCCGGATCTGCCAAGCGTTTGGCGGAAGTGCGCAACTATATTTGTGACAAGGACGCGTCTCTTCTCAGCCTCACGGTGGCCAAGCAATACAAGGGCCCCAAGAAGGCTCGGACTCTTGAGCTGATCGTTGCAGGCTTGGTCTCGATTATCGATTCTTTTGACCGCCGGGTCGATATCCGGCTGCGCTTGAAAGACGGGGATGTGGAGATTGGTGCCGGAATCCTGCGTAACTACAGCACGGCGGAGGAGAGGAACACCGAGTTCTCCGTCTCCGTTCCTGTTAATGAAGCGAAGCTTCAGGCAGCTTATGACTCGGAGCACGGTCCCGTGTTGGAACCAACACTCACGGTACGCGACGACAGTTAGCCCAGCCTGGTCATCAGGGAGTCTCGTCGATTGGATCGAAGCCGAGTGCCACCGCGACCTTACGGAGCGTCATGGAAGGTAAGAACTCTGGTTGATCGTCTCGATATAGGTCTGAAAGAGCCGCCTGACCGACATCGCCCAGCTCTTCGTCGAGCACATTTGTGTCGTCACCGCCCGCCTCCCACGCTGATGTCCACAACCGAGCAAGAAGCATTGAAGAGGCGGCAATTCGCAGGATGGTTCGTTTTCCCAAAACGGCCCAGAGCGCCGAACTGCTTTTGTCTTCAAGGTAAGCGTCGACGATCTCGCTTGGTGGAATCTGTTCTTGGGATTCGGCCATAAGCTTGATGATCTCGAAGGCCGCCGCCCTACCTGATGTAATACCACCTGTCGCGTGTTGATCGGCGAGCGCTGCGTTCACTCCATCGTGCAGATCCCGCCGCTTCCTCTCGATCATCGTTTTTTCGTACCCGCTATGCACACCGGCCCCGCGCTTCTCTTTCTGACCTTCGACCGGATATCCGTCAGCGAGGAAAGAGCCGTGGAGCGGTTGACTCGCATCGCCAACGTAGTGGCCCAAGATGCCACATGCGCAGACGAACCGAACCCAGTCCTTCGCTAGTCTCGCTTCTACCGCCACGTCGAAGATTTGCCAGACCCGGAATGGAAGCGATCCCATGTTCGGGGCGTGAGTCAATCGATAATAGTCCCAGAAAACTTGTGGCGTAAGCCTTTGCTCGTCCTCCAAGATCACTTCTAAGAGATTCTTTCCCGCCCATTGGTGCCCCAAGGGATAGGGATGATCAACATCGGCGTAGTGCATGGGGTTGTCGCGATTGGGTCTTCCGCCTTTGGCCTTGTTGGGCGACAACTTCCAAACTTCGTCGGGAACGTTCGTCAGCGGCACGAATTCGTTCGGGTCGTCTTGAATACCACTTCCACTCATGAGGCGCGCTTCGTCTTTTGAGATGTTTGAGCGGTTTGCTTCGATGAGATCGGCCAGCTTGCCCCGTGCGAGGAAGGTCGCGTGGTAGGCCACGCTGTAGTGCCCGCGCGCTCCCCAGTATTCTGGCAGGCCCGTGTTCCATCCCCGCAAGATGTCGATGTCAAATTCCCGACAAATGGTGCTTACGAAGCTCGCCAAAGCGAGCGATCGATACTTCTTCCACTGCCCGTTTCCCTCGACGAGTGCGTGCCCTCCCCACTGCACGGCGAGCGGGCGGCGGATCTTTTCCTTCTGGTCGGAACTCCTCTGAGGCGGACTGGGTTGGCTCCCAGGCGCGGCGTACGAGTCGGTTGCCTGAGGAAGGTCTTCTTCCCAGCACCACAGCGTTCCCGAGTCACCGGGCAGCGTGCTCCGGCCACTCTCACCTGTTGCGATGACCACGTCGGTCACGTAGTCGAAGCCCCCCATAGACTTATACCGGTAGAAAAGACCGACGATCTGACCCTCGAGCTGCCCGGATGCGCCGCCAAAGGCGACCACGCGCTGATCGATTGTATGAAGGCTCAAGTTGGTGGCGGAGAGATTCACGGGCTCACCCAACTCGCCAAGACCATAGACCTGGGTTGTCCATCGATCGATGTCATCGATTTCGATCAGCCCCGCATCGAGGTTGAGGAGCGTGTTGGTTCCTGGATAACCCTCGTAGACAGCATCCAGTGCTTTCTTGCCAAGGCTTGTTGGGGCAGCGATTCCGATGCGGGCTCGCTTTCCGCCGAGCCTAGCGAGGATCTCCGCGCCGGGCTCACCTGCGACGTGCCGGTTCGTCAGTGCGTAGGTTCGGCAACCGTCCGTCACCAAACAGCCGACGGAGCCAAAGCGAAAGCGACCCTCGCGGAGGGATTCCACGAGGAAACCTCCGCCGATGAAGCTGTCGGGAAAGTTGAGCTGCGGCGCCTGAAAGTCATTCGCGGACACTTCCTCGAGCCAGATAACACACGTCGGCACGCCACGGCCGTCTGGCAGAAAGAGAGTCTGCGGCACCATGTCGTAAGGGCGATCCTTAAACGCGCTTGGCTCTTTCCAGGTGTGGACGAAGACGAGCACTGCCGGCCACGACCAAGGCGTCACGACCGAATTCGTAAACGTCCGTGCACCCTCAATACGTTTGAAGCCATCGGGCCGACGTTCCCAGGGCGGGTTTTTCTCGTACCAGTCACCCTTGCGGATTCGGTAGCGACCGACAGCGGTTGAGACCACGTTCTGGAGCTCGCTGAGCTGTGCATGGTAACGATCTCTGGCGAGGAGCAGGTCTCGGAGGGAGAGCGATGGGTATTGGTCGGTCTGCGACGCGAACGCTGACATGGTTGAATCTCCAGTGCTCCCGGTTGCGGTCGGTGCTAGGGCATGGGCCTAGAAATCCACCTCAAGCCAGGTAGACGGCCTCAAGCATCTGTTTTCGCTTCAGGGGGTACTGGGATCAACAATGAGGAGCAGTACGATGGCCCGGCTAACGGTAAGGACAAAAGCGCCGGCGAGGACGCCGGCGGTTCCAGGAACAGCTTTGAGGTTTCGGCTACTTGCCGACGAAGATGGTCTTGCTCTCCGTGTAGTAGCCGATCGCGTCTTTGCCCAGCTCGCGGCCGAAACCGCTTTGTTTGAAGCCTCCGAAGGGGGCTGCCGGGTCGTACCAGTTGTATTGGTTGATCCAGACCGTGCCTGACTGGATTTCGTGGGCGACGCGGTGGGCTCGGCCGACGTCTCTCGTCCAGACGCCCGCGGCCAGGCCGTAGATCGAGTCGTTGGCGAGCGCGATGGCTTCCTTCTCGTCTTCGAACGGGATGACCACCAGGACCGGGCCGAAGATTTCTTCTTGGGCGACGCGCATCGAGTTGGCGACGTTGTCGAGGATGGTCGGCTGCATGAAGGCGCCTTTGCCGTTGACGTTCGCGGCTTCTCCTCCGGTCGCGAGCCGGGCGCCTTCTTCGACACCGATCTTTACGTAGCCGAGGACGCTTTCGCGCTGGGCCATCGAGACCAACGAGCCGAGGCGGGTCTTCGGATCGAGCGGGTCGGCGGGCTTGAGCTTCTGGGTCCGCTCGACCAGCCTTTCGACCAGGTCGGCGTGGACCGAGCGCTCGACGAACAGGCGCGAGCCCGCCGCGCAGACCTCTCCCTTGCCGTAGAAGATGCCGGTGTAGGCACCCTTGATCGCGGCGTCCAGATCGGCATCGGCAAAGACGATGTTCGGCGACTTGCCGCCCAATTCGAGCGTCAGCCGCTTGGTCATCGCCGAAGCGCTTCTCATCAGATCGCGGCCGACTTCGGTGGAACCGGTAAAGGTGATCTTCGCCACGTCCGGGTGCCCGACGAGGGCGTTGCCGACCGTCGCCCCTCCGCCCGGAACGACGTTCAGCACCCCCGCCGGCAGGCCCACTTCCACGGCCAGTTCGGCGAACTTGAGGGCGGTGAGCGGGGTGTTCGAGGCCGGCTTCAGCACCACCGTGTTGCCGAACGCGAGCGCGGGCGCGATTTTCCACATCGCCTGGATGATCGGGAAGTTCCACGGCGTGATCGCGGCGATCACGCCCACCGGCTCGCGCAGGGTATAGGCAAAGGAGAACGGCCCCTGCACCTGGATCGTGTCGCCCGACACCTTGTCAGCCCAGCCGGCGAAGTAGCGGAGCGCCTCGATCGCGGTCGGCAGATCGACGTAGCGCGATTCGAAGATCGGCTTGCCGTTGTCGAGCGTTTCGAGCAGGGCGAACTCGTCGATCCTGCGCTCCAGCTCGTCCGCGATCTTCCAGAGCAGCAAGCCGCGCTGGCGGGCGCCGGTTTTCTTGGACCAGACGGGCAGGGCGGCTTTCGCCGCCGCGACTGCCCGATCGACGTCTCCGGCGCTCGCCGAGCCGATCGCGCAGATCGTCTCCTCGGTCGCCGGGTTCGTGGTCGCGAAGGTCTTGCCCCCTTCGGGCTCGACCCAGGCGCCGCCCACGAACAGCTGGGCGGGCGGCAACTTCGGTTCGGCGGCGAGCGTTGCGGCGACGTCGGCCACGTTAGGCCCCCTTGAACTGCGGCGCGCGCTTGTCGATGTAGGCCGCGAGACCTTCCTTGGCGTCCTCGCCCTGGAACAGGATCTGCTGCAGCTCGCGCTCGATCGCCAGAGCGCTCTCGAACGGAATTTCGAGCCCGGACTGGACCGACCGCTTGATCCGGCCGACCACCTTCGACGATTTGTTCGGCGGGCAGAATTGGCGGGCGTAGGCGTGGATCTGGCCCATGAAGTCGTCGCCGTCGAAGATCCGGTCGATGATCCCGAGCCCCTCGGCGTCCTCGAAGGAGATCAGGTTGCCGATCGTCATCATCTCGATCGCCTTGCTCTTGCCGACGATGCGCGCGAAGCGCTGGGTGCCGCCGGTGCCCGGGAGCACGCCCAGGTTCACCTCGGGCAGACCGACTTTGCTCTTCGGGTCGCGCTTGGCGATCCGGATGTCGGCCGCCATGGCGATTTCGAGCCCGCCGCCGACCGTGTGGCCTTCGAGGGCGGCCACCACCAGCTTCGGCGTCTGCTCCAGGCGGCTCAGGGTCTCATTGGCGTGCAGGCAGAAGTAGTACTTGAACGTCGGGTCGGACGCCTTCAGCATGTTGATGTTGGCGCCCGCGCAGAAGAACTTCTCCCCCTCGCCCGCGAGCACGATCACGTGGACTTCCGGATCGAAGCGCGCCGCGAGAATCCCGGCGTCCAAGTCCTTCATCATCTCGTGGGTGTAGCCGTTGAACGGCGGATCGTCCAGCGTCAGGTAGGCGACACCCTCGCGGACTTCGTAACGGACCAGCTTGCGCTCTGCGCTATCGGACATCGTGGAGCCTCCCGGATCGGGTTCTTGAAGGAAAACGGCTTTTTGAGAAGACGGATCGAGGGCGGAGACCCGCCCTCGCGGAAAAAACAGCTCCCGCCTATTCTGGCACGGCGGACGCGCGGCCGGGAAGCCTACCTCGGAGCCGCCGCCTCGGCCACGTCCGCCAGCGGAATCGCCCAAAGCTCCCGACCGTGCTCGCCGTCGTCGGCGCCGAAGAGAACCTGGCCGTTCGCGATGCTGAACGGACCGGGCGTGCTCGCGTCGCGCCCCGGGGCGATGTCGCCCCAGCGGACCGTACCTTCCGCGGTGCCGTCGCTGCTCCACGGTTCGAGCCCGGACTCTCCGTCCTCTGCCGCGAACACGACCCGCGCCCCCACCGCTTTGAGATTTTGCGGCAGCGAGCCGCGCGGCCCGGGGCGCAGGTCGATCACCTCGCGGGTGGTCTCGGGGCCACCTTCGCTGGTCCAGAGCTCCGTGCCCGTCTCCGGGCGGAACGCCACGAAAAACAATCTGCCGCGGACGACCGTGAGGTCCCGCGCCTGGGAAGCGCCGGCCAGGTCGCTCACCAACACGGTGCCACGCCGCGTGCCGTCGCTCCGGAAGAGCCCCTCGCCCGTGCCGTGCGCGGCGAAGAAATAGACCGAGGTGCCGACCGCCACAAGGTAACGCGGCGTCGAGCTGCCGGAACCGGGCACCAGGTCCGCGACCCGCCGGGTGGCGCCGTAGGTGCCGTTCGTGACCCATAGCTCGCGTCCGGTCTTCCCGTCGTCGGCGACGAAGAAGACGCGACTTCCCGCACGCACCAGGTCGCTCGGGTCCGAACCGACGCCGACGAGATGGGGCGGGCGCGGTAGGAGACCCGAGCCGTCGAACGGCCTCACCTTGCGGTTGATGTCGGCGACGAGTCGGGTACCGGCTTTCGTGCCGTCGGTCGCGAACAACTCGCGCCCATGCAGGAGGTCGTCCGCGGCGAACAGGGCGACAGGTCCGAGCACGACACCTCGGCCGGGCGACGAGGATAGGTCCGCGGCCGTGCAGTTCCCATAGTCCTCCCAGTAGAAGGGATTGAGATTGATCAGCTGTTTCGTGCCGTGTGCTCCGTCGCTCACCCACGGCTCGCTGTCTCCCAGGGGGCAATGCGGGATCTCGTTGACGTCGAGGTTCGCGGAGAAAATGAACTGGCCGCCGAGAAACCCGATCGGCGCCTCCATGCGGAACCTCGTGTAGGAGGATGGGGGCCTGAACGACCGGGTACCCTGGGGAAACCCGTCGGTCGACCAGATTCGGCCTCTGGAGCCGAAGAACGCCTTTTTGCCCGCGCGGGTGAGCACGGTCTCGTACGGCAGATAGTCGGGGGTTCCTCGACCCTCCGCCGCGGGGATCGCGATCGTGCCGGCCGCGGTGCCGTCGGACGAGAAGAGATTCGCCCTCCGCGCATTGGCCAGCGAAAAGAACAGCAGCCGGTTGTCCAAGACGATCTGGTCGTTCGGGCCGGAGCCGCCGTTCCTGATTTGGAAGTCGTGCATCAATCGCTCGGCTCCCGTGTCGTCGACTCGCCAGAGCCCGCGGAAGTCCCCGCGGGAAACCAGCACCCCGTCCTCGAACGCCGCCATCACGTGCGGGTCGAGGCTCGGCCCGTCGCCGAGCTGGATCCGCCGGGTCCCGGCGGGGGTGCCGTCGGTGGTCCAGAGGAAGGGTCCTTCGGTTTGTTCCCTGCTCATGACGATCAGCCGATCCGGCTGCTCGACCACGTGCAGGATCTCTCCGACCGGCCCTTCGAACGGGAAAGTGGTTTGAGGGGTGCCTCCGGTACGCCAGATTTCGCGGTAGGTGAGGGCAAACGCCGAATTTCCGATCCGCGCGACCCGGACGCCGGATTCCGTCACCACCGGCCCGAGCAGGAAAGTTCCCTCGGCCGTGCCGTCGGACCGTAACCATTCGTTGGCGTAGAAAGTGGCGTAAAAGATCCCGCCGACGACTTCGGACGACTGCAAGAACTCGTATTGCACCAGCCCTTCCAAGCTGCGGACGAGGTGCGTGCCGGAGGGAGTCCCGTCGCTCGTCCAGAGGCTCCGTCCATCGAGGAAATAAAGCGGATCCGAGGCTTCGGCGGCGGTGCGCGCGATCCGTCCGAAGTGGGTCGTGAAGCTCGCGGGCGTAACTTTCGAACCGTCCTTGGCCGAGAGCAGCCCGCCGAAGCGATGCAGGAGGACGGTGCCGGCCGCGGTGCCGTCGGTGCGAAAGAGGGAAGACCGAGAGTCCTCGGCCAAGGTCCACAGGAGAAGGCCCTGTCCGGAGGGGTCCGGTCCGCCAAGAAAGGAGGAGGGATCATCCGGGTAGGAGCGGCAAAAGGAGAGATCGGTGCATAGGTTCGCGACCGGCCGGGTTCCCTCCCGGGTGCCATCGCTGGCCCAGAGGACGGGTATCGGATCGGAAGTCGACTCCAACAGGACCCAAAATTCACCTCGCCACTCGGCCCAGCCGGTGGAAAAATTCCAACAAGGCTCCGCACAGGCGTCGATGAGTCGTTTCTCTCCCCCGACGGTTCCGTCCGTGCCCCAGACCTCCCTGCCGTGCTCCCCATCGCTGCCCAGGAAATAGAGGGTCCCGCGGACAGTGCTCAGGAGCTCGATTTCGCCGCCGCAGGTTCCTGGGCAAAGATCGATCAGGCGGTAGGTGCCGCCCCGCGTGCCATCGGTCCGCCAAATCTCCTCGCCGTGCTGCGGATCGTGACCGATGAAATAGCGCACGCCGTCGTGCTCGAGACTCCCCTCCAGACCCGGTGGAGACTCGATCCTGGCCCTCTCCCGGTTGAGATCGACGACGAGGCGTGGCTGGGCCTGTGCGGCCGAGGCCGCCGCGAACGCGAGAAAGAAAAGGCTCCAAACCGCGCGCCGGAATTGAATTCGCATGACGGCCTCCGTGTCTTCTCGATCGCTAGTTCGGCAGGTCGCCGACCGGCACCGCCCACAGCTCCCGCCCGTGCTCGCCGTCGTCGGCGCCGAAGAGGATCTGGCCGTTTGCCAGACTGAACGGGCCGGGCGTGCTCGCGGCGCGCCCCGGCGCGACATCGCCCCAGCGGTGTGTGCCCTCCGCGGTGCCGTCGCTGATCCACGGTTCGAGCCCGGAAGTGCCGTCGTCCGCCGCGAAGATCACCCGGCTGCCCACGACCTTCAGGTTCTGAGGCTGCGAGCCGCGCGGGCCGGGACGCAGGTCAGTCACCTCGCGGGTGGTCTCCGCCGAGCCCTCCGAGACCCACAGCTCGGTGCCCGTCTCCGGGCGGTACGCCACGAAGAAAAGCTTGCCGACGACGACTTCGAGCGACCGCGCTTCCGAAGCGCCCGCAAGGTCGCTCACCCGAACCGTGCCGCGCTGGGTGCCGTCGCTCTTGTACAAGGCATCGCCCGCGCCGTGCGCGGCGAAGAAGTAGACGACGTCGCCCACGGCAACCAGGTGGTGAGGTGTCGAGCCGGCCGGTCCGGGCGCCAGATCGACCACGCGCCGGGTGCCGCGGTGCGTGCCGTTCGTGATCCACAGCTCGCGCCCGGTCCGGCCGTCGTCGGCGACGAAGAAGACGTGGGTTCCCGCGCGCACCAGATCGCTCGGGTCCGAGCCGACGCCGACCTGTTCGGGTCCGAGCTCCGGGGAATCGGGATGGAAGTAGGGGTTGGATTGGAGGTTCGGATTGAGGTCGGCGACCCGGCGGGTGCCGACTTTCGTGCCGTCGGTCGCGAACAGCTCGCGGCCATGCAGGAGGTCGTCGGCAGCGAACAGAACGACCTGGCCGAGCAAGACCCCAGGGCCCGGCGACGACGAGAGCTTCACAATTTCGCACTGCGGGTCGTCGTCGGGCTCGAAGAAGGGATTGAGATTGAGCACCCGATTCGTGCCGCCCGATGTCCCGTCGCTCGCCCACGGCTCGTTGTCACCCGGGTCGCAACGGACGGTGCCCAACGGATTGCCGCCGAAGAGGAACCGGCCGCGGACGAACCCCATCGGCGCCCCCAGGAAGAGGCGCGGATGGGCAAGGCTCGGGTAGATCGGGCCGGTTCCCGCGCGGGAACCGTCGGTCGCCCAGAGGATGCTCCCGGACCGCAAGAACACGCGCTTCCCCGCACGAGTGAGCGAATAGCTGTAGGGCCAGTAGTCGAAGCCCACGTTGTAGTCGTAGAGGGGTTCGGCGTTGATCGCGGTCGTGCCGGCCGCGGTGCCGTCGGAAGAGAAGAGTTTGGCGTCGGCGCCGCCGAACGACACGAACAGCAGGCGGCCGCGGAAGACGATCTGGTCGATCGGACCGGACCCGCCGTTTTCGGGCTGGAAGTCATGTGCTCGCTCGATGCGCGCCCCGTCGATCCGCCACAGGTCGCGGAAGCCGCGGGAGATCAACACCCCCTTCTGCAATCCGGCGATCTCCCCATCCGGGGGCGGCGGGCCGGCCAGGTGGATTCGCCGAGCTTCGCCGGTGCCGTCGAGGGTCCAAACGAAACGGGCTCCGTCGCCGCGGGCCATGACGAACAGCCGGTCCGGCCGCTCGATCACGCTCTCGATATTCCCGAGCGGACCCTCGAACCGGACGGTGGTCTCGGGAGTTCCGCCCGTGCGCCAGACCCCGTTCGCGGTCACCGCGAAGACGGTGTCGCCGATGCGCGCAACCTGGGGGCCGGAGTAGAAGTTGAAATCCAATTGCGCCAGCTTGATCGTGCCCTCGGCCGTCCCGTCCGACCGCAACCAGTCGCCATTGCTGAAGATCGCGTAGAAGATCCCGTCGACGACCTTGACCGAGAAAAGATCCCCTTGCTCCGGATCGTCGAAACTGCGCACGAAACGGGTGCCGGCAGGAGTGCCGTCGCTCGTCCAGAGATCGAGCCCGTCGAGAAAGTAGAGCGGTCCGGAGGCCTCGACGACCGTCTGAAACAGGTCCGCGAAGCCATGCAGGAGGACGGTGCCCGCGGCGGTGCCGTCGGTGCGGAAGAGAGCAACGTTAGGGTGGTCGGAGGTGAAGACCCATAGGAGCAGGCCTTGACCGGACGGGTCCGGTCCTAATAGGCCGGCGCTAGTATTGTCATCGAAGCAGGACAGTCCCAGATCGTCACAGGTTGCGACCGGCCTCGTGTTCTGCCCAGTTCCATCGCTCGTCCAGAGGACGGGTGACCCGGACGCCACGATGAGGAACCAAATCTCTCCGCGCCATTCGACCCAACTTTTCGGCTCGGTCCCGCAAGTGCCCGGGCAGAGATCCGCGAGGAGCTCCTCCCCGCCCACCGTCCCGTCCGTACGCCAGATCTCGGTGCCGTGCTCGGAATCGTTGCCCAGGAAATAGAGCGACCCGGCAAAAAAGCCGAGGGCGTGACCTCCGCCGTCGCAGCGTCCCGGGCAGAGATCGGCCAGGACGTAGGTGCCCTCCGCGGTGCCGTCCGAGCGCCAGAGCTCGCGGCCGTGCTGCGGATCTTGCCCGGAAAAGTAGAGCACGCCGCCGTGCTCGACACCTCGCGACAGTTGGGACGGGAGGTAAGCCGGCACACGTCGCCGATTGAGATCGGCGACGAGGTGCGGTTGGGCCTGCGCGGCGAGCGCCGCCGCGAAGACGAGAAGGACGACGGACGGGAGAGCGCATCGGGATAGCAGGAATCGCATCACGTCCTCCTATTCTCCGTTCAGATCCGTCAAAGGAATCGCCCACAGCTCGCGCCCGTGCTCGCCGTCGTCGGCGCCAAACAAGATCTGGCCGTTCGCGATGCTGAACGGTCCCGGCGTGCTCGCGTCGCGCCCCGGGGAGAGGTCGCCCCAGCGGACGGTTCCTTCCGCGGTTCCGTCGCTGCTCCACGGTTCGAGCCCCGAGGTGCCGTCGTCGGCCGCAAAGACCACCCGCTCGCCCACCGCTTTGAGGTATTGCGGCAGCGAGCCGCGCGCGCCGGGGCGCAGATCCGTCACGAGGTGGGTGGTGTCCGGCGTACCCCGAGAGATCCACAGCTCGGTGCCCGTCTCCGGGCGGGCCGCCGTGAAGAACAGCCGGTCGGAAGCGAGCGCGAGCCCCGCCGGTTGGGAAGCGCCCGAAAGATCGCTCACGAGGACCGTGCCGCTGCGCGTGCCGTCGCTCCGGTAGAGGCCTTCGCCGCTGCCGAAGGAGGCGAAGAAGTAGACCGCGCCGTCGACCGCGACCAGATCGTGCAGCGAGGAGCTGCCGGGGCCGGGCGTCAAGTCCACGACCTGCCGGGTGCCGCGGTACGTGCCGTCCGTCACCCACAACTCGCGCCCGCTGTCGCCGTCGTCCGCGGTGAAGAAGATGCGGCTTCCCGCGCGCACCAGATTCTCGGGGTCCGAGCCGAAGCCAATGAGCCTCGGCGGGTGCGGCATGAGCTCCGGATCGTCGATCGGTCTCTGCTTGCGGTTGATGTCGGCGACGAGCCGGGTGCCTGCCTCGGTGCCGTCGGTCGCGAACAGCTCGCGCCCATGGACGTGGTCGTCCGCGGCGAAGAGGGCGATCCGGCCGAGCGGGACGCCGCGCCCGGGCGCCGAGGAAAGGCCGACGTTCTCGCAGATCCCGTAGGACTCATAGTGGAAGGGATTGAGATTCAGCAGCCGTTTCATGAAGTGAGCCCCGTCGCTCACCCACGGCTCGATTTCGCCGGAATCGCAGCGATGCGGGTTCGAGTCGAGGTCGCGGATTCCCGAGAAGACGAACCGATCCCCGAACAAACCGATCGGCGCGGTCATCCCGAACCCCGCATACGAGGGGTTGGGCTGCCAGATCCTGGTTCCCTCGCGGGTTCCGTCGCTCGACCAGACCCGCCCCCGGGCATTGAAGAAGGCGCGCGTTCCCGCGCGCGTGAGCGAGCTGTACGCCGGATCGTAGGTGGCGCCTTGCTCGGCATAAGGGTTCCGCGAGATCGCAAGGATCTCGGACGTGCCGGCCGCAGTGCCGTCGGACGAGAAGAGCTTGCGGCTCGTCGGGTTGGCCAGCGCCGTGAACAGCAGCCGCCCGCCCAGGACGATCTGGTCGGTCGGGCCCGAGCCGCCGTTTTCGGGCTCGAACTCGTGCAGCCGCTCTCCGCGCGACCTCGTGCCGTCGATCCGCCACAGCTCGCGCGCTCCGCGGGAGATCAAGGCGCCGTTGCCGAACGCCGCGAGGACGTACGAATCGGGCTCGGGTCCGCCGTCGAAATGGATCTTCCGCGTGCCGGCCAGCGTGCCGTCGGTGGTCCAGACGGCGGCGCCAAAGCCTCCTGGCCCGTAGCTCAGCCCGAACAGCCGGCCCCCGCTCTCGACCGCGGTCTGGATCAACCCGAACGGCCATTCGATCCGCGAGGTGGTTTCCGGGCTTCCGCCCGTGCGCCAGATTCCTTCCGCCGCGACGGCGAAGACCGAGCTGCCGATCCGCTCGACCGTCGGGTTCGAGCCAATGCCGACGTTGGCCAGCACGACGGTGCCCTCCGCCGTGCCGTCCGAGCGCAGCCATTCGCCGCCGTCGAACGCGATGTACAGGATGCCGTCGATCACCCGGGTCGAAGACCGCAAAGGGGTGAAATCCACGAGACCGCTCAAGCTGCGGACGAGATGCGTGCCGGAGGGGGTCCCGTCGCTCGTCCAGAGATCCGAGCCGTCGAGAAAATAGAGCGGCACGGTGGCGGCTTCCCCGTAGCCCGACCCTTGGTCCGCGAAGCGGTGCAGGAGCACGGTGCCGCCCGCGGTGCCGTCGGTGCGATAGAGACTCTTCGTGTCGTAGCTCTCGAAGACCCGCACGACGAGGCCCTGTCCGGACGGGTCCGGCCCGGCAAGGGAGGCGGAGGTGTAGGGACCGAAGTCGCAGATCGAAAGTTTGCGGCAGAGGCTCGCCACCGGCCGGGTTCCCGCCCGGGTTCCGTCGCTCGTCCAGAGAACGGGGATCGCGTCATAGGTCTTCTGGGCCAGGAACCAGATCCGCCC
>DATMZU010000676.1:0-13375 GCA_035607435.1 Thermoanaerobaculia bacterium | reverse complement strand
GATCGCGACCCGCTTTCCTTCCTATGTCGTCAAGCATCCCGACAAGGTGGTCTGGCTGGTCCATCAGCTGCGCCAGGCCTATGACCTGCGCGGCACCGGCTACAGCGATTTCACGGTCGAAGGACGCGGGGACCGGGACGGTAGGGCGGTCGAGATGCTGCGCTCGATGGACGAGCGGACGCTCGGCGAAGCGCGGCGGGTCTACGCGATTTCGGACAATGTCGCGGCGCGGCTCGAACGGCACAACGGGATGAAGATCGACACGCTCTATCCGCCGCCGCGGCTGATCGACCGGCTGGCTCCGGGGGAGATGGGCGACTACGTCTTCACCGCCGGGCGGTTGAATCGGATCAAGCGGTTCGACCTGTTGATCCGGGCGATGAAGCACACTAAAACCCCCGTCCGCTGCCGGATCGCCGGGACCGGCGAAGAGCGCGAGGCGTTGGAGAAACTGATCGCCGATCTGAAGTTGGAAGATCGCGTGGAGCTGCTCGGCTGGATCGATGACGATCGGGCGGTCGAGCTGTATTCCAGCGCGCTCGCCGTGTTCTACGCCCCGTACGATGAAGACTACGGCTACGTGACGGTCGAGGCCTGCCGTTCGGCCAAGCCGGTAATCACGGTGGCGGATTCGGGCGGCGTGCTCGAATGGGTGACGGACGGCAAGACCGGCTATGTCGTGGCGCCCGACGATCCGGCGGCGATCGCGGCGCGGCTCGACGCCCTCTATGCCGATCGGGCGCTCGCCCGGCGGCTCGGCGAGGCAGGGGCGGCGAAGGCGCGCGACGTCTCGTGGGACCAGGTGATCGACGGGCTGCTCGGGTAGCTCGGCGGCGTTCGAGTTTCAAACCATGGCCGCCGGTCCGCGCGTCGCGATGTTTTCTCCGCTGCCGCCTCTCGCGAGCGGCATCGCGGATTACTGCGTCGAGCTGCTGCCGCATCTTTCCTCCCGGTTCGATTTGGAGCTGTTCGCCGAAGAGGGTTCGCGGCTCGACGCTCCGGCGGAATGGGGCGGTGTGCCGATCCTCCCCTGGCGCGCGTTCGCCGCCCGTCGGGCCGAGCGGCCGTTCGACGCGGTGATCTACCAGTTGGGCAACAACGGCGATTTCCATTCCGGTGCCTACTCGACCCTGCTGGAGGTGCCCGGCATCGTGGTGCTGCACGAGATCGTGCTCCATCACATGTTGCGCGAGATGACGCTCGCCCAGGGCGATGCCGAGCGGTACCTCGAAGAGATCCGCTATGCCGCGGGCAAGAGCGGGCAGCTGCTCGCGCGCGGCTCGTTGGAGACCGGCACTCCCCTCGACGCCTGGCGCTATCCGCTGTTCGAAAGGGCGGTCGATGCGAGCCTTGGGCTGCTGGTCCACAGCGAAGGGGCGCGTCGGCGGGTGCTCGCGAGCCGGCCCGAGGCGGCGGTATTCCGGATTCCTTTCCCTTGGACCCCGCCTCCGCCGCTTCCTCCGCGGAGCGAGGTGCTCGCGCGTCTCGGATTGCCGGCCGATGCGTTCGTCATCTCCTCGTTCGGATTCCTGACCCGCTCGAAGCGGCTGGACGTGGCGCTGCGCGCGTTCGCCACCCTTGCCCGCGAAACGCCGAACGCCGTGTTTCTGGCCGTGGGCGAGATCTCGAAAGACTACGATCTGCCGGCGCTCGTTCCCGCCGATCTCTCCTCCCGAGTGCGCGCGCTCGGCCGGGTCGATCTCGACACGTTCCACGCGGCGATGGCGGCGACCGACGTGGCGATCAACCTCCGGTACCCGAGCGGCGGCGAGACCTCGGCCACGCTGATGCGGCTGCTGGGCCTCGGCCGGGCCGTGATCGTGACCGAAGGGGGCTCGTTCGACGAGATCCCGGACGATGCCTGCGCCAAGGTGCCGCCCGACGAGAGCGAAGGGGAGCTGCTGCTCGAAATCCTCCGCCGGCTGGCAAAGGACGAACCGCTACGCCGCGCGATGGGGGAGAACGCCCGCCGGTTCGTCCTCGCGGAGCACCGGATCCAGCAGACGGCGGACGCCTACGCTCAAGCGGTCGAAGCGCTCCGCGCCGCATCGCACCCGGCGCGCGCGGTGCCCCCGCTTGCCCCCTACCCGCCTCAAGAGATCGGCAACGACTTGATCGCCGCGGTGGCCGCGGATCTCGTCGATCTCGGAGGAGGGGAGCGCGACGAAGAGGTCCTTGGGGAGCTGGCCCGCGAGCTGGCCGACCTCGGTTGGGTCGAGAGAAGTCGATAGGCCCCTTCCGAGATAAGCTCCGCCGCGCGATGACTCGGGGGAAATGGGTGCTCGTCGGCCTCGCGGGGCTCGCCGCGGTCGCCGGCCATATTGGGTACGGGTATTGGCCGCGCGAACGCTCGGCGGTGCCGGACGCCTCGGATGTTCCGGCGCGAATGCTCGCGGCCGGCGCCTGGGACGCCTGTCTCTGGATTCCCTATCCTCATCAGAACCTGGGCGCGCTCGCCGAGGAGTTGGACGACGCGCAGAGCTACTTCGCGGCGGTCGCCCGCCTGTCGGGCTCCGCCGAACCGGCGATGCCCGCGTTCGGACCGTTCGCCGTGCCTCCGGCCCGCGAGCTGGCCGCCTGCGCCGATCGCTCGAAAAAGCGGCTGCGGGTCTCCGCCCGGGTCTATCCGGGGCTCGCGCTGGTCGCCAAGCTCGCCGGCCGGATCGCCGGCAACCCCTGGCTCGCGGGCGGTGACGTCAAAGTCTCCGATCGGCCGGCGACCGTCGCCTGGCAGGGAACGCTTTGGACCGTCGAAGTGGGCGCGCCCGCGGCGATTCCCGAAACCGGCTGGGCGCCGGAGGCGGCAGTGCTCGGCGCGTTCCACCTCGCGCGCCAGGCCGAGAGCTTTCCCGCCGGGATCTATCGCCTCGGGCATCGCGACGACGCGATCGATCTGACCCTTGAAGGCTCAGCGTTTCCCGAGAAGCCGCCGTTCGATCCGGCCCAGCTCAAAGCCGACCGGCCGATCCTGCTGGTGGTCGCCGGAGAGGAAGGGAACCACCCGGCGGCGGCGCTGGCGTTCTACGAAGGCAAGGGCTCCCTCGGCCTGCCGAGCGGCGTGCTGTTCCATCCGCCGCAACGGGCGCGCTGGGACCTCCCCGGCGGCGGGATCGGTGGCCTGCTCGCCGATCGGCTGCCGCACGGCCAAGGGGCGGGATGGGAAATGGTGGCGCTCGACGACAAGAGCCTCGACCGGGGCGAAGCGCTCGCCCCCGCGGTCACCCGAATCGCGTCGCCGGAAGGAGAGGACGGCCCCGGCCCCCGAGTCCGGATGGCCGTCTGGCTCGCCCCCGAACCGGCGCTCGTCGTAGTCGCCCGCATGCGCGCCGGGCTGGAGAAGTTTCCGCTCGCCCTCCCCTCCGACATCCAACCCTGGCGCGATTGGGAGACGGTGCTCACCCCCGCCGCCCGCTGCGAACGGGCGGCGCTCTGGTCCACCGCGGAGCCGCAGGCGTTCCGGGTCCGCCTGTCGGGATGCTCGTAGCGCCCGGCTGCCGAAGGCGCCCGAAGGACCGAGGAGGCGAACCCCAACCGCTTCCGGCCGCCGATCCGTTCTAAAATCGGCCACCACGCTTCCCGCCCGAGGTCGATTTCATGCGCCGCCGGTCTTCCCAGCGCTTCATGCGCCTTCTCGCTTTCGGTCTCTGGTTGCCGACGGGATTCGGCGTGCCGGTTGTGGCAGAGGGTGCCCCCCCGCCCGCGCGTGGTTTCCCGCTGATCCGCGAGGTGATCCCGACCGTCCCGGAAGCCGAAGTCCAGAACTTCGGGGTCGCGACCGATCGGCGCGGTTTGGTGTACGTCGCGAATCTGGGCGGCCTGTTGATCTACGACGGCGCCTGGTGGCGCGCTCTCGCGATCGGCAAGGCGAAAGCGGCCTTTTCGGTCACGACCGACGCGGCGGGGCGGGTGGCGGTCGGCGGCGTCGATGAGCTCGGCATCCTTGAGGCGAGCGCTTCCGGCGAGCTGCGTTTCGTCTCGCTCTTGAACCTCCTGCCTCCCGACCAGCGCCAAGTGGGGCAGGTCGGGGCGGTCTTTGCGACGCCGCGGGGGTTCCTGTTCTTCACCTCGGATGCGGTGATCGAGTGGGACGGCGCGAAGGTCACTACGCTCGCCCGGCCGGCGGCCGGTCCGCCCTATCCGGGGCTCTTCGAGCTCGGCGGCGAGATCTACCTGGCCGACAAAACCGGCATTTTCAAGCGGGCCGGCGATCGGTTCGAGCTGATTCCGGGAGGCGACCGATTCTTGGGCAAGAGGATCGATCAGATCCTTCCCGCCGCGGGCGGCGGTCTGCTCGTCTCGGTGCGCGGCGAGGGGTTGTTCTTGATGAATCCGATCGATGGCGGCGCCGTGCCTTTCGCGCCGGAGGCTTCGGCCTGGACCTCCGCGAATCGACTGCTTTTCGGCACGAGCTGCCGTCTGCCGGACGGCCGCTGGGCGCTCGGCTCACTTCTCGGCGGGTTGCTGTTGTTGCGGCCGGACGGCGCGATCGACCAGATCATCGATACCCGCCTCGGTCTGCCCGACAACTACGTGAGCGGCGTTGCTCTGGATGCTGAGGGGGGCCTGTGGTTGGCGCTCAACTCCGGGATCGTGCGGGTGGAGATCGGCTCGCCGATCTCCACCGTCGACCGGCGGTCGGGGCTCGACGGGAGCGTCTACGCGGCCGCGCGTCATCGCGGAAAAATATGGGCCGTCACTCCTTCCGGTGCTTTCACGGAGGAGACGGGAGACCCGAAGAACGGCCTGCTCCACCTCAGGAAGGCCGAAGGGTTGCCGTCCGCGGGGTGGAGCCTGCTCTCGATCGAAGACGGGCTTTTGGTCGGTACCGCGTTCGGGACCTACCTTGTCCCCGATTCCGGAGCGCCGTCTCTCGTGACCGGCTCCGACGCGGTGGGTACCGCCTACGAGTTGGTCCGTTCGGGAGATCCGCGGCGGGTGTGGGTCGGGGGAGACCATGGTTTGGCGAGCCTCCGGCGCGAGGCGGGCGGCTGGCGTTTCGTGGCACCGGCCGCCGGGCCGGATGCGGAGGTTCGCACGATCGTCGAGAGCGGCGACACGGTCTGGTTTTCCGTTCCGCTCGAAGGGATCTTCGGTCTCGATCTTTCGCCGGGGGCGCCGGGGTCCCCGGGGAATCGCACCGGCGCCGCTGCGTCTTCCGCCCTCCGCCGCATTCCGGACAGCGACGAGACGAGCCTCTTCCGGATCGCCGGACGGATCGCCGCGGTGCGCAAAAACCACGTCTACCGGTTGGACGAAGGGAAGGGTCGCCTGGTCGAGGACTCCGCGTTTGCCCCTCTCGGTGTGGAGGGGGATTTCTCCTTCCTGGCCGAGGACGCGGCGGGCAACGTCTGGCGAAACAGCCGACCGCCCGCCGTGTTCCTGCGCCAAGGCGCGGGCTGGTCGTCCGCGCCCCGTTCGCTGGTCGAGGTGCCGGCGCGGTCGGTCGAAACGATTTTTCCCGACGCAGACGGCTCGGTCTGGCTGGGGGCGGAGAACGGTCTCTACCGAATCGAATCTCCGCTCCCCACGGCGCCGACGCTCCTCGCGCCACGGTTCGCGCGGGTGACCACCGGACGCGGCGACTTTCAGTTCGGGGGGATTGCAGCCCCGACCGACGTCGAGCTGCCGCGGCGCTTCACCCGACTGGAGATCGAGCTGGCGCCGCTGTCGTTCCGCCCCGGGCTGCGCTACGCGACGAGGCTCGATCCGATCGACGCGGAATGGGGCGAGCCGCGCGCCGACTCGCGGGTCGAGCTGACCCGCCTGCCGGCCGGCCGTTACACCTTTCGGGCGCGCACCCTCGGTCCGAACGGCGAGCAGAGCCCGGAGGCCACGTGGACTTTCCATGTCTTGCCGGCCTGGTACGAGACCCCTTGGGCCCTCGCGCTCTGGGCCGCCCTTGGGTTGGCGGCAATCCGGACCTGGGCGAGCCTGCGCAGCCGGGCGCTCCGCCAGCGCGCGGCGCAGCTCGAAACCAAGGTGCAGGAGCAGACCGCCGAGCTGCGCCAGGCGGTGGCCGACCTCGAGCGCACCCAGAGCGACCTCGAAAACGCCAACGTCCGCCTGGAAGAATTGTCGTTGCAGGACGAGCTGACCGGCATCGCGAACCGGCGCCGGCTACAGATGCTGCTCGACGCCGAATGGCACCGCGCCCGGCGCCAGCATCAGCCGATCGCATTTATCCTGCTCGACCTCGACCATTTCAAGCGACTGAACGACACCCGCGGCCATCTGGAGGGAGATTTCTGCCTTCAATCGGTCGCCGTCTTCCTCGCCCAAGCGGTCCAGCGCACGGGCGATCTGGTCGCCCGCTACGGCGGCGAGGAGTTCGCCGTCCTTCTTCCCACGACCGATCTGGCCGGCGCGCTGAAAGTCGCCGAGCGACTGCGAGAAGGGCTCGAAACCCTGGCGCTGCCCCACGATGCCGTCCCCGAGGGGCACGTCACCGCGAGTTTCGGAGTGGCGGCGCTGACGCCGCTGCTCGGCCAGGACCCCGAGGAGCTGATCGAAGCCGCGGATCTGGCGCTGTACCGCGCGAAGTCGGACGGTCGAAATCTCGTCCGGGCGGGTGGGCCGGAGGAGGAGACCGGAGAAATGGACGCCGGGCTCACGAACTAGGCGGCTTCAGGCGACCACCGCGACCCGGCCCGACCGGCCGGGGATTTCGCCCAACGCGACCTCGCGGGCGATCGCATGATCCCGCGTCTCGGCCGCGTACTCCGCCGCGGTGAGGTGCTCGATTCCCATGGCGCGATGCCGTTCGAGCAGGGCGCGAAACAGAGGACGGTAGGCGAGCCCCTCGGTCTCGGCATGGAGGGTGAGGACTTCCGTCTCCCCCGGTCGATAGCGGGAGACCAGGCGATCGACGTAATTCTCCGGCGTGATGCCGTCGCGGCAGAGATCCTCGTCGAGCGTCGGCAACGTAGTCGGAATCTCCAGCAAGTCGAGCACCCGTTCGCGAACGCACGGGAAAAACGGCGGCGCCGCGCCGCGCGAGACCGAGACGTATTCGAAGCCCCGCGCGGCGAGCGCCTCCCAGCCGTCGTCCGTCATGTACCAGGCGGGAGCGGCGAAACTTTTCGGCGGCGCACCGAAAATCTCCGTGAATTCGGCGATCCCGCGTTCGAGGGTCGCATCGATCTTCGCCCGATCGAGCCGGTGAAGGCGATCCTGCCAGAGGACGTGATCCCAGGCATGAAGACCGATTTCGTGACCGAGATCCCGCGCCAGCCGAAGCACCGCCCCGCACTGCCGGCCGATCTTCGGGGCCGGCAGCAACGTGCCGTAGAGCGCGGTCTTCCAGCCATACATCTTCGCCGCGTTGGTCCGCAGCATCTTGGTCAAGAAGCCGGGCTTGGTGAAGACCCGGAAGATCGCCCTCCCCGAGTTGTCCGGCCCGAGCGTCCAGTAAAAACTCGCGCGCACCCCCGCTCGGCTCAAATCTTCGAGCATCGCCGGCACGCCGTCCGCCGTACCGCGGAACGTATCGACGTCGATCTTCAAGACGACTCGGGTTGGTTTCATCGGAGGGTATTAGCGCCGGAGCTTCCCTTCTTCGTCCGCCCGGAACCATTCGATCGTCTGGCGCAGCCCCTCTTCGAGCGGCGTCGCCGGATCGATCCCGAGGATCTCCCGCATCCGCGTGATGTCGGGATAGCGGCGCGGGATGTCCTCGTAGCTCTCGCCGTAGACCTCCTGCTGCTGGACGAACGAGATCTTCGAGCCGGTCTCTGGATACGCCCGGATCATCGCCTCGGCCAGCTCCAGGACCGTCGTCTCACGGTCGGTGCCGATGTTGAAGATGCCGCCCACCGCCTCGGTCTTCTCTCCCGCCATCGCAAGCGCTCGAACGGCGTCCCCGACGTAGGTGAACGCCCTCGTCTGTTTGCCGTCGCCGATCACGGTGAGCGGCTCGCCGCGCAGCAGCTGGCCCATGAAGATGGTGATCACGCGGCCGACGTCGATCCGGTCGAGGCGCGGGCCGTAGGCGTTGAAGAATCGGACGATCACGACCGGCAGCCCGAGCTTGGCGTAGGCGAAGCAGAAATGCTCGCCCACCGCCTTCGAGGTCGAATAGCACCAGCGGTCGATCGAGGTCGCCCCGAGCAGCCGGTCGCCATACTCGTGGAAGGGAGTGTCCTTGGACTTACCGTAGACCTCCGAGGTGGACGAGAAGATCACCTTCTTGTCGTACCGATAGGCGAGCTTGATCACTTCCTGCGTGCCGTTGACGTTGATGTTCAAGACGTGCAAGGGATCCTCGACGTAATGCTCGACCCCCACCACGGCGGCCAGATGGAACACCTTGTCGCATTTGGCGATCAGGCTTTCGAGCAGGTCGTGGTCGAGAATCGACCCCTTGATGAAGTGAAATTTCGGATTGCCGGCGTTGTGGCGGATCTTTAAGTCCGACGACGTGTCGAGCGCGACGACTTCGTGCCCTTGGGACAACAGGAAGTCACCGAGATGGGAGCCCAGAAAGCCAGCTCCCCCGGTGATCAGAATTTTCATGGCGTGCTCTTTTCAGTGGTCTGTAGGGTCGATGGAATGGGTGATCAAGGGGCGGGTAGGGTCTCGTCTAACCCCGAGCTTTCGTCGATTCGGAACCAGCGGTCGGCCGTGGCGATGCGAATTCTCTCACCGATCCGGTCCACCGTGCCCGGAACGGGGTGTGTCCCCGCCGAATCGGCCGCGATCTCCTCTTCGGGCTCTCCCGCGTGGATCTCCACCCGCCGGCCGCCGATCGTACCGAAAGCGCCCGGCCAAGGGGGAGCCACGGCGCGTACCAGGCAATCCACCCGGGCGGCCGGCCACGACCAGTCGATGCGCCCGTCCTCCGGTCGGCGGCGGCCGACTTTCGACGCTTTCGACTCGTCCTGCACGATCCGCGGCGCGGTGCCGTTCGCCACTTGGGGGAGCGCGTCGGCGAGCAGCTCGATGCCCGCCTGCTCGATCTCCAGGTAGAGCGAGAGGGCGGTCGCGCGCGGCGCGATGGGTATCCGGCGTTGCGCCACGATGTCTCCCGCATCCGCGCGGCGCGCCATGTGGTGGAGGGTGATGCCGGTCTCCCGCTCTCCATGGACCAGAGCCCAGTTGATCGGCGCCCGGCCGCGATAGGCGGGGAGCAGCGAGGGGTGCAAGTTGAGCGCCGCGATCCTCGCCGCGGCGAGCACCGCGTCGGGTAGCAGACTGCGATAAAAGACCGAGAGGATCAGATCGGGCGCCAGGTTCGCCGCGAGGACCGCTCCCGCATCCTCAAGATCCTCGGAGTAAACGATCGGGAGAGCGTGGGTTGCCGCGGCTTCAGCCGGCGTCTTATACCAGCGGTTCTCGTGCGGGTCGTCTCGATGGGTGACCACGCCGAGCACCTCGTCCCCGCGCTCGACCAGCAGCTCGACCGCTCGGTACCCGATCTGGCTATAGCCGAAGAAGAGGACCCTCATCGCGTTTCCGGCTCGAAGTTGAGGGTTTCTACCACGACGCTCCGGGGCCGCTGCCGGACCTCGACGTAGATCCGCCCGACGTATTCGCCGAGCACGCCGACCGCGAGGAACAAAAGGCCCATCAAGAAGAAGAGGATCGCGAACAGCGTGAACAGCCCCTCGGCCTCGGGTCCGCGGATCAGCCGGCGGATTCCGAGGAACATGCCGAAGCCCGACGAGAAGAGGGCGATCACCAAGCCGGTCCAGGTCGCGAAGCGGAGCGGCAGCGAAGAGAACCCGGTGATCAGATCCGCCTGCAGTTTGAACAGCTTCCACAGCGAATATTTGGACTCGCCGACAGCCCGTTCGGCATGGCCGACCGGCACCTCGGCGATCCGTCGGGCGAACTGGCAGGCGAGCGCCGGCACGAACGACGAGCGCTCCGGGCAACGCCCCATGGCATCGACCACCGGCCGCGAATAGGCGCGCAGCATGCAGCCGTAGTCGCGAAAATCGACGCCCGGCATCACCCGCCGCATCATCCGGTTGATCTGCCGCGAGGCGAAACGACGGAAGTACGAATCCTTGCGCTCCACCCGGTAACCGCCGACCACGTCGAATCCTTCCTCGGCCTTGGCGAGCAGCTTCGGAATGTCCTCGGGGGGATTCTGCAGGTCGGCGTCGAGTGTCACGACGACGTCGCCGCGCGAAGCTTCGAGCCCCGCGAGCACCGCGGCGTGCTGGCCGTAGTTGCGGTTGAACGAGATGACCTTCACGCGCCGGTCCTGGCCGGCGATCTCGCGCAGCAGGGCCATCGACCGGTCGGAGCTGCCGTCGTCCACCAGGATCGCCTCGACGCCCGGCTTGGCAGAATCTTTCTCGACGCCATCGAGCACCGGTCGGAGCCGCTCGTAGAGCGCCGCCAAGTTCCCCTCCTCGTTGAAGACCGGAATGACGACCGAAAGGCGCATCAAAGATCCCGCTTTGCAAGAACCGGCCCCGTTTCCAGGGCTTTAGGCTCCCGCGTGCTCCATCGCGTCGCGCACCGCGGCGACGACGTCCTCGGCATCCTCGTCGGTCATCGTCGGGAACAGCGGCAGCGAGACGATCCGCGAGCAGACCTCTTCGGCGACGGGGAAGCGCCCTTCTGAATAGCCATACCGTTCACGGTAATAGGCATGCAGATGGACCGCCTCGAAGTGCAGCCCGGTGCCGATTCCCAGATCCTTCAACCGGGCCATGAACGGCGCGCGCTCGGGAGCCAGCACGGTAAACAGGTGCCAGGGGTGAACGTGGGGGTACGGGGCGGTCCCCGGCAACCCGAGCCCGGGCAGGCCGGACAGCCCGTGCTGGTAAATCGCGGCGATCTCCGCCCGACGGGCGTTAAACCGGGCGAGCTTCCGCAGCTGGTGAAGGCCCACCGCCGAGTGGAGATCGGTCAGGTTGTATTTGAAGCCGGGAAGGACAACATCATAGGTAGCCGGCGCTTTTTCGGTCGCCGAATACGCCTTCCAGGCGTCGCGCCGTACGCCGTGGAAACGCCAGAGCTTGATCCGATCCGCCAATTCGGCGTCATCGGTCGTGATCATGCCCCCTTCGGCCGACGTCATGTTCTTGATCGGATGGAACGAGAAGCAGGCGGCGGTGGTGCCGAGCTTCGACGTGGCGCCGATCGGCGTTCCTTTGTATTCCGAGCCCGCGGCGTGCGCGGCATCCTCGATGATTGCCACGTCGTCACGCCCGGCGTCTTTGAGGGCCGCCCGGATCGCGTCCAGATCCGCCGGCTGGCCGGCGAAATGAACCGGCACCACCGCCTTGGTGCGAGGGTTGAGCGCCTCGGCGAAAGAGGCCGGATCGAGGTTCCAAGTCGAGCGATCGACGTCCACGAAAATCGGTGTCGCCCCGCAAGCGATCACCATGTTCGAGGTCGCGGGCCAGGTGAGCGCGGGAACGATCACCTCATCGCCCGGCCCGAAGCCGAGCGCCAGTAAGATGACGTGCAGCGCCCCCGTGCAGGACGAGAAAGCCAGAGCGTGCTCGGCCCCCGTAGCGGCGGCGAATTCTTTCTCCAACGTCGCGGTGATCGGCCCGGTGGTGATCCACCCCGAGCGCAGGCAACGGACGACCTCGTCGATCTCTTCCTCGCCGATATCGGGGCGCGAAAAAGGAAGGGGCGGGTTCTTCGGCAGCACGGGCGGGAGAGTAGTGCATAACCGGCTGACCCGCAAACCCCGGAAAGGTGGGCCGATGCGATAGTTTCCGCCGCCATGAGCGAGCCCTCTTTCGTCCCTCCCAGCCGGAAAACCTGGTTCACCGATCTCCTCCTGCTGGTCGTCGTCTTCGCCGCGTTGCTAGGCCCCTCGATCGGCCGCCGAGCACTCTGGGAGCCGGACGAGGGGCGCTACGCTGAGATCCCGCGCGAGATGGTCGAAACCGGCGACTATCTGACGCCCAGGATCAACGGCATCAAGTACTTCGAAAAGCCCCCCCTGGTCTATTGGGCCACGGCAGCCGCAATCCGAATCGCCGGCACCTCCGAAGCAGCGGTCCGTTCCCCCATCGCCCTCTTCGCCTTCTTCGGCGCAGCCGCCGTCTACCTCGCGGGCCGCCGCCTCTTCAGCCGAGCCGCCGGCCTCTGGTCGGCGCTCGTCCTAGCCACCTCGCCCCTCTACCTGGGACTAGGCCAAGTCCTCTCCCTCGACATGCCGGTCTCCGCCCTCCTCACCGCCTCGCTCCTCGCCTTTCTCTTAGCCGTCCGAGAGCCCCCCGGCTGGAACCGCCGCTTTCTCCTCTGGGCCTTCTACGCCGCCGCGGCTCTAGCGGTCCTCTCCAAAGGCCTGATCGGAGTTTTGATCCCCGCCCTCGTAATCGGAGCCTGGATCCTCCTCACCCGCCAATGGCGCCTGATCCCCATGGCCCTAGCCCCCACCGGAATCTTCGTCTTCCTCGCCATAGCGGCTCCTTGGCACCTCCTCGCCGCCCAAGCCCACCCCGAGTTCGCCTGGTTCTACTTCGTCCACGAGCACTTCCAGCGCTACCTGACCAAAGTCCACAACCGCTACGAGCCCCCCTGGTACTTCGTCCCGGTCTTGCTGGGCGGGCTGCTGCCGTGGACTCTTTTCCTACCCCAGGCCCTCAAAGACGCTTGGCGGACCACCCGCCCGGCGGACACCGAGCGAAGAGAAACCCTCTTCCTAGCCCTTTGGGCCGCCCTCGTCTTCGGCTTCTTCTCGCTGTCCGACTCGAAGCTGATGCCCTACGTTCTCCCCGCCGTGCCGCCGCTTGCCCTTTTGGTTGGCCGCTGGATCGCGAGCATCGCGGAGGAGGGGCGACAGGAGGCCGAGAAGCGTTCTTCCCTCCGCCCAGCGCTCTGGGTGTTGCTGCTCCTGGGGCTCCTCCTCGCCGCCGCCGTAACCTTCTGGCCCACCCCGCCCGATGGGACCAAGGACCGCGCCTTTATCGACCTACTCGGCGGTTTCCGGCCCGCGCTGGCAGTCTGCTTTGCTTTTATCGGCCTGGCCCCGTTTGTGATGGACCGGCTGTGCAAGCGCCGGGCAAGCCTGGTTGCCGTGGTTCTCGGTAACGCGCTCCTCTTCACAACTCTTGGAGTTCTTGCCCCCCGCTTCGACGCTTACCGCTCGGCCAAGCCGCTAGCGAAAGACCTGAGGCCCCAGCTTCAACCCGGAGACGAAGTCGCGAGTTATCACTTCTACCCCCACACCCTCGCCTACTACCTGGAGCGCCGGATCACCATCGTTGGGTATACCGGGGAGCTGGAATTCGGAACCCGGCACGACGATACCCGGGCTTGGGTGATCGACGATTTAGAGTTCTGGCGCCGTTGGAGCGGGCCGGGGAGGGTGTACGCGATGGTTGACACTCGACATAAGAAGCCGTTGCCGGTTGAGCTGCTGGAGGCGCGGGTGGTGGGGGAGGGGGGGGGGGGCGGGGGG
>DATMZU010000668.1:0-4904 GCA_035607435.1 Thermoanaerobaculia bacterium | reverse complement strand
AGCCTGGGCCGGCCAGGCGATGTAGCGGTCGGTTTCCGTCTGCGCTTGGACGTCGTTGACGTCGTTCTCATGCATGTAGGCGATCACCTGGTCGCGCGTCCAACCCTTGTGGTGGATTCCGGTATCGACCACCAGCCGCACGGCGCGGAACAGTTCGGAGTTCAGCCGTCCGTAGTCGGACACCGGGTCCTTGTAGAGACCGACCTCTTTGCCGAGCTGTTCCGAATAGAGCGCCCATCCCTCGGCATAGGCGGACAGGCCGCCGCCGCCGAGCACACGGAATTTCGGCAGGCCCTCAAGTTGCTGCGCCACGCTGATCTGCATGTGATGCCCGGGGACGCCCTCGTGATAGGCGACGGCCTCGTCGTTCACCAAGGTTCGATGGGTCGGGTCGGCGACGGCGACCACGACGCGCCCGGCCCGTTTGCCGTCCGGAGTGCCGCGAACGTAGTGCGTCGCCGCGGCCTTGTCGAAATCCGGAATTCCCTCGACCGTCACCGGCGACTTCGGCAGCAGCCCGAAAAGCTCCGGCAGCTTCGGTTGCATCTCGTCGATGTACTTCTTGAAGTCGGCGACGATTTGTTCCTCGTTCTTCGGCTGCCACTTTGGATCGCTGTGGATCGCAGCGCGGAAGGCGGCAAGGTCCTTGTAGCCCTGCCCCTTGGCCAGCTGGGTCATCTCCGCCGTGATCCGTGCCACCTCTTTGAGGCCCACCTCATGAACGGCGTCCGGCGTGATCTCGAGGGTGGTCATCGTCTTCACCGCTTCGGCGTAGCGTCGCTTGCCGTCCGGCAGACTCTCGACCGAGATCGCGGTCCGCCCTTTCGGCGCGTACTCGTCGCGCAGGAACGCCGCGAGCTTTTTATAGGCCGGAAGAACTTCCTCGTTGGCCGCCTTGGTCATCGCGGCCGTCAGCCGCTGCTTCTCCTCCTCGGAGAAACTCGCCGGAAACTTCTTGAGCGGCAACACGAACGGGTTGGCCGAGACGATCCCCTCGCACTGCCCCGGCAAAATGTCCACGACGAGCTTCGGCGGCATCAGGCCGTCCTTCATCCCGGCGCGCAGCACCTCAATGGTTTGCTGCAACGCCCGCGGGATCTGGTGGAGGCGGGCAATGTAATCCTCGTAGTACTTCACGGAATCCAACGGCACACTCAGCGGTAAGTCAGCGAGCGAGGTATGGATGCCGCCCTGTTGGTTGACCGGCATCTCGAAGTTCTTGAGCTCGTAAGCCACGTTGGCGCGCACGATCTGCCGCTCCAAGAGGTCGTGCGACACCCGGTCGGTGTCCGACATGCCGGTCGTCGGGATGGCCCGCAGCCGCGCCAGGAAAGCGTTGTCCTCCGAGTGCTTCCGCTCGATCTGCGCGAGCGACACGTCGCTGAGCTGGTCGTTGTAGCGATAGTCGCCGACCGAAGTCGCCCGCTCCGGCGCTCTTTTGAGATCGGCCTGATAGAACTCTTCGAACAGCGCATTCTGTTGCGCCACGCGCTCGGTCAAGGAGGTATCCTGGGCACGGATGGCGGGGCAGAGGCAGGCGGCAAGAAAAAGGCAGGCAAGCTTTCTCATGCGCCCAAGGCTACTACACCGGGCATGCGCAGCGGCAAGAGGCAGCCGATTTTTGGGAGAACTATGAGACGACGGGCCGTTTGGATCTGGGTTCTATTTTCTTCCTCCGCGCTGCTTGCCCAAAACGTCGTGCGCTCTGCCGCTCGACCGCTCGTTTTTCAACACGTCACGGTCGTGGACGTGACGGGCGGCCCTGCCGCTCCGGATAGGACCGTGGTCGTCTTGGATCATCGGATTTCGGAGATCGGAAAAGCCGGAAAGGTGCACGTTCCGCGCGGCGCCCGGATCGTCGATGCGAAGGGTAAGTTTCTAATTCCCGGTTTGTGGGACATGCATGCGCATACCCGTCCGGATGCCCTCACCCGCCAGATCGTCTTTCCTCTCGATATCGCCAACGGCGTTACCGGAATTCGCGATATGGCGGGCGATTGCGTGGGCGGCGGCGATTGCGATGGCAAGGCGACGTTCGACGTCCACCTCCAGTGGAAGAAAGACATCGCCGACGGGAAGCTGCTCGGACCGCGCATGATCGTAGGGTCCGCTTTCGTCGACGGGAACCCTCCCCTTCATCCGGGCTCGATGGCGGTTTCCACCCCCGAGGAAGCACGCGAGGCGGTGCGCTATGTCAAGCGGCGCGGCATCGATTTCATCAAGGTGTACGTCACGCTTTCGCGGCCCAGCTACTTTGCTCTCGCCGAGGAGGCCAAGAAGCTCGACATCCCCTTCGCGGGCCACGTGCCCGCGATGGTCGGCGCGATCGAAGCCGCCGTAGCCGGGCAAAAAAGCGAGGAGCATCTCTACGGCGCCTTGGAGGCCTGTTCCGGACACGAGGCGGAGATGATCGTCGCCCGCGAACAGTTGGTGAAAACGGAGGTCGTGACCTCCGAAGCGTTCGGCGCGTTGTTTGAAAAGCAGGTTTCTCCGCTCACTTACACCGGCGGCGATTGCGCGGAGTTCTTTCGTACGCTCGTCCAGAAAGGCACCTGGATCGTGCCGACGTACAACTATTGGCGGTCGATCGCCGACGACTACTTCTTCGGATCGGAGCGGGCTCAGGACAGCCCGCGCCTCCGGTACATTCCGGTGAGCCTCAAAGAAGAGTGGAACCGCAAATATCAGTCAGATTTCGAAAAGATTACCGCGGAAGTCGCGGCGAAGAGCCGCGAAAAGTTTCTGAAGCGCTTATCGTTCGTCAAGCGGCTCCAGGGCGGGGGCGTCGGAATTCTTGCGGGTACGGACAGCGACATGCCGTATACGTTCCCCGGTTTCGATCTTCATGACGAATTAGCGATGATGGTAGATGGTGGATTGACGCCCTTGGAAGCGTTGCAGACCGCAACCCTCAACCCTGCGAACTATCTGAGCCGGCCGAACGACTTCGGCACGGTGGAAAAAGGCAAGCTCGCGGATCTGGTCCTGCTGGATGCCGATCCGCTGATCGACATCCAGAACACGAGGAAGATTTCCGGCGTCGTCGTCGGCGGGCGCTACCTGGACCGGGCAGGTCTGGACAAGATCCTCTCGGATGTGGAGGCAGCCGCGAAAAGGCAGTGATCACCCAGATTCTCGACGCCGGAGCAAGAGTCAGTCGGCGTGTAACGACCCCGGTCCGCCGGGGTCAACACCCTGCTTACTTCTTCTCGGCCGGCTTTCGCTTGTTCGTTCCGCTGCTGGCTTCCGCCTTGGTGAGGACCTGCGTCTCTCCCAACTCCGGGGCCTTTCCGGTGACCAGCCCCTTCACCAGCTCGAACAGAACCACGGGCTGCGGCTTGGTGACTTCCATGAAGGTGGCCGCCTCGATATCGACTCCGATAAGAACCATCCGCGGGTCATCGGCCGTGCCGTCCTTTTCGCCTCCCTGGTCGCCGAACCAGATTTTCCAATCCGGCCGGTAAAGCTCCTGGATCTTTCGGCGATTGGTGGAGATCTTCGCGATACCCGACACGGAGACCCACTCCCGCGTTCGATCCTTATAATAAGAGAGGTTGACGTGAGAGTCGTGCTCCAGATCGGCAAGCTTTGATGCGTCTCGGGAAGTCACGAACCAGAGATCGGCACCGTTTGCCGCCACCTGATTCGCCATCGGCCGCGAGACGAGATGCCCGTCCCGGCGGCGCGTCGTAAACATCGCCGTCTCGATGTCTTCCACCATGTCGTAGAACTGCTGGAGTTTTTTCTTCATGCCGGCTGGCTGTGCAGAGTAGATGCCAGGCGATGCGAATCGAGTCGATCGGTAGCTTGCGGCCCGTCTTTCCTTCCGAGCCTCACGAAGCCGAAGAACTGGAGAAATCGGGCGATTCAACTAGCCGAGAAGGAGAGCCAATTCAGGTCCTGCAATCTCGTTGAAGTGAGGATCAGAAGAGATCAGTAGGCCGCCCGTTTCTTCGGTGTGCGCAGATTCTCACGCCCAGAAGGATTCGTCCGTACGCTCAAAGATTTCGACGGCCTGGAGGACTTCACCTTCCTGTTCGGCGGACCAGGTTCCGATATAGCGATCGAGCGCATGACCAATCGGTTCGCGAGAATCTTCATCTTCCGCCTCGTTTGCTCTGGCGGAAACCGGGACGAGCCGAACCGCGGCGCTGTGGGTCCCTTCGATCACCACCTCTTCTCCAGAGGCAGCCTCGTCGAGCAGACGCCCGAGGTAGGGCTCGGCTTCTTTGAGTTGGATTCTGATCATGGGCGATCTCCCGTGCAGACTCGAAGAGAATACCGCGAACTCCCAGCGGGGCGCGCACAACGAACCGATTCCGCCAGGAGGAAACGGCCATCCCATACTGCGGACCCCGCCCCACCCCCGCGAGTACACTCCCCCTCATGAACGCACGCCGCATGCCCCGTTCCGTTTCCCAGTCGTTCGCCCTCCTCGCCCTCCTCGCTACCTCCCTCCTCGTCGCCTGCGGCGGGTGCGCCGAGCAATCGGTACCCCATCGCAAGCCGGCTCAGGTGTTTACGGGGCAGGAGTGGCTGGAGCGGGAGAGTCGGGAGGCGGAGGAGCGGCCGGATGAACTTTTGGAGATTTTGGGGTTGAAGGATGGGGACCGGGTGGCGGACGTGGGGTGTGGGACGGGGTACTTCGCTCGGCGGATGGCGGGACGGGTGGCGCCTCGGGGGGTTATTTATGCCGAGGACATTCAGCCGGAGATGCTGGAACGGGTGCGGATGCGGGCCAAGGAGGATGGGATCGGAAACATTCGGACGATCTTGGGAACGGAGACCGATCCGAAGCTGCCGGTGGGCGGGATCGATCTGATTCTGTTGGTGGACGTGTACCACGAGTTCCAGAAGCCGAAGGAGATGCTGGCCCATCTGCTGACCGCGCTCGCTCCGGGGGG
>DATMZU010000647.1:0-11628 GCA_035607435.1 Thermoanaerobaculia bacterium | reverse complement strand
CCCAAGAGCCGCTCTATTCGCCCGACGAGCTGTACGGCGTGATGCCGATCGAGCGCAACAAACCGTACGACGCCCACGAGCTGCTCGCCCGGCTGCTCGACGGCAGCGATTTCGACGAGTACAAGGCGACCCACGGCCGGACGCTGGTCTGCGGCACCGGCTGGATCGGCGGCCGGGCGGTCGGAATCGTCGCGAACCAGCGCTCGATCGTGGCGCGAAAAACCGGCACCGGAGACGCCGACAAGGAGCTGCAGATCGGCGGAGTGATCTATTCGGACTCCGCCGCCAAAGGCGCCCGGTTCGTCGAGCTGTGCAACCAGAAAGGGATTCCGCTGCTGTTCATCCAGGACGTCACGGGCTTCATGGTGGGCAGCCGCGCGGAGCGCGGCGGGATCATCAAGGACGGTGCCAAAATGGTGAACGCGGTCGCCAATTCCGTGGTGCCGAAGATCACCCTGTTCGTCGGCAACTCCTACGGCGCGGGCAATTACGCGATGTGCGGCAAAGCCTACGGCGCCCGCTTTCTCTACGCCTGGCCCTCGGCGTCGATCGCCGTGATGGGCGGAGACCAGGCGTCCAAGACCCTCCTCTCGATCCAGCTCAAGAACCGCGGCGCGGACGTCTCGGAAGAGGAAAAGCAGCAGCGCTTGGCCGAGATCAAAGCCCGCTACGACGCCGCGATGAACCCCCGCTACGCCGCGGCCCGCCTCTGGGTGGACGCGATCATCGATCCGGCGGAAACCCGCGAAGTCCTCGCCCGCTCGCTCGCCGCGGTGGCTTGCAATCCGAATCTGCCGGCGTTCCGGACCGGGGTGTTGCAGACGTAAATGAGATCGCAGACCCCGACGACCTAACCCTTTTCTTTCATGCCGCGAGTGATCTCCATCTGCGCGGCGGTCGCCTTCGCCTGCGGACTCTCGGCGCCATAGGTGGCCGCTTCGATCTTGTAAGCCCGTTCGAACAGGAGGATCGCCTCGCTCGAAAACCCTTGGGTCCGGCGAATCATGGCGAGCTGGCTCGCGATCGCCGCCACGTCGGGGTTTTCGGGGCCGAGCGCTTTTTCGGAGATCGCCAGCGCCCTGCGGGAAAGCTGCTCCGCTTCGGCGAGATCGCCTCCGGTGGCCAGAAGGATCGTCGAGAGGTTGACCGCCAGCCGCGCGACGATTGGATGGTCGGCGCCGAAGGCCTTTTCGTCGATCGCGAGAGCCCGGCGCGCGAACGCCACGGCCCCCTTTCCGTCCGGCTTCACGACGAGGGCGGAAGCGAGAAGACTCGCGTCGGTCCCGACGTTCGGACTCTCGGGACCATAGATTTTCTCGTCGATCGCCAAGGCTCGGCGTAGGTGCCGCTCGGCCTCTTCTATGTTCCCCATCGAGCTCAGGACCGCGCCGAGATGGGTCGAGAGAGCCGCAACGTCCGGATGATCCGGACCCAGCGCTTTCTCGGAGCTTGCCAAGGCCTGCGAAAGCACCTCGCTCGCGCCTTGGAAGTCGCCTCGCGCTTCAAGCTCCGCCGCCCGAGCCACGGCATTTTGCTGGGCCGGCTCGGCCGAATCGGCCACCGCCGGAGGGATGCCCCAGGTGGGAGCAACCCCGACGAAAAGCGCCACGAGGGCCCCTCCGAAAATGTCGCGCGCCCACCGGGCTGAACCCCGAGCTCCCTCTTGCTGGATCGACATCGGCCGATGACCTCCCTTCCCCGTTCGACGCAAGATATCGTGCGGGGTATTAGACGTAGATGTGAGCGAGCTTCGCAGCCATCTGCTTTCCGTCCAGGTATTGGACTCTGGCTCAAGATTCAGAGCGAGGCCAGCAGATCCTCGCGGCTTATGCCCTTGTGGCTGGAAACAGCCCTCAAGATGCCATGTAGAGTCCCGATCCGCAGGCTCTTATGGGCCGGTACGGCGATCCGTTGGTGGGAAGGATCTTCCGTCTCGAGAATTGCGTGGCTGCCCACTTGATGGACGAGGCGATAACCCCAGCGCTGACACAGAACCTTGATCAGTGCTTCGCCACTGAGATCCCGAGGAACCTTCATCTGAGGGCAAGAACTTCATCCCTGACTAGGTGAAGCCGAATCCCTTCGGGCATGGGGCGGTCGAAGTGAAAGGCCTCGGCAGCTTCCTGGACGTTAACGCGCAATTGCTCCCAGGTATCCGCTTGGCTAAAGATGTTCTCGGTCAAGCACTCAGCGACAAAGCCGCCATCCTGCTCCTGGGTCACCTCAAAAATTAGCTCGGCCATGAATCTAGACTAGCAAAGTCGAAGCCGAACCTTCCACCCGTAGCCCAAGCGAGCCTCAAGAGGAGGAGCCCATGAGCCAGTCCGAGATCCCGAGCATCGAGGCCCTGCTCGACTACTTCGAGAAGGTCCGCGAGCGCACCCGGCGCGTGGCGCTCTGCATTCCGCCCGAGCACATCGAGTGGACGTGGCGCGAGGGCAAGTTCACGCTCGGCGATTTGCTTCGCCATCTGGGCGCGATCGAGCGCCACATGTTCGCCGAAAACGCCCGCTGCCGCCCCAGCCGCTACCCCGGCCACGGCCGGGACCTGGCTGAAGGCCGCGACGCGGTGCTCGCCTACCTCGACCGGATGCACGCCGAAACGATCGAGATCCTCCGCACCCTTACCTCCGAAGACCTTGCAGCCCGCTGCCAGACACCCGGAGGCGCCGCGATCCCGGTCTGGAAATGGCTCCGCTCGATGATCGAGCACGAGATCCACCACCGCGGCCAGATCTACCAGTACCTTGCCATGCTCGACGTGCCGACGCCGCCGTTGTATGGGTTGACGGAGGAGGAGGTGAAGGCTCGGAGCGGGGGCGGGGGCTCCTCAGCGTGAACCCACGACTCGGAATGCGGCGACCGTCGCCGCACTCCAAATCGTTCCTGGGGAAATCGGGACGGAACTGCCGCGGCAGAAGCAGACCGGCCCGAGGGCATGGCACTTGAGGAGACATGGAACTACCGAAGTATCGACAACCACCGTTTTCAACCGACTTCACTCCGTCGCCAGGAGAACAGTGCTTCCTCGAAGCCGTCGTCGAGCTGATCCTCCGGCCAACCACCTTGGAAATCCTCGAGCCGATTCGCCGGGCGTACGCCTTGCGCCTCCGCGAGCGCTTCGAAGCTCTCGTGGCGGAAGAATTCGTCGAGCCGGCTGACCATTGGCTGGGGACGAATCTGCGGTTCGGCCATGTTGCACCTCCTCGGGAATTGTAATCGACATCCGATCCGCGGGGCGATTGGAACCCGCCGCGTGAACCCTCACCCCCGAAGACCTCGCCGCCCGCTGCGAAACACCCCGAGGCGCCGCGATCCAGGTCTGGAAGTGGCTCCGCTCGATGAGCGAGCACTAGATCCACCCCCGTGGCCAGATCTACGTCTACCTCGGGATGCTCGCCGTGCCGACACCGCCGCTCTATGGGTTGACGGAGGAGAAGGTGAAGGCTCGGAGTGGGGCTGGCCGATCTGCTTAGCGGGCCTCCCCCAAGCTTGCAGACTGCCGCACGTACTCGGTGGTCAGGCTCGCAAGCGTGACGCGATCGGCATCCGAGGGGCTCGGCTGGGAGGCAATTGCATCGATTCTCCGAGCCAGACCATCGAGAGTCTGGAACCGCACCCCCGCCGCGGTATAGGCCTCGCTCGTCACGGCGCAGGCGTTGTAGCTCGCGACCAGCCACTTGCGGAACTCTGCGGCCTGTTGTGCCGCCTCGGAGAGCTGCTGAACCTGCACAGGATTGAGTTGCCCAGAGAACGAGCCCCGCTTCGACACTTTCGCCTCAAGCTTCAACGCGTAAGCCGAATACTCGGTCTCGAAGGCCCGAAGGTCGATCGTGTGCCGCGGTCCATCCGCGCAAGCAATCTCCGATCCGCGGCGGAGGATCCAATCGCGGCCTACAAACAGCAACGCGAATAATGCAGCGCCACCAAGGATGGTGAAGAGGACGAAGCGGTTAGATTTGGTCATACCCCCACCCTAGCTTAGAAAGATAGTTGGATTTCTCGGGTGCGTTTCCGTGCGACCTCAAGGTCACGAGCGACCGCCAGCGCATACCCGTCCTGCAGACCGTACAAGGTAATGTAGATTGACTGTGCGCGTTCCAGTGCCCGAACTGCTTCGACAATATCCCCTACCTGAAGGTAAGTACTTCCCAATTCAGATTCGAGCAAAGCGGTAAGGTCGGGCGAATTCTTGCTTCGCATGCTCGACAGCGCCTCCTGAAGAGTGAATACTGCACCGGCAAGATCACCAAGCTGTCGTTGACTCCGGGCAGTCTCATAGGCAAAGTAGCCACTATCGAAACCTAGACCCTCATTCTCCTCAGACAGGCGAAACGCACAACGGCTATAGACTATCGAGGCTCGAAAGTCGGCGATGATTCTGTATGCCATAAGGAGCATATGATCCTCTCCAACAGCAAGTGCCTTCTCCTCGTCTGAACCCGCTTCGTAAATTTCCAGCGCTCGCTGCCGTAAATTTATCGAGGTTGCCCAATCTCCTTTCATTGAATAGGCCCCGGCGAGGCCACTAAGAGCCAGAGCAACCCTGAAACCCCCGGGCCCATATAGCTTTTCGGTAAAATGAAGAGACCATCGTAAATGCTCAACACCATCCTCATACTTTCCCTGTCTCGCTAGCCCGAATCCTAGAATTGCTTCCAAATTAGCTCGAATCTCGTCGCTCAACTCTCTCTCAGAAATCTCCAACCCCTCTCTCGCTATCCGTTCAGCGTCTGTTAGTCGATTGGCTCTAAGGTACGCGGACGAGAGTGCCGAGTAGAATTCTGGGAGAGGCACAGCCTTCAGGGCAATTTCAAAGTGGAAAATCGAATTTGCAGGAGGCTTAAGCGGGCTACCACCATAGCTCTCATAACCCAACCTATATTCTCGATAGGCAAGCTCAGCCTTCTCGTGAAGCCTTCGATTAAGTTCGGACCTAACTCCATCGGGACTCACAAGAGGTTGCGCCGTAAGCCTTCGTTCCAACTCGTCCAAACGCGCAAGGACTCTATCTGTTCCCTCCCCTACCTTCTCCCCTACAATTGCCGCAATCCGGTCGAGGATGTACTCCCGATCTCCCATGCGGGCAAGACCTCGCAGGCCAGCATTGAATCTTTCAAGAGCATCGCGGAGCTGCCTCTCGTTCACTTGCTTGCCCTTTCTGATTTCCTGACGGATCTTTTCGAAATCGGCCGCCTCCTCCTTCAAACGCGGGTAGATTCGGTCGACGCCCTGCTTGTAGTCCTCTGCAGTGAGGATGCACTTGTTCCACCCCTCCGCGAGGCCTTTGAGAAGTTCGTTCCATTGCTGGGTCGCCGCCGCCGCCTGTTGGAGAGGCTTGGGATCGATCGTGAGGCGCGGGGCGAAGACCTCCAAGCCGGCGAGCGATGCCGAGAGCGAGGAGCCTTCGTAGCGGATTGCGAGATCGCTAACTTCAATCTCGAAGCGCTTCTCGCCGTTCGGGCAGGTGATCTGCCGCG
The DNA here is from genome assembly GCA_035607435.1 of Thermoanaerobaculia bacterium. GTDB lineage: Bacteria > Acidobacteriota > Thermoanaerobaculia > Multivoradales > UBA5704 > DASYKS01. Next base: position 6,148 of record DATMZU010000647.1, on the reverse strand, counting down.
GTGCTGCGTGGGCCACTGCACTAGCAAAAAGAAGCCAGGCAAACGTCTGGCTCATCACGTTTAAAACGTCCGCGGAAGTCGATCGGGGGCTCGCTTGATGGGTCAACATTTGGTTAGGAGTTCGAGCGTATTATAGAGGTAAGTAGATTCCAGCCTTTCCCAGAGATTCTCCGTGCCAAAATCCACCATGGAGTCCGAAGCCAAATCACGATTCACTCCCGAGGAGTATCTGGTTCTCGATCGGGCAGCCGAAGAACGGAGCGAATACCTCGACGGCGAGATGTTCGCAATGCCTGGCGGCAGCCGCTCGCATGCCCTGATCCTTACGAATCTCATCCGCGAGCTGGGCAGTCAGCTCCGCAGCCGGCCGTGCGAGGTCTACGGCAGCGATATGCGGCTCTGGGTCGAAGCATCGGGGCTGTACACCTACCCCGATCTGTCGGTGGTTAGCGGCGAGCCGATCTTTGGGCCGGACGGGCGGCGGGACATCTTACGCAATCCGATTCTCCTCATTGAGGTGCTCTCCCCTTCTAGCGAGGCGTACGACCGCGGCAAGAAGTTCGAGCACTACCGGGCGATCCCTTCGTTTCGGGAGTATCTGCTGGTGTCGCAGGAGAGTCCGTTGGTCGATCGCTTCCTGCGTCAGGAGAGCGGCATCTGGCTGTTCTCCACGGCGCGCGGGCTGGACGCCGAGGTCGAGTTGTCTTCGATCGGTGCCCGGCTTGCGCTGTCGGAGGTCTACGCGAAGATTTCCTTCGAGTAGGAGCGTGGCCCCTACGATGGGGCGCCGGTCGCTCCATTCGGCGAGAAGCGCCAGCGAGGCTGGCGGTCCCAGGACAAGCACACCCGAGGCGCAACCATGACGCCCACGGTTCCCCAGGAAAACTTCGGGACTCGTTGGGGTGGCCGAGGCGCCGCTACGCGAGCGCGGCGAGGGCGGTGCGGACTTCCGCCAGGCGCTCGGCCCAGGGGGTTCCTGAATCGGTCGGGGAGCGGAGAGCGGCGAGGCGGTTGCGGTAGCGCTCGATGCGGGAGTGGGCTTGCTGCTGCCGGGATTCCAGGGCCGGATCGGCGAGACGCTCGGCGATGGCGGGGAGGGCTTCGAGGTCGCGGCAGACGGGGAGGACGTCGCAGCCCGCGAGAAACGCCGCGGCGGTGCGCTCGGGGAGATCGCCCCAGGGGGCGAGCGCTTTCATTTCCAGGTCGTCGCAGATCGCGAGCACGTTGCCGCCCAGGCGGCGGCGGAGCAGGCGGTGGATGCAGGGCGACAGGGTCGCCGGCAGCTCTTTCGCGTCGTAGGCCGGGTAGGCCGCGTGGGAGATCATCACCGCTCCGGCATAGACCCCTAGGGCGTCGAACGGCGCGAGGTCGTCTTCCAGCTGCTCTCGCGTGAGGCGGACGATCGAGCCTTCGTGGTGGGTGTCCTCCCCCGCTCCTCCTAGGCCGGGATAGTGTTTGAGGCAGCCGCCGATGCCGGTCATGTGCAGCCCGGCGAGGAACGCCCGGGCGCGGGCCACCACCTCTTCGGGACGGTTGCCGAAACAGCGGTCATCGAGTGCGTTTCCTTGGAAACCCCGATCGAGATCGACCACCGGGGCGAAATCCACGTCGAGATCGAACAGGCGCAGCGCTCGGCCGACCGCCCGGCCCGCGGCGATCGAGGCGCTCGGCAGTTGGGTGGCGAGCCGCGAGGCGGCGGGCGCAGGGGCCACGACGTTCCGCAGGCGATCGACCCGGCCCCCTTCGGCGTCGATGGCGAGGATCGCGCGCGGCAGGATCGCCCGGATCGACCGCACCAGCTCGGACAGCTGGACGGGCTCGACGCAGTTGCGGCCGAACAGCACGAGGCCGCCCGGCTGGTGGGCTTCGAGCAGAGCGGCGCTTGGGCCGTCCAGCTCCGGCCCGGGCAGGCCGACCCAGACGGGCTCGGCGGGACTCGGGTTCCCCGCGCTCAGGGAGGTCAAACCGCTCATGACGAAAGTTTACTCTTGAGCGAGTGCAACAGGTTCAACGCGGCGAGAGGCGTCATCTGATCGAGATTCGCGGCGCGCAGCATGTCGGCCACCACTTGGGCCGGAGGCGCGAAGAGCGACATCTGCGGATCGGGCGGTCCGCTCGGAACCGGGGCGCGTGCGCCTTGGGCCAGGCGCGGCTTGCCGGTGAGGTCGTATTCGTGCGATTCGAGGTTCGCGAGCACTTCGGTCGCGCGGACCACCACCTCGTTCGGCAGGCCGGCGAGGCGCGCCACATGGAGGCCGTACGACTTGTCGGCGCTGCCCGAGACGACGCGGCGGAGGAAGATGATTTTCTCGTCCCACTCGCGGACCGCCAGGGTCCGGTTGATCACCCGGGGAAGCAGCTCGGCCAGCTCCGTGAGCTCGTGGTAGTGGGTCGCGAACAAAACTTTCGATCGTCCCTTCTCGTGCAGGTGCTCGACGATCGCCCAGGCGAGCGACAGGCCGTCGAACGTCGCCGTGCCGCGGCCGACCTCGTCGAGAATCACCAGGCTCTTGTCCGTCGCGTGGCGCAGGATGTTGGCGGTTTCGATCATCTCGACCATGAAGGTCGATTCGCCGCGCGCGAGGTCGTCCGAGGCGCCGACGCGCGAGAAGATCCGGTCGCAGACGGAGATCTCCGCCGAATCGGCCGGCACCCAGGAGCCCGCCTGGGCCATCAACACGATGAGGGCCACCTGGCGCAGGTAGGTCGATTTGCCGCCCATGTTCGGGCCGGTGAGCAGGACGATCTGCTCGGTCTCCGGATCGAGATCGGCGTCGTTCGGCACGAACGCCTCGCGGCTCGCAGGCTCGACCACCGGATGGCGCCCCTCGCGGACACACAGAATGCCGCCCGGCGCGGTCATCTGCGGCCGGACGTAGCGGTTCCGGGCGGCGACTTCGGCGAACGCCGCGAGGGCGTCGAGCGCCCCCAAGCTCCGGGCGAGCTGCGACAGCCCCTCGGCCGACGCCGCGATGAGCGCCAGAATCGCGCGGAAATGCTCCTGTTCGAGCGCGATCCGCCGTTCGTCGGCGGAGAGGATCTGCTCTTCCAGCTCTTTGATCTCCGGCGTGACGTAGCGCTCGGCGTTGACCAACGTCTGCTTGCGGATGTAATCCGCGGGGACCCGGCCGGAGTTCGAATGGGTGATCTCCAGGTAGTAGCCGAACACCCGGTTGTAGCGGATCTTGAGCGAGGGAATCCCGGTCCGCTCCCGCTCGCGTTGCTCGACGGCCAGGATGTGCTGCTTGCTGTCCCGGGCGAGCGACCGATACCGGTCGAGCTCCGGATCGACTCCCGCGGCGATCACCGCGCCGTCCGAGGGCGACGGGGCGGGCGCCTCTTCGAGCCGGCGCACCAGCTCGGCCCAGAGGGCGGGGAGCGGGTCGGTGGCGGCGAGGTCTTCCAGAAGGGAACGAGGAGGCCCGGCAGCCCTCACCCCCGGCCCCTCTCCCCAGGGGAGGGGGGAGACAAGCAACCGGGTTTCTGCGGTTCCCCCCTCTCCCTCTGGGAGAGGGGCCGGGGGTGAGGGCTGCGGCACCGAGATCTCGGTCAACGCCTCGGCCGCGGCGCGCAAACCTTCCCTCAGCCCCGCCGCTTCGCGCGGCGACATCGTGCCGAGGACCGCCCGGGCGAGCACGCGCTCCGGATCGCCGAGCCGGGCGAGAGCGGCGCGCAGGCGCTCGCGGCGCGGTTCGTCGGCCACCAGCTCGCCCACCGCGACGTGGCGGGCGGCGATCGAAGCCGGATCGGAGAGCGGCCGGGCGAGCCAGTCGCGGAGCGTCCGGCCGCCGGGCGGCGAGGCGGTCCGGTCGAGCACTGCGAGCAGCGTGGCCTTCCGACGGCCCGAGCCCGCGGCGGAGGCGCGCTGGCTCGCGAAGACCTCCAGGTTCGAGAGGGTCGTGGCGTCCACGATCAGCCGGTCGCCCGGCTCGCGCACCGCGAGGTGGCGCACGTGGGAAAGCTCGTTCCGCTGGGTTTCCCGACCATAGGCGAGCGCCGCGGCGGCGGCCAGCACGGCCGGCTCGCCTTCCTCAAGGCCGAATCCCCGCAGACCCGCGGTACCGAAGTGCCGCGTCAGCAGTTCCGCCGCGCGCCGTGGATCGAACCGCCGGTCGCCGCCCAAGGGGGTGCGGCAGGGGCATTCCCGTTCGAGTTGATCGACGATCGCGCGCGGCAGCGTCCCTTCTTCGAACAGCGCTTCGCGGGGCGCGAGGGTGGCGAGCTGCTCGACCGCTTCTTCGACCGAGGCGAAGCGGCGGATGAAGAAGGCGCCGGTCGAAACGTCCAGAAACGCCGCGGCGCCCTGCTCGCCCGCCCAGGCGATCGAGGCGAGGTAGTTGTCCTCATTGCCGAGGAGCAGATCGGGGGAGGAGATCGTCCCCGGCGTGACGATCCGCGTGACCTCGCGGCGGACGAGTCCCTTGGCCTGCGCCGGATCTTCCACCTGATCGCAGATCGCCACTCGCAGGCCCGCGGCGAGAAGCTTCGCGATGTAGCTCTCGATCGCGTGGTGCGGCACGCCGCACATCGGCGCTTCGTTGCCCGTGCCGCGATTTCTCGCGGTCAGCTGGACTTCGAGGATCGGCGCCGCGCGCACCGCGTCGTCGTAGAACAGCTCGAAGAAGTCGCCCATCCGGTAGAGCAGGATCTCTTCCGGATGCACCGCCTTGATCTCCAGGTACTGCCGGAGCATCGGGGTGAGGTTCGTCGCGATCGTCGCAGGAGGGGCGGAGGCGGGAGGGGCGGACACGGCGGGGAAGTATAGCGGGCGGCCAACGAAACCCCGACCCGGGCGATCCCCACCTATACTTGCCCGGCCCATGCTTCTGCTCGCGATCGATTCCGCCTCCCCCCGGGTGAGCGTCGCCCTCGGAGATCTCGGAGAGGACCTCCGCCAGCTCGCCGCCCGCGACGAGGTGGTCGAACGCAGCTCCACCCGGCTGCTCCAGCTGATCCGCGAGGTGCTCGACGAGGCGGGGAAAAAGCCCGGGGATCTCGAAGGGCTGCTCGCGCTCTCCGGCCCGGGAAGCTTCACCGGCCTGCGCATCGGCCTCGCCACCCTGTTCGGGCTCCATCAGGCGCTGGGAATTCCGGCGGCGGCGTTTCCCACCTTGCGGGTACTTGCCGCAGCCCTCACCCCCGGCCCCTCTCCCAGAGGGAGAGGGGAGCAAAGCGAAAACGTCTCCCGGCTGTTCTCCCCTCTCCCTCTGGGAGAGGGGTCGGGGGTGAGGGCGGTCGGCGCGGTCGATGCCCTCCGCGGCGAGTGGACGGTGCAACCGTTCCAATCCGGGGCGGCGCCGACCGAGCAGGGACCGAGCGAGACGCTCCCGCCCGCGGCGTTCGCGCGATTCGCTCCGGGTGTAGTCGTCGGTTTCGGGATCTCCGCCGTGGCATCCCGCCCGGATTGGCCCGCCGGGCTCACCGCGATCGAACCCGGGCCGCTCGCTCCCGTGGCGCTTCGTCTCGCGTGGGCGGAGCCGCCCGTCTGGGACGCGCTCGCGCTCACCCGGCCGCTCTATGCCCGGCCGCCCGCCGCCACCCTGCCGAAACCGCGGGCCGGTCTGCCCGCTTCGCCCGCCCCCGGAGAGCCGGTCGCTTGAACGAGGTCGCGATCCGCCCGGCGACCGACGACGACCTCGCGGCGATCCTGGCGCTCGAAGAGGAGGGTTTTCCCGATCCCTGGGCGCTCGAAACGCTCGCCGCCGAGCTGCGCTTTCCCGGCTCGTTCGTCCTGGTGGCGGCCCCTCCCCGCTCTTCCGCCCTCGGTTACGCCTCGTTCCGGACGGTCGCCGACGAGGCCGAGCTGCTCCGCCTTTCGGTCGCTTTGGCGGCCCGGCGGCACGGTCTGGGACGCCGGTTGCTCGAAGTCGGGTTCACCGAGCTGGCCCTCCGCTCGCTCGCGAGCTGTTTTCTCGAAGTCCGGGCCGACAACACCCCGGCGATCGCGCTCTACGAACGGGTCGGCTTCCGGCTCGCCGGAGAGCGCAAGGGGTACTATCGGGACGGCTCGGACGCCCTCGTCTATGCCCGGGCGATTTGACCCTTCCCTTTCCCTTGAAGCCCCCGAAATCGGGTGCTATCCTGCCCCTATCATCCCTTCCGCAATGCACGGCCCAAAGACCTCTCCTCCCCGGCTCCTCACCCGGAA
>DATMZU010000633.1:0-6786 GCA_035607435.1 Thermoanaerobaculia bacterium | reverse complement strand
CAAGTGGCTCCGAGCACGACAGCCAACACCAGAGCGATCACCGCCACCTCGCCGCGCGCCCACCCGCGGAGTCCGCGCCGGGGTGGGCCTCCGGTCATCGACCCGTGCGCCAACGTCGCCGGAAAGGCGACCGTCGCACCGCCCACAGGGGCCCGGCCGGCCGGCGGATTTCCACGTGCGGGCACATTTTCTTGTTCGAGCGGCAGCAGCTCGAACACCGGAGCCATCAGCTGGAACGGCGGCTGCTCATGATCGTCGCCCAAGAACGCGCCCAGATGACGCTCCAACTCGCGGGCCGAGCTGAAGCGCGCCTCGCGGTCGCGCGCCAAAGTCTTCATGAGAATCGCTTCGAGCTCGAGGTCGATCTCCGGCACGAAGGTCGCGAGCCGCGGCGGATCTTCGCGCAAGCGGAGCAGCAGCAGCTGAACCGGCTCCTGCGTGTCGAACGGCGAGCGGCCCGCGAGCATCTGGTAGAGCACCAAGCCCAACGAATACAGATCGGCCCGGCCATCGAGCGGCTTGCCTTCCGCCTGTTCCGGAGCCATGTACGCGGGAGTTCCGAGGACGCTGCCGGTCATCGTCTTCAGATGGGCGTCGGCCGCCTTGGCGATGCCGAAGTCCATCAGGTAGGGACGCCCCTCGCGATTGAGGATGATGTTGCTCGGCTTGAGATCGCGGTGGACGATCCCGCGCCGGTGGCTCGCTTCGAGGGCGCCGAGCAGCGGAATCGCGACGCGCACGGCGGAGACCGGATCAAACCGCTTGCGCGCCCACATCTCGTCGCGCAGCATCGGCCCCTCGACGTACTGCATCGAGTACCAGATCACCCCTTCGACTTCGCCGTAGTCGTAGACCTGCACGATGTTCGGATGATCGAGCGAGGCGACCATCGTCGCCTCGGCCACGAAGCGCGCGGTCGATTCCGGCTCGAAGGTATCGGCGAGAATCTTGAGCGCCTCGCGCCGCTTGAGCTTCAGGTTCTGGACCAGATACACCGACGCGAACGCACCGCGCCCCAGGAACGCCTGGAACTCGTAGCAACGCCCGAGGACCTGCCGGAAGTGACGGAGCTGATAGCTTTCCAAGAGCCCCAGTGTATTCGGTTTCGCTCTGGGCGCCCAAAGCGGAGACCCGTCACTTGGCGAACCGTTCCGCCGAGCGAGCCCGCGCTTTTGCCGCCTCTTCCTCCCGGTCGCGCGGCGGCGCGGTCGTCGCGAGCGAGAAAAGCAGCCGACGCGAGGCCTCCGCGATTTCGTCCACCGCCGTATCGAACGCCAGCTCGTTCGCCTTCGACGGCTTGTTGAAACCGGTCACCTTCCGAACGAACTGTAGCGACGCGGCGCGGATTTCATCGTCCGTGACGGGTGGGTCGAAGTTGAAGAGGATCTTGATGTTTCTGCACATGGGTCAGCCTCCGTCACTCTTTATATCAACTCACCCGCTCCCGCCCCCCGACTCCCGCCGCCACCGCAGCGTGACCTCCTTCTTCCGCCAATCGATCTCCAGGATGTCCACCTTCACCAAACCGAGGCGGGTGGTGAAGCGAATCGTTCCTTCTCGGGTCACGGCCTGGGTGAGGATGGGCCCGGAGTTGGGGATCAAGGAAAATTCTAGGGTCTTCGCGGGATGGCGGAAATGGGCTTGGAGCTGGCTGCCGAAGGCGGCGAGCTGCAGGGATTGGAGGTCCCGCAACTGGTGCGGCGAATCGACTTTGGGCGACCGCGGCTCTTCGGTTGTTCGTTGCATGGAGGGGATCGGGGCTTTGGGCTCGGTTCCCTCGTCGCTCCTGGGCGCGGCAGAGGCGGGCGCCGGCTCGGGGCCGCCCCTCCGGGACTCTTGGCGCGGGCAGGAGAGGGGACCCCAGGTGAAGAGCCAGCCGATCAGGAGGGTGGAGAGCACTCCGAGCGCGAACCAGAGAGGGCGACGACGACGGCGCGGCGGGCGAATTTCGAGGGTCCGCAGAAACAACGCGGGGGTCGCCCATTCGAACGTCTGCGGCAGTTTGCGGCGAATCGCGAGCCGCCCTTCGACCACCGCGGCATCGACCGATTCTCCCGCCGCCAATCGCTGGTAGACCACCTGGCTGAAAACGCGCGCCGCGGCATCGCTGATCTCGAACTGCATGCCGAGGACGGCCGGCACCCCGGCGCGGACCAGCGCGGTCGCGACCCCAGAAAACGGGTTGGCTCGACCCGCCTTCGCGGTCCAGCAGGCGTTCAGGAAGACGCCCCGCAGATAGGGCCGATCCGCCACTTGCTCGGCCAGCTCTTCGCCGGTCACCCGGCGTGCCTTGCCGGAGTCGTCCTCGAACAGGAGCACTCCGTCCCCGGTGCCCGGATCGAACTCGCCGTGGCCGAGGAAGTGCAGGAGATGGAATTTTTCATCGATCAGAGCCGTGCGCAGCTCGTCGAGCGACGCATGGCCCAAGGTGGTGATCTTCGCTCGGCGCCAAGGCCGAGCCCAAGCTCTTTCGATCCACGCCAGCTCGTCGTGGATCTTCAGCTCCTCCTGGCCCTTGGGCTCGGCCGCCACGCACAGGATGCGCATCGGCCGATGGTACGAAAGCGGCTGCGAGGCTCCCGGCACTTCCAGATAGCGGACGATGGAAAAGCGCCGGTCGAGGGCCAGAAACTTGCTCTCGTGCGTCGAATAGAGCAATTCCCAGGGCAGCTCGTGAATGCGCATCAGGTCGGGATCGTCCAAGGCGAGCCGGATCTGAATCCGCAGTTGTTGGCCTTCCGCGAGCTTGCCCAAGGTTTGGAAGAACAGCGCGAGCGGTCGATCGTGGAACACCTCGTCGAACAGCGAGGTTCCGAGCTCGCGCAGCTCGTCCGCGCGAGCGCCATCGGCGACCATGGGTCCTTCGGGCCAGGCCAGGTTCGAGAACGAGAACCGTCCCCGGGCGGCGCCGAACGGGCACTGCACCTGGAGATGGAGCCCCCCCTCCTGGTCGGCGAAGAACGTGATCAAGAAGTCCAGTTCGGCCATCGTGGTCCCCGGCTGTCGCGCCCACCGCCCCGGCGAAACTTCACGAGCTCGGGTTCTCATCCTCGAACCGCTCGCCGGCCAGCCTAGATCTGTCTCGAAGAGGCTCTCCATTCTCCGCATAAATCGAGACCTCCGCCAGCGCCTGCGTCCGAACCGCTGTCGCGGTAAAGAAGCATGCGCTGTGCCAAGGCTTGGAGACGGAGGGAGGTGGGTTCCGTCCCCGTTGGGGGACGTGACCGGCCTCTCACTCCCACTCGATCGTCGCCGGGGGCTTGCTCGTCACGTCATAGACCACGCGGTTCACTCCCTTGACCTCGTTGACGATCCGGTTCGCGACCCGGCCGAGAAGGTCGTACGGGAGCGGGCTCCAGTCCGCGGTCATGAAGTCCTGGGTCTCGACGGCGCGCAACGCGATCACGCTCTCGTAGGTCCGGTAGTCGCCCATCACGCCGACGCTCTTGACCGGCAGCAGGACCGCGAACGCCTGGCTGGTCTTGTCGTACCAGCCGCTCTCGCGCAGCTCGTGGAGGAAGATCGCGTCGGCCTCTTGGAGCAGGGCGACCCGCTCGGCCGTCACCTCCCCCAGGATGCGCACGGCGAGCCCCGGGCCGGGGAACGGGTGACGAGCGATCAGCGGCTCGGGCAGGCCCAGCTCGCGGCCGAGCTGGCGGACCTCATCTTTGAACAGGGCGCGCAGCGGCTCGACCAGCTCGAAGCCGAGCTTTTCGGGCAGGCCGCCGACGTTGTGGTGGGTTTTGATCACCGCGGACGGCCCTTTGACCGAGGTCGATTCGATCACGTCGGGATAGAGCGTCCCCTGGGCGAGAAAAGCGAGACCTTCGAGCCGTTTCGCCTCTTGGTCGAACACCTCGATGAACTGGTGGCCGATGATCTTCCGCTTGCGCTCGGGGTCTTCGACTCCGGCGAGTGCCGAGAGAAAACGCTCGGCCGCATCGACCTTGTGGATCGGAATCCCGAGCCCGTCCTGGAGCGCGCGGACCACCTGCGCCCCTTCGTCCTTCCGCAGCACGCCGGTATCGACGAAGACGGGTACCGAGCGGTCGCCGATCGCCCGGGCGAGCAGAGCGGCGACCACCGAGGAATCGACCCCGCCGGAGAGCGCGCAGAGCACCCGGCCCTCCCCCACTTTCGCGCGCACCCGCTCGATTGCCTCGTCGAGGTAGGAGGCCATGTGCCAATCGCCGCGCGCGCCGCAGGCACCGAACAGGAAATTGCGCAGGATTTCCGATCCCGACACAGTGTGCGAGACCTCCGGGTGGAACTGAATGCCGTAGAGCCCGCGCACCCGATCTTCGAACGCGACGATCGGCACGCTCTCGGTGGAAGCCGTGGCGACGAACCCTTCCGGCAGGCCGCGCACCCGGTCGCCATGGCTCATCCAGACCGTCTCTTGGGGCGACAGCCCCTCGAACAGCATCCCCGCCTCGGAGATGTCGATCTCCGCCCGGCCGTACTCGCGGTGGGTGCTCGAATCGACGCCGCCGCCCAGCTCGTGCGACATGACGTGCATGCCGTAGCAGATCCCGAGCACCGGAATCCCCAACTCGAACAGCGCGCGCGGCGCGGAGGCGGCATCGGTTTCGTAGACGCTCTGCGGCCCGCCGGAGAGAATCAAGCCGATCGGCGCCTTGGCGCGGATCTCGTCGAGCGACAGGTCGAAGGAGTGGACTTCGCTGTAGACCCGATGCTCGCGCACGCGGCGGGCGATCAGTTGGGTGAATTGGCTGCCGAAATCGAGAATCAGGATCGTCTGGTGCTCGGTGCTCATTAAGGCTGGGACTCCGATTTGAGCTCACGGGTCATTAATTCGAGGACCGCCTGGCGCGGGTCTTTGTCCTCGTAGAGAATCGCCACGGTCTGGCGGGTGATCGGCATGTCGAGCCCCCCCTCGCGGCACTTTTCGGCGAGGTGAAGGATCGCGAGCGAGTTGCGCACGCCTTCGGCCACCATGGGAGTGTCGGCCGTGATCTCGGCGAGCTTCCTTCCCTTGGCCAGCTCAACACCTGTGCGCCGGTTGCGCGAAAGTCCGCCGGTCGCGGTCAGCACGAGATCGCCGAGCCCCGTGAGCCCCGCAAACGTGCGCGCATCTCCGCCGCAGGCGACCCCCAGCTTGCCGATCTCGTGCAGGCCGCGGGTGATCAGAGCGGCCAGCGTGTTCTGGCCGAAACCGAGCCCTGTCGCCACACCCGCGGCGATCGCGATCACGTTTTTGGTCGTGCCGCCCAGCTCCACTCCCACCACGTCGCTCGACGAATAGAGCCGGAAATAGCGGGTCGAGAGCGTCTCGCGGATGGTCGTCGCAAGCTCGTGATCGGTCGAGGCGACCACCGCCGCGGTCGGTTGATTCCTAGCCAGCTCGGCGGCGAAGCTCGGACCCGAAAGGACGGCGAAGCGTACATCGAGCCCCGCGCGTTCGCCCTCCTCGCGCGCCACCTCGCTCATCCGCAAGAGCGAATCGGGCTCGATTCCTTTGGTGCCCGAGATGAGGATCGCGGGGACCCCTGGCGCCCGTTCCGAGAGGAGCGCCAGATGGGTGCGGAGCACGGCACGGAAACCGTGCGACGGGATCACGACCAGCGTGAGATCAGCCTCGTGGGTGAGAGCAAGATCCGATGTCGGAGTGAGGGACGGAGGCAGCTCGACGTCGGGCAGATAATCGGGATTGGCACGCTCGGAAGCCATCCGCTCGGTGAGCGCCTCGCTGCGCGCCCAAAGGACCACGTCGTGACCCCCGGCTCCGGCGAAATGCACCGCGAGCGCGGTACCCCACGAGCCGGCGCCGAGGACGGCGATGCGGCTCATGCGATCCCTCCGATACGGCGCTCATCGCCGGAAAGCAAGCGGCGCAAGTTGCCGCGATGGGTCACAAAGACCAACAGAGCGAGCCCCGCCGCCGCCGTGGCATGCCACGGTCCTTCCGAGCGTTGCCAGCCGATCCGCTCGCACAGGATCACCCAGAGCGGCAGCGTGAGCGAAGCGCAGAGCGAGCCGAGCGAAACGTAGCGGGTGCGGACGACCACCACCACGAACAGCAGCGCCGCGAGGCCTAAGGCGGCGGGAGTGAGCACCGCCATCGCGCCCGCCGCGGGGGCCACCCCTTTGCCTCCCCGGCCGCCTAGGAACAGCGGAAAGACATGGCCTAGAACGACCGCGAACGCCGCCGCCGCGGCGAGCTCCGCCCCTGCGCCGAGCAGCCGCGCGCCGGCCACCGCGGCGGCACCTTTGCCCAGGTCGCAGGCCAGCGCGATCACCCCCGCCTTCTTGCCCGCGATGCGCAAAGCGTTGGTCGCCCCGGCGTTGCCGCTCCCCGCGGTGCGCAGGTCTCGGCCCACCAGCCAACGGACCAGCAGGTAGCTGAACGAGATCGAACCGATCAGGTACGCCCCGGAAAGAATCGCCACGGTGCGGATCGCGGTCAAACGGCGTCCTCCTCCGACGGTCCTTCCTCCGCTTCCGCGACCTCTGCGTCGGCTGGTGCCTGCCCCAGAGGCATGCGCAGCAGCACCTCGTGACGGCTGCCCTTCCCTTCGGTTCCATCGCCGCGGCTCACGATCTCACCCAGGTGGCTGCGCACGAGAACCGCTTCGGAAACCGGAAACGGCTCGCCGATCGCCCCGGAGAAAGCGCTGGTGAACGTCGCGATCGCCGGCCGCTGCCAAGGGTCGCGGCAGCGCGCGACGGTCAGGTGCGGCACGAACGGTCCTTCCTCCGACGGGTGGCCTATCGTTTCTTCGGCCATCGCGTTCAAGGCGCTGCGGAGCGCGATCAGCTCGGGGG
>DATMZU010000632.1:0-13052 GCA_035607435.1 Thermoanaerobaculia bacterium | reverse complement strand
ACGAATGCACCGAGCAGACGCTCAACCGGTTTCTTTCCACCGGCATCGTACGCAGCCTGTTCGATCGTTACCCGGCCGTGGCCGACATGGCCGCCCAGATGGCCACGCGGGAAACCGCCACCGAGGCGTGGAGCGCGGACGATCCGAACCGGCGCATGCTGCTCGAAGAAACTCCCTGGCTCGCGGTGTCCAAAGGAGGCCGCGCCGGGCGCGAGGGGGAAGATCACGATCTGATCCGCGTGCTCGATCCGAAAATCGCGGAGGCCCAAAGAAACGCCTCGCTCGCCAAGCTCGAAGACGCCCAGCTGTCCAGCGGCGCCTTCCCCTGGTGGCCGGGCGGCCCGGCGTCGGACTACATGACGATCTATCTCCTCGCGGGATTCGCCCGCGCGACGGAGTTCGGCGTCGAGGTGCCGCAGGAACTGGTCCAAAAAGGTTGGGGATTCCTCGGGCAACGCTACAAGAACGAATGGTCGGTCGAAATCGCGAAGAAGAAGGACGCCTGCTGCGTCGAGCTGCTCACCCTGCTCAACTACGTCGCCTCGGCCTATCCCGATCCGAGCTGGATGGCCGGCGCGCTCGACCCGGCCGAACGGACGAAGATCGCCAACTTCAGCTTCGCGCACTGGCGCGAGCATTCGCCCTACCTGAAGGGCCTGCTCGCGCTCACCCTTCACCGCATGGGCCGCGAGGCGGACGCCAAGCTGGTGTTCGACAGCGTGATGGATTCGGCCCGCACCACCCGCGACGAAGGGACCTTCTGGCAGCCGGAAGAACGCTCCTGGCTCTGGTACCAGGACACGGTCGAAAGCCACGCCTTCGCTCTGCGTACCATGCTGGAGCTCTCCCCCGAAGATCCGCGCCTGCCCGGCCTGGTGCAATGGATCTTCCTGCAAAAGAAACTCGGCCACTGGCAGAGCACGCGAGCCACCGCCGAGGTGCTCTACTCGCTCGCCACCTACCTCGCGAAAGTGAACCAACTCGGCGGTCGCGAGGCCGCCACCGTCGCGGTCTCGGGCGTTCCCCAGGGCACGACGCACTTCGTCTTCGAGCCCGACCGCTTCACCGGCAAGCACAACCAGATCGTGATCCCCGGAGCGGCCGTCGATGCGGCGATTGCCAACTCGCCGAAGGGCGCCCAGGTGACCGTCACCCAAGAAACCCCCGGCCTGATGTTCGCCTCCGCCACCTGGCACTTCGCGACCGATCAACTCCCGGCCCAAGCGAGCGGAGACCTCTTCCACGTCGAGCGCCACTACTTCCGCCGCCTGCGCGGAGGAGCCGAAACCACCCTCGAACCGCTTGCACCAGGCACGACCCTCCAAGTCGGCGACGAGGTCGAAGTCCAACTCACGATCAGCAGTCGAGCCCCGGCCGAATACGTCCATCTCCGAGACCCCCGAGCGGCAGGATTCGAGCCCGGAGTCGTCCGTTCCGGCTACACCTACGATCTGGGCCTGGGCCGCTACGAAGAAACCCGCGACGCCGCCACCGACTTCTTCTTCGAATACCTCCCCTCGGGCACCTACACCCTCAAATACCGCCTACGAGCCAACGTCGCCGGAACCTTCCGCGTCGGCCCGGCGACGTTGCAGAGCCTCTACGCGCCGGAGTTCGTGGCTTACTCGGCGGGGGAGGTGGTGCGGGTGGCGGGGGAGTGAGGGAGATGGAACAGCCGCATTTCCGAAATGCGAGCGGAGAGCCGGTGACAGCCTGACCTCCGCCCGCGCAAGTTATGGCACGCCCAGCGCAGCGAAAATCCGTTTCAGGTCGGGCATTACGCCGATCTGGTCGGCTTGCGGATCAGCGGATAGCGTTCCATGATTCGGGTTCGCCAAGAAGCTCCGCATGGTTTTGCTATTGAACAAAGGCACACGGTTCTGGCTTTTTGCCAGGCTCTGAACTAGCGCTGCTGCGCCCGCAATGATCGCAGCTGCAGCCGAAGTACCGGTGAAATCGGCGACGTAGTCGGATTTTGATTTTCCCTGTCGGCCACTTCCTGCCGTGAAAACCTTGCTCCCCCAAGCGAAGCAGTCAATGCGCGATCCATAGTTTGAGAACTGGGCTCGTGTGTGGCCCGGTGGGGTGGACGCCCCGACGAGAATCGCTCCCGAGTCTTGGAGTTCCTTCGTACGCCGCCGGAACGGCCTGTCGCCGCTGATTTCCGCCCACTCATCGAGGTCGATCCCGCCGTTGCCGGCTGCCTCGACCACGACGATGCCATTTGCGACCGCTTCTTGAATTGCGTGGAAAACAGGGATCTCGATCTCGACAGGTAAAAAGTACGGGCTCCCGGGCTCGATGGTTTGAGCCTCGATTAGGAGGATGTCGCCCCATTTGAGCTGAGTAGTTGCGGCGGCGATGGCTTGCGCTGTCGAATAGCACGGTTTCCCGCTTGCTTGCTTTGAGTTCCATTGGGAGATGGCCAGAATCGCCAGGTCCGGTGCGATCCCAAGACAGTCTTGGAAATCGTGCTCGGCGGCCACGATGCCGAGCACGGCCGCGCCGTGGCCGCGGAAATCGAACTGGCAGCCCTGGGGCTTGATGCCATGAACCTGAAGTTCGAGGTGATCTTCGACCCAGCCACGCTCGATGTCGGCAAGAGTGATCCCAATTCCCTTGGTATGATTCCATGCGAATCGTGCGTCGATGCCATTAGGCGCCGGATCGAGGTACCCCTGAATAGGCCGGGCAATTCCGCCGATGCGTTGCTTTGCGCGCAGGCGTGGCGTAGGCGCATTTGGGACCGGTAGAACCGAGGCAGACGGATCAAATTCTCCCGAATCAGGTGTTACGGCCGATTCAGGCGCATCTCTGGGAGGCTCGGTTGGTGGTCCTTCGACGCTGCCGCCAAGCGCCGCCGCAATCGCGTAGGGATCAGCTGATCCGACGTCGATGGAGTGATACACCATCTTCAGCTGCTCAAGGTTTAGATACAGGTCAGGTTTCTGGTCGCCCCCTACATTGTCGTCTGCCAAACTCCCCTTCTCATATTGGACGAGGCGAGTTCTCGCGGAGGCGAGCATCTCCGGGAATTGCCTCGAGAGATTTCTCAAAGCCTGACTCAACGGTTGGTCGGACATGCCAGGGTCAGCTAGGGTTTTTTCCTTTCCCTTAGGCGCCTTTCCCTTAAGCGTCCTGGCTTGGGCGGGTTGTGGAGCTTCCGAAGGAATAATAACGCGAGGCTGATAGTTTAGCTCCGGTCGGGAGGTCTGAACCGCGGGCTGCGGGTTGTGATCGTGGTCGTGGTCGGCCATGCGGGTTTCTCCTCTAATGTCCGAGATGGGAACGGCTCACTCGTCCACCAGGGCAGTGGATGCTGCTGAGCGTAGGAGGAATTGCTGTGGGAGTGCATGATTGGAGTGCCACACGAGGGATGTAGGGATGCTGATTCGCATGTCCCGGGCCGAAAAGATCGAAGAAGTGCGAGAAATGGAGGTCGCGTGGGCGCTGTTGCCCGGGAATGAGTTCTTCAGCTGGCCGAAGGCCCAAGACGTCTTCGATCGGCATACACAGCAGAGACGCCGTCACTTCGGTTTCGTCGTCACGTGGACTGATCGTTAGTGGAAGCGTTGAAGCATCAGGCCGGAGAGGCTCGAAGTTGATGACAAGATCGTCGTCGGCGACATATATCTCGAATTGCACCACGTCGGCGACCGCCTGACGGTGTGAGGGCGAGCCTCCGCTCGAGGGTACGAACTCCCAGATCGTGGAGGGGCGTGATCTCGCACTCGCGAAAGTGGAAGTTCTTAGCTTGCCCTCCCTCAAAGAGACCCGAGCTGCGACAGTTGGATGGATCTGGTCCAGGTCTTGCGAAAGGCATCGTGGATCGAGATGTCCGAGAGAGGGATCGACTCGATCCAGTGGCACAACCCAGTTGAAAGAACTCAGGTTTCCCGGCAAGGGGCAAGTACCCGTAGGCCGCTCGTCAATATCTAGTTTCTTCTCCGTTGATCCGAGGCCGAACTGCAGGTTGCGGAGATAGAAAGCGCCCTGTCGATTTCCATCGCTATATTGAAAATCAGGCATACGCATACTGTCAGGGTCGATATCGAGCTCGTTGACCACGAGCAACGGCAAGTGAACATCATGCTGGTGTGTGAGGAGAGGGGCGGCGGAGTGATCAGCCTCGTGATGGTCGCCTGCACCGGACGAGGAAGCGCTCGGAGTCGGCGGATCGACCAGCAGTACACGCATCGCCTTCCCGTCGTCTTCTGGAACGTAGAAGCAAAGGCCGTGAATGTTGAGGATAAATGTAAAGGCCATGGACATCCCCCAGGGGCCGGCAGTTGAAAAAAAACGATGGCCCCAGTTCCTAGGTTTGGACGGACGTTCTGGAAAATTTCCGTAGACGCGCTTAAACTTCAGCTTCCGCCGAGCAATTCAAACATGGCCCAGGCGCCGGGCGAGCGGAGCTTCCTGTCACCCGAGCGCAGAAGCTCGAGTTGCCCGGCACGCAAAGCGTCCAGCGGTCGGACGCCGGTGGCAAGGAATCGATGGAGCGCGACGACCAGAGCCGCGGAATCGGAATCATCGACCTCGCGAAGGCTCGCAACTACCTCCGGCACTCCCGCAGCGAGGAATGGCCGCGCTAGGTTCAAGGCTCCCTCGCTACCGGCTGAGGCGCCTGCCGCCGAGCTGCAGGAAGAGAGGATAACCAGGCGTAAGTTTTCGAGCGGGAAGTCATCGATCTCGCGAGCGTAGAGCGATCCGCTGTGCTCGCCATCCGATGCCAGGGCCAATCGGGAGAGGAGGGGGTAGCGCCCGTTGAGGAACGAATGTCCCGCAAAATGAAACCCGTCTACCCGCGATAGTGTCGCTTGGATTGCGCGACGGCTGGCGTCTTGCGAAACGAGTATTTCGGCATGGGGATAGAGCCGTGCGATCTGCGCGATCTCGCGCCGGGCTTCAGGAAGTGGCCGTGCCGTCGGAAAGAACTTGGGATCAAGGAGCGGCTCCCCGACCAGGAGGTAGGTTCTTGGAGGTGCGATACCGAGTTTGCCTGCGCGCTTTTGGCAGCGAAGGTAGATATTGGCACTTGGCGCGACGCCGGAGGCCCTTTCCTCCACCAGATAGCGACCGGTGCGGCCCTCGCGGAGCGCGGCGAACGGTACGGTCTGGAGTGTCGAGTCGGGCAGAAAGACGATGCTCTCGCTTGGAGTGATCACCGGCGCAAGTGGGGCGATCAGTGCGCGATGAAGATCCGTCAGAGCCGCGTCGAGATCCTCGGGACGACGTTTCTCGAAACCGCGCTCCAGGCGTTCGAGAGTTGCCGTCAGTACTCCCCGACCCACCGGAATCGACAGCGACTGGATCCCCTCACGGCGCAGAACCCAGGCGAGGAGACGATCGTTTAGACAAGCGTATTCGACCAAGGCCAAACCGTTAGGAAGCTTGGCGGCAATCGTTTCTGGTGCCAGCAAGGCGGCCTCCTCTCGTTCGTTCGCGCTCAAGCGGTCGAACAGAGAGCGAGAGCGTGCCTGCTCGGCCACCTCCAGAGCCTCGCGCCGTCGGCCTAATCGATCGAGAGTCGAGATCGCCTCTTCGAAGAGGTCAACCGAGAGTTTGAAATAGGAGAGGCGAAATGGGTCCTCCCCGAGTTGGCTGCGAACCTCTTCGACTACTACGATCCCTCTCTGGAAGTCGCTAAGTGCGCGATCGAGCTCTCCAGCCGAGAGCAGAGCGCGACCCCGTGCCAAATAGATTGCGACGAGCGGATAGCGGTTTCCTTTGGGCACGTAGAACTCGAGTGCTCTCGAATGACGGGCTATCTCGGCCCTAGCGTCGCCGGTAACCGCGAGGCTTTCGGCAATAGAGAGGTCCGCTTTGACGCGTTCACGAACCTGGGCATCCTCAATTTGCGCCGCAAGGCCTTGTGCCTCGCTGAGATCCGTTGCAGCCTCAAGGGGACGACCTAGTGCAAGCAGACTCTCGGCCCGCTTGAGGCGTCCGTAGGCGCGAGAGCTTGGATCTCCCAAGCGATCGCATTCCTGAAGAGAGAATTCGCGGAAGGCCAAAGCTGCATGGAGAAGACCTTCTGCCGAAGCAGCTTGGGCAGCCTCTTCGAGTGCACTGGTTCGGCGTCGAGGAGTAAGCCAGGCGAAATCGGCGAGCGTTTGGATTCTCAGAGGCCAAGCATCGTCGTCGGCGCCCAGGAAGCGCAAAGCCTCGGCGAGATTGGTTCGTGCTTGCGCGGCATTCTCCCGCTCTTTCAGTCGGTCGAACACAGCAACCGCCGCGCGATCGGCAACGAGAGCGGCGTCCGGGTCGTCGCCTGCGAGAAGGGGGAGGCCGGCGCTTAGCCTCAGTTGCCCGGAGAGAGCGGGGTAACGGAAGGTGTCGAGCCGGGCAATGAGACTCAGGGAATCTTCGCGCGCGGTCGGAAACTCTTGGCGCTCGTTGGCACATCTCGCCAGATGAGCGGCCGACCAGTTTGCAAAGGGGCTCTTTGCTTGTAAGAGGTCTCGCATCGCGAGTCCGAGAAGAGGGCAGGCACGCTCTACTTCATGCCGAGTCAGGTGGGGCAGGGCGGCACCGAAATTCGCATGGCCCCGAGCAAGCGCTGTGACCCGTGGAGTGTCGCGGTTCATTTCGGCATCATTGATTGCTGCGATGGCATCCTCGGCCATGGCGTCGCTGGAGACTGCGGCAAGTTGAATGGCGAGGAAGCGGGCGAGATCGAGGTCTGCCGCCGCCTTGCCGTAATGTCTTGCCAGGTAGGCTGTACCCCAGCCCGGGAGGAGTTGCTCTTCGATGAGTTGTCGAACGGGTTGTGGGAACTGATGAATCAGTGTTTTGACTTGACTCGCGTTGCGGGTTTGAGCCTTCGCCATGAGAGTTTGTCGGGCCTTGCGCCAGGCGGCCAGGCCTGTTGGCCGGGTGAGCCGCTTCATGTGATTTTCGGCTTCGGTGCCCCATGCTGAAGACGGATCGAGTTTTAAGTATTCGTTCCAAGCCCGCACGGCCTCTCGAATCAAACCCAACTGCTCGAGGATCAGTGCCCGATTGAATCGAGCCTCAGCCAGGTTGGGGTCAACTTCGAGCGAGCGGAGAGCCGCGTCAAGAGCTTGAGCGAGGGCAACGGGGCGGGCGGGCGGCCCCGAAGATTCTGCGAGGTAGGCAGCGGCAAGATCGCTCCAACGTTGCGCGTCGCCGGGCTGTTCGGCAATCAGGTGCTCCAGTGCTTCGACAGCCGGGGTGGCTTGGCCCTTGAAGAGTTCGAGGAGCGGTCGCTCTTCCGGAATGACTTCAAGAGAACGAAGCGCGGTCCGGGCAGCTGTCGATAGGTTAGTGATCCGCCCGGGCTCGAACAGTTTGTAGCTGAATCCGCCGACCAAGCGACCTTCGACGGGCCGAACCGGCCCCAGGGTGGCCGCGAGCTCTCGTCGGATCGCGTCAGGAGGAGGCGAACAGGCGGCGAGCGCGACAGCCACGAGGAGCGTGAAATGTCGCAAGGGTGCCTCCTCGAAGTGTCAGCCGGTTCTTAGGTTACCTATCTCTCGACGGACGCAGAGCGAGAATTCAGGAAAGAGCCCATCAAGAAGAACGCCGCCGCTCCAGAATCGCCCGACACTCCGCCGCCAGCACACCCGCCTCAATCTCAGGCGGCGGCGCCCAGCCGGTCAGGTCTCGATCAACCAGGATGTCGTAGCGCGAGGTGATGCCGCCCGCCTGCCCTGCAGCGATGCCATAGACCACCGCCGAGATTTTGGCGCGGCGGATCGCGTAGGCGCAGAGGACGCACGGCTCGACCGTGGTGTAGAGGGTCGCGCCGGAGAGATCGAGGGTCTGCGCATTTTGGCAGGCGGCGCGGATCGCCTGGACTTCGGCGTGGGCGCTGGGGTCGAGCCGGGTGCGCGTCCCTTCCAGCCCTTCGCCGAGAATTCGATCTCCTCGAACAATCAGGGAGCCGACCGGGGTCTCGCCGATTCGGAGCGATTCTTCGGCGATTGCGAGGCACCGCCTCATGTAGGTTTCATGCACGACAGGTTGCTCCTCCGTCAGACGCCTTACGTACGGCAGTGTAGCCGTCCGGAGCGGCCTCCTGACATCTGTTGGGAAGAAGAAGCCTCAATCAATATTCATCGTCGTCTCCCGGTTCGTCACGCTCCAGCGCCCGCCTTTCTTGGTCAGCGTCCAGGTCTCCTCCGAGCCGCCGCGGCTTTCGGGGGTGAGCCCCATGTCGAATCGGGTGTGGACGTCGAGCGTCAACCGATTGGGGCTCACCGGGGTGATGGTGAAGAGGATGGTGTAAGGCGGCCACTGCGAGCGGTCCGAGCTGTAGGCGCGGTCGAGATCCTGCGTTGAGCCTGCCCGGAGGGTTCCTTTCTCCGCGACCCATACACGCAGAAGCTTCTTGTGCTCTGGCCTCTCGAAGCGGGCGAGGACGGTCCCTTCGGTCGATCGGCCGAAATCTTTGAAGCTGGTGGCGGCCACCAGCTCGGCGATCGCCTGTTCGTCGAAGGCGGCGGGGCGGGTGGCCGGCGGGGCCGCGGCGAGAGAGCCGGCGCAGAAGAGCAGGAGGATCGAGGCTGGGGAAATGAGGGAAGACTTGGGGCGAGTTGTCATGTGGGGCACCTCTGTCCCTTCGACACGTAACAGAGAACAGAAGAAACCATCCCTGGCGCCCTCAACCGAAGTGCGGCTACGATTCGCGCCGATGCTCTGGGTACCGTTTCTCCTGGCCGCTGGCGCGGCACCGCCTTTTTTCGCCGAGGTCGCCGCGTTGCTCGTCGCGAGCGCGATTGTCGCGTATATCTGCTCGCGGCTCGGGATCACTCCGATCGTCAGTTTTCTGATCACCGGCGCTTTGATCGGGCCGCAGGTGCTCGGGCTGGTCAAGAACCCCGCGATCATCGAGGGGGCGGCCGAGATCGGCGTTGTCCTGCTTCTGTTCACGATCGGGATCGAGTTCAGCCTCGAAGAGCTGGCGCGCATCCAACGGTTGATCTTCTTGGGCGGTGCGCTCCAGGTCAGTTCGAGCCTGATCGTCGTCGTCGGCCTGCTCGCGCTGTTCCAGGTCGATGGGCGGACGGCGGTCTTTACCGGCTGCCTCCTCGCGCTTTCTTCGACGGCGATCGTGATGAAGCTTCTCGCCGCCCGTGGCGAGTCGGCGACGGCCGGGGGCCGGGCGATTCTCGGCATTTTGATCTTCCAGGACCTCGCCGTGGTGGCGATGGTGCTCGTGGTGCCGATGCTCGGCGGGGCGGGAGCGGGCCTCGCGGGGCTTGCCTGGGCGCTCGGCAAAGCGGCCGGAATTCTCGCGCTCGTGCTGCTCGTCGCCCGGCGCGTGATGCCCAGAGTGCTGGAGGCGGTCGCCCGCACCTGCTCGCAGGAGATTTTCGTCCTCGCGGTGATGGCGATCTGCTTCGGCACGGCGTACCTGACCAGCCTGGCCGGCGTGAGTTTGTCACTCGGTGCGTTCCTCGCCGGACTGGTGGTGAGCGAGAGCCGTTTCAAGGAGATGGCGTTCGGCGAGATTCAGCCGCTCCAGATCCTGTTCAGCGCGACGTTCTTCGTCTCGGTCGGACTGCTCCTCGACCTCAAGTTTCTGGTCGCGAACCTGCCGCTGGTGCTTGGGTTGGCTCTCGCCGTGATGGTGATCAAAGCGTTCACCGCGGCGCTGTCGGTACGAATCCTCGGTTTCGGGATCGGCACCGCTCTCTTTTCGGGGCTGATGATCGCCCAGGTGGGGGAGTTCTCGTTCGTGCTCGAACGCACCGGGCGCGAGATGGGGCTCTTTCCGGCCGGCATGGCGTCGGGCGGCCAGACGTTCATCGCGCTCACGGTGATCCTGATGATTAGCACCCCCCTTCTCGCGCGACTCGGTAGCGGTCTGGAGAGCCGGCTGGGCCATCGGGCCGCGCGCGGCAAGCTGGCAGACGCAGCGGGGGGCGATGAGGAGGCGGACAACCCGCATGCCGAGCTCGCCGGCCACGTGATCATCGCGGGCTATGGCAAGGCGGGCCGGCTCTTGGCGCGCGCCCTCGAAACGCAGGGGTTGCCGTATCTGATCCTGACCTTGAGCCCGGAGGGCGCCCGCGAGGCCGAAGGTCAGGGGTTTCGCGTCCTGCGCGGCAACTACGCCCGGCGGCACGAGCTGTCGCTCGCCGGGCTCGATCGCGCCCGGCTTCTGGTGGTGGCCGACGACGACCTCGAAATGACCCACCGCGTGGTGCGCGCGGCGCGGGCGATGAATCCGGAGCTGCCGCTCATCGTCCGCACCCGCTTCGACAGCGAGATCGAGGCTCTCGAAGGAGCCGGCGCGCGGCACGTGGTGACCGAAGAGCAGGAGAGCGCGATCCGGCTCGTCGAAAAGGTTCTGCGCGATCTGGACGTGGCGGAGGAGACCCTCGTGGGCTATCACGATGCCCTCCGCTCCCATCATCGCGAGATCTCCTTGCCGCCCTCGGACCCCTCGCGCCGGGGAGCCGCGCGCGTAGCCGTTCGCGTCGAGCCGGTGCGCCTGAGCGACCGGCAACAGGCGAACCCTCGCTGCTCTCACATCGACCAGACGCGAGAGGTGCTCCCCGGCACGCCCGGTTGCGAGGAATGCCTGGAGCTGGGCGACACGTGGACCCACCTCCGCCTCTGCATGACCTGCGGCCACGTCGGCTGCTGCGACTCGTCGAAGAACCGCCACGCCACGAAGCACTTCCATTCGACCGGACACCCGATCGCCAAGTCGATCGAGCCCGGCGAAGATTGGGCCTGGTGCTACGAGGACGCGATGATGCTCTGATCCAAGGCCCTCGCGCGATTCAAGGCTATCCCGGCGGGTCCTGGTCTTGGCGGCAGATCGTTTTTGCGTCCGCCACGAAACCGAAGCTTCCTCCGGACCAGAGGTGGTTCCACGCCGGCATTCGATCGAACATCGCGTAGAGAATTCTGGTGAAGAACGGCAAGTTCCTGATGATCGCCTCGGTCGGGACGCTACAGCGCAAATCCGGGGTCACAGGCGTCGTCTCGGAGACGGCGAGAAATGGCATTCGATCGATGAAGGTGCCTCGGGGGGGCGTGGCCCGCCGGGCGATCTCGCCGCCTACGATGGCGATCTCGTCGGGTCGCAGCCAAAGGCTGTGAAAACTGGAGGCCAGCTTGACTTGGCTGACCTGATAGAACTTTTGCCAGTTGAAATCATGAGCGTCCGATCTCAGCTCGATGAGCCAGGGGCGGGCGTCCTCCTTGTCGGAGGAGAGGTCCACGTTTCCCGCGGCGATCCAACGATCGGCCAGGGCTTCAAGGACGTTCAGCTCCATCGCGAAGGCCTCGGCGTACTCCGGAGGATTCAGCTCCCCCGCCCAGATCGGGACACCGCTCCTTGCGTGGCTGACGACGAACGGCATCGTGAAAGTGCGCTTGAAAGTACCGATCGAGACGATCCCGGTCGGTCCCTCCGCGATGTCTTTCAGCAGCGATTCGGCGTCCAGGTCGATGAGCTGCTGCGTGAGCGGCATGCCGTCGAGGGTGACCCGGGCCAGCCAGCCGTTCCAAGGCAAGGGGTTCGGATCGACGACGCGCGTTTTGCCGACGATCGTGGGGCCGAGCGTCGGCAGGATGCGCAAGCGCGAGGGAATCGCCTGTCCGGAGCCGAACAGGCGGGTCACGAAGGGGACGGCTCCCTGGCCGTCCTCGTCGATGACGAAGATCGCCGCCGAGAGAGAATCGGTTGCGGATGGCGGAGCCGTTCCGTCCCCGCTGTGCGCGGTGTGGAACAGCAGCATCATCCGATCGTCCTCGGGCGGCGGCAGGCGAACCAGGCTGCGTGCGAAGCCGTTCGCCGTGTCGGGCACCTTGCAGCCGTCGAACAGGTACGGACCGTAGGTCCGGACCCATTCAATCGCGCCATCGAACGAGACCTTCGCGACGAAAACCACGGCCGCCGGGAGGATTGTCTTTCCCGATACGGTCCCCGCGATGAAAACGCCGCTCCGGCCGACGGAGAGCGCCTCCGCCGTCACCTTGGGACGCGTCGGCTGCGGCTCGTTCAGGTCGAGGACGTTGACGGGGACCGTCCAGAGCAGGACGTGGTGATCGTCGAATCGCAGGAGGAACGCCGTCGTGATCTCGGCTTCGGAACCCGGGACGATGGGCGTCTGGACGAGGGCGAAGTAACCCTCTCCGGGAGCGGGCTGGATGTCGACGATCCGCGAGCTCAAGGACGGATCGGTGAAGACGTCGATCTGCTGGGTGATCACATCGAGCGGGTAGAACGGCATAGGTGCACTCCTTGACGGTGACGGAGAAGGGGGCGCTGCGGCGAGTTGTCACGAATTCTAATCACGCGACCGGCCTCCCAGGAGAGGGATTTCACGGAATGGCTCAGGTTGGTGTCAAATGCTCCGTCGCCCGACCCTCGGAGGAGATTTCTTGATGTCAGCCAAAGCCTGGATTCTTGCCGCCGCGTTCGTTCTCGCCGCGCCGTCTTTCGCCATCACGCCTTATCTGGTCAAGGACATCGACCCGAGGCTGTTCGTCGACGACTCGAATCCGCGAAGTTTCGTCAGCCTCGGCGGCCGGGTGCTGCTCTGCTCGGATACGGGAATCTGGGCGAGCGACGGCACCCCGGGTGGGACGGTGCAGCTGGCGAACGAGAGATTCTCCGGCTTCCTTGCGGTGGGAAAAAAAGTCGCCTACGCGATCGAAGGAGACTCTTTCCAGTTCAGGCTATGGGTCACCGACGGCACTCCCGCCGGCACCCTGCCGCTCACCGGGTCCGGAACCGTTCTCGGGCTGCCGCAGCGGGATTACCGCGGTTTTCTCGCGCCCGGCACGGAACGGCTGTTCTTTGCGGCCGGCGACGGAATTCGGGGAGGGGAGCTTTGGACCAGCGACGGCACGGCGGGCGGAACCCGGATGGTCGCGGACCTCGCGCCGGGTTTGGCCACCTCGAATCCGCAGAGCATCACGAGCTTTCGCGACCGGATCTTTTTCGTGGCCGACGATGGGCGCGGAGCGTCCCTCTGGTCGGTCGATGCGGCGGGCACGAACCCTCGGTTGATCAAGGATTTCGATCCTCAGAATCGTCAACTGATTCCGCCGAGCCCGTTGCG
>DATMZU010000630.1:0-10725 GCA_035607435.1 Thermoanaerobaculia bacterium | reverse complement strand
CGGCGGCCCGGGCGGGTTGGTCCAACGCCGTCCGACACCAGAGCGCTACCGAGAGCCGCAACGAGAGCGGTAGTCCGGTTCCTGTCGCGAGCCGCGAGAGGCGCGCTACGCTCGAACGAAGAGCTGACCGGGGACGGCGTTGGACCGGCCCGAGAGATCGCTCTGTTGCGCCGCGGAGGGCCAGCTCGAAACCGAGTGCCACGGCATCGATGGGCCGTCCCGCCAGGGCGTAGCCATGGGCCGCAGCGGCAAGCGCCCGACCGCTTTCGGCCCGGGAGCCGTTGTGGACCAACGCCCAGGCGGTGATCTCGGTGAGAGCCGCTCGCGTTTCCGGATCCGGCGCCAGCCGGCGCCGCGCGGCGCGAGCCAGAGCGACCGCGTCGGCGGTCCGCCGCAAAAGCAAGAGACGAAGGACCCCGCGGGCCACCGCACGGGCCGCGGCCTCCTGGGCGGCGTTGCCGATTTCTCGTCGCGCAGCCTTTAGAGCGGCATCGACTCGACCGCAGGCACCGATCTCCGCGGCGAGTGCCGCAACTTCGCCCCACGCTCCGGCGGCCAGAGCAGCGATCCCTTCGCGGCGCAGGTGCTGTGCCGCACAAAGCGCGTCGAAGTAAGCCTCAGGAAGCTCGCCTCGGTCGCGCAGGCTGCGAGAGTAGAGAGCCAGGACGAGACCGAGGTCGATCGAGTCCTCGCTCTCGGTCAGATGGCTGAAGGCTGAGCTGAACGCAAGATCCGCTTCGTCGAGCCGGCCCAGCCGCCGCCAGGCATCCCCGAGCGACGCTCGGGTCAAGGCCAGCAGGCCGCTCGCGGTGGCGGCACCCACCTCTCGGGAATCGAGCTGGCAGGCCACCTGATGGCCAAAGTCCGCCCAAGCTTCCGACCGGTCGGCCGAGAGCGACCAGCCTGCCTCACACAAGTCCTCGACGAACGTGGGAAGGGCGAACCGGCCGCTCGCAGCGAGAGCCGGCCAGGCTTCGCTCGGCGTGCGGGCAAGCTCTGCCCACAGCTCCGCCGCGGTCGCTCGTTCGCGCTCGATACGCTCGGCGATCCCCCGAGCGGAGGCTTCGATCCGCGCGAAGAGCTCCGACGACAGCTCTCGCGGCGCGCGAGCGCACGAGAACCGCAGGTCGGTCGGAGGATCGTGCGGCGGAACACCCACATCCCGAACGCCATCGAGAGGCTCCCTCGGAGGACGGCGGAAGCTCACGCCTCGTCCTCCTTTCCGGTCTCCGCCTCTGAGGCGGTTCCGCGAGCAGGTCGATCTCGCGGCATCGGAGGCACGAGCATGAACAGATCCTCGAAACGAAGCCCCAGAGCCTGAACGAGCGCCACGAGGGTCTCGGGGGCCGGGAACATCTGGCCCAGTTCGTAACGCTGAAGCGACCGCCGATCGACTCCAAGCCGTTGCGCCAGATCGCACTGGGTGAGACCCGCATCTCGGCGCAGGCGACGAAGGCGCTGGCCGAAGCTCACCATGAGGGAAAGCTTCGACCACGAGTACGCAGTGCCGCCTTGGGCAACGGAATGCATTCGCACGAGCACCAAAGTAGGCGACAGGGTGAGCGTCTGTCAACCCCAAAATTCGAGATTTTTGACGACCAAGCGCCTATATGTTGCTCATAGATACTTGTACTTAGTAGGGCGAGGCGTTTTCCTTACCGCTGGCTCCCCAGGCGACGTGGAACGTCTCCTATTGCACATTCCCCGGATCGCGCTGTAAGTTGTCGATATCGACAACATGGGCACCTGAGAGTCGTCCTGCCAAGGGCGGCGTACCACGCCGCTTTTCTCTATCCTTCCGGCAGCAACGCCCCGTTGCGTTGCCCCCGCGGGCGCGGGGGCCCTGCCGGCTCTCGGGATGACCCGCGGACCCCGAGGAGGGAACGTCATGTCCGTACCCAGCACCCGCCGCCCTGGCGCGGCTATCGCCATCGCGGCGCTCTTGATCGCCGGGCTCGCCGCCCCGGCTTCGGCTTCGCCCTGGTCCGACGCCTGGTCACGGCTGGCGGGGTGGCTCGCGGGGACGCCCTTCGGCGCGCTGTGGGCCGAAGACACAACGCCCGCCCCAGGAGGCGACGGAGAGACGGGGCAAAGCACCCGAATTTGGCAAAACGACGGCGCCCCGATTCCACCCGTGGGTCGGCCGGTCGATGCAGAAAGCGACCAGGGAGTGATGGTTGACCCCAACGGAGTTCCGAGGCCTTAACCTGCCAGCTCCCTGGAGGGCCAGCAACTCTCGGCCGGCGTATGGAGTTGCTGGCCCGGGCCTCAATCACTGGAGAAACCGATCGATCGAGTTTAGACAGACCCGGCCTCGCGTGAGAGAATCCGCGCCATCACCCCGAGCCAAAATTCTCAGGGAGGCTGCTGATGGACGCGCCCGATGTTCCCCATGACGTGAACGCCGCTTCCCGAGGGGTGCGCGCGCTTCTGACGCCTTGCGTCTCCTTGGCTTCCGTGGAGGAACTTGTGACCAGAAAACTTCCCGAAGGCGAGAAACGGGACGTAGGTCATCGATTTGTCCGCCACCTCCTTCGAGGATGTCCCACTTGCGCGGCAACGCTGGGCAAGGTGGCCGGCATGCGCGAGGTGGTGCCCGTACTACCCTCCTTCCGGTACGACTTTCCCCTCGCCAGCGGTATTCGAAACGCGATGAGGACTTGGCGAGGCGAGCAAACAACCGCGGATCCACGTCCCCTGAAAAGCTTCGAGCAGGAGCGTTCGGCAGCGTTGCTCGCCGAGGCACGAGAGCTCCGGCGGGATAATCCTCGGGCCGCGATCCGGCTTCTGGAGGAAGCCCTTCGGCGTAACGTACTGGCGGATGCGGGACGCATGGCCGGCGAAGCCGGGGGTGAGAACCTCGCGGTCGAGATCCATACCGAACGGGGCAATATCTTCCGGCTGCTGGGCCAGCATCCAGAGGCCGAGCTGGCTTTTCAGGCTGCACTGACTGCCTGGGAGCAAGCATCAGGCTGTTCCGAAGCGCTCCTGAATTTGGGCGACTTGTACGGGTCGCTTCTAATCGATCTCCGCCGCTTCGCCGAGGCCGACCTGCTTTTCGCCCGCCTCGCCTCCAGCTTCAGGGACCAGGGTGACGCGGCTCGCGCAGGAAAGCTAGCGGTACTCCGCACGCAAGCCGCCAACTATGCCAACGAGCCCGAGAGAGCGTTGCGCTATTGCCTGGAGGCCTTCGCGCTGCTTCGAGACACGGACCTCTTGGAGATGCGGCTGAACGCGGCCCAGCACACCATCGTCCTGAACGTTCAGCTCGGCGATTTCAAGGAAGCCTCGGACGTCGCCGACGCGATTCGCGCGCAGTACCAGCGCCACATGGGCGTCGGCGATCGGGCGAAGTTCTTGTGGCTCGACGCTCAGATCTATTCCGGCCTTCGCCTTCATGGAGTGGCCGACGGGTTGTTCCGCCGAGCCAAAGTGCAGTTCGAACAGATCGGCCTACCGTTTCAGGCCGCGCTCGTCGGCCTCGACCTCGCCGTGAGGTTGGTCGAGACGCGCCGATCATCCGAAGCTCGCAAGCTCATTGAAACCGAGCTCGTCCCCACCTTCCGATCGGTCGGCGTCGCCCGCGAGGGACTTGCCTCGCTGATTTTGTTGGAGCGCGCCACCGAAGCCAACGTGCTCGACGCCGAACTACTCAAGAGCGTCCTTCGCGACCTCGACCGGTGCGGACAGGCCTTGGGACCAAAGCAGCACGAGACCGACGAAGACGCCGAGACCTCCGACTTCGAATAACGACGTCCTCGCGGCTCCCTCTGCGACTTTCGCATGCGAAAGTCGCTTCCTCTCTTAAGGGGAGGTCGCTCACCTCTTCTGTGGAAAACTTTGCGGATATCCTGCGGATACGATCGGGTTTCCGTGCTACGCCGAATCGGGTTTTCGTGCTACGCATTTCGGGTTTCCGTGCTACGGAAATCGGGTTTTCATGCTACGCCCGATCCTGCCCGTCCTTATAGAGCAGGAGGACAAGAGAACAAGTACAAATCCAGGAGTAGGGGGGCACGTCCGGTGCGGAAATTCGGGACCGGACCGAAAAAAAGCGAGTGAGATTGAGAAAAGCCCGGGCCTTCGAGCGGGAGCCCCCCGAACTCCCTCGAACGAATCTCTCGAAGGAGATGTTGACTCGACACCATGTTCAGGTAGGATAGGGATCGCCCAAGCTCTCGCGGAGCGCCGTGCCTTACTCCATCGGCCTCTCCGTCGATCCGCCGGGGCAAACCCGAGGACGAACGACATGGCCCAGGTGCGCCCCACGAACTTCATGCTCGGCGACGAGCAGCTCGACTTCCTCGAACGCCGAGGCGCGCGCTCCGACAAGGGCCATGGTCCGTTCAATCGCTCGCGCATCCTCCGCCGCAAGGTCGACCTGCTGTCCGAGATGCTTGAGCAGGCGAACCCGGTGAAATCAGGCGCCTTGCCGGAGCCTTACTACCGGATTCTTCGCGGCGTGCTCGATGCGCCGTGGGATTTGAAACCGCTCGAAATCACCCACCTCGATCGTTACCTCTCGATGCAGCCGGGCCTGGAGCCCGCTTGCGCCGCCGCCGGGATCGACCCCGAGGATCTGTACGCCAAGCTTCGCGCGTTGTCGTTTCCCGAGCGGGTATCGCTGATCGACCTCCTCGAGCAGGACCTCGCCGCCGCCAGCGGCGAGATCGCCTAACGATCTCTCAAGCTTCCAGGATTTACGATCTTTTCTTCTCACCGAGGCGTGATTTTGTTGCCAACAGCTCTTGAGTTACGCTGGCAGCGGGATTGAAATGTCCGACTCGATTCTCGAACTGCTCCTCCAACTGCGCCGATCGCTCGAAGGCGATGATCTGGCCCCTCCGCGCTCGCGGCGGGCGAGCCACCGCGTCCAGACGTTGCCGCGGAGCTCCGGCGGGAGCTACGGTCCCCTCTCGCTCGACGTACCCTCACCGTTGGGTCCGCCCCGCCCAAACCCGAAGGCCGATCTCGCCGAGCAACTCGCCGACGAGCTTTCGATCGCCGAGGTCACGCTGCGCACCGTGGCGCCGCTCTCTCAGGAGTTCCGTCGCCTCCTGCGGAGCCCCCAGCTCGTGACCTGGGGCCTGTTTGCCCGCCTGCTTCTCGCCAGCCGGGAGAAGGTTGCGACGGCGCCCGTTCGCTCCTTGCGACTCGCGCGCGCGGCGCTCGAAGTCGCAAGGAAGCTCGACCCCGATCGATATGGCGCCCGGCGAGTCGACGATTGGGTGGCGGCGGGACTTGCCGCACGAGCCGACGCCGAACGCGCGGGTGGCCATCTTGCGGCGGCGGAAGAGTCGCGCTCTTCGGCCCATCGCGCCCGGCTCTGCGGGTCGGGCGACGCCTCGGTCGCGAGCGAGCTGTTCCGCGTCGAAGCCGAGATCTTGGCTGCCAAAGGAGCTTTCGAGGAGGCCGAGCAGAAACTCGCGCGCGCCGAACGCCTCGCTCGGTTCGCTGGTGAGAGCGAACGCGAAGTGGCTCTCCTCGCCCGACGCGGCGAGCTGCACGCCCCAGGAGACCCGATGGTGGCCTGCGCCCGGTTGCGCGAAGCGCTCGATCGGCTGGCCAGCGTTGACGAACACCGCAGGCCACGCTTCGAGCTTGCCGTAGGGCATCGACTCGCCCAGGTCTATCTCGATCTCGATCAGCCGGGAGCCGCCGAGTCGCTGATGACACGCTTGAATCCGCTCTACCGGCGCTTCGGCCGAGATCGAGCCCTTTCGGATCACCGAGAATGGCTCGAGGCGCGCCTGCATCGCGCTCACGGCAATCTATTCGAGGCGACCGACGACTTTCAGATGATTTCGATCCTGCTCGCGAGCGAGGGGCGGGCGTTCGACAGCCTTCTGGTCGCGCTCGACTATTGGGCGGCCCTCGTCGCCCAGAAAGAGACTTCGGACGCACTCGAAGATCTCGACCGCCTCGCCGAGGACCTTCAGGCCACCGGCGCGCTCCACAACGAAGGGCTCGTCACCCTCACGCTCCTGCGCCACGAGATCGCCGCCGGGCGGGCCGACCGCGCGACGTTCAAGAAGACCGCGCTCTATTTTCACCGCGCTTGGAGGCGCCCCCTTCGCACGGCGCGGAAGGAATTCAAACCGCGACCGCTGCCCCGCCCCGCGCTGGCGGTCGTAGTCCCCCCGTCCTTCGCCGGCTGCACGCTGTCGAGGAACATCTCTCTCGCTCAGGCAACGGCCATCTCCAACCGCTGGGCGGCAGCGGGGCAATGACATTCGTCGCGGTTCACGCCGGCCCCCGAATCCTCGCGGTCGCCCAGCAAAAAGGCGGCACGGGCAAGACCTCGACCTCCGTCAACCTGGGCGCCGCGCTCGCCGCTCGCGGGCGGACCGTGCTGCTGATCGACGTCGATCCCCAGGCGAGCGCCTCGGCATGGCTCGGGGGCTCGGCGCCCGAGCCGCCGTTCCTCGAGCAGGTGCTCGCGGGTGACGTTCCGGTCTGCGGCGCGATCCGCTCCACCGCTTGCCCAGGACTCTCGCTACTGCCCGCCTCGCTCGCGCTCGCGGTCCAGGAGCGACGCATGGCGGGCGAGATCGGCGCCGAGCAGGTGCTGGCCGAGCGGCTCGCCGAGCTTTCCGGTTTCGACTTCATCCTTCTCGACGGCCCGCCCGAGCTCGGGTTGCTGGCGTTCAATGCACTGGCCGCGGCGCGCGAAGTGCTGGTGCCCGTGCTACCCGAGCCGCTCTCGTTGCGCGGCCTCGATCAGCTACTCGGTACGCTCTCGACGGTGCGGCGCCGGGTCAACTCGCGGCTTGCGCTCTTGGGGATCCTCCCTTTTCGGGTCCCCTCCCGAACGCGTCTCGCGCGGGAAATGCTCGCCGGGCTTCGGGAGAACCATGGCGCCGATCTCTTGGCGTGCTCGATCCGCGAAGCGACCGCGGGAGCCGGTGCGCCCGCGCTCGGCTTGCCGCTGTGCCTAGCGTTTCCTCACGCCGCCGTGACCCAGGACTATGAGCACCTGGCCGACGAGATTCTCGCGCGCACCTGCTGAAGCCTCTCTTGCGGAGGAAAGTGCCCCGGCCTACGGCCGGTGCGGCCTCGTCGTCTTTCGGGGGCTCTGGGTCGGGAGCGAGCAATGTTTCCGGTGTCCCGGAAACCCGGCGCGGCGCCGGCTCGCCAGGGGGGAGGCCCCTGGACCCCTGGGGCTCGCGCGGCGCGGGGGCGGCCGGCGCTCGGAGAAAGGTCGCCTGCTTTCGCATGCGAAAGTTGGAGAGCCGGCTCGCTCCCCCGCTCCGCGCGAACCGCAAGTTCCTCGCACCGGTAGGGAGACTTTCGCATGCGAAAGTTGAAGGCACCGGCCGGTAGTACATCGGCCCCGCGGCGGCCCGGTCGGCCGCGATCGATGGCCCCGCGCGCGACCTCGGTTCGCGTTCGGTTTACAGCCCTGGAGCTGCGAGCGGTCGACGCCAAAGCGGCGGCGGCAGGTTTGCCTCGCGCCACATTCCTTCGCCGGGCGGCACTGGTCCGGCGGATCAACGCGCCACGAGTACCGGCGATCCACCTGCGGGCGGTCTTCGAGCTTCTTCGCTTGGGCAACAACCTGAATCAGGCGGTCAAGCTCGTTCATCAGGGACGTCTCTCGCCCGATCTCGAATCCTCGATCGCACGGCTCCAAGAAACGATCGATCGCTACCGCGACGAGCTGACGAACGCTTCGTCGGCGCCGAAAAGCCCTTCTATCGGCGGTCCCGAGGAAGCCCCGACGACTGCCGACGACTTATCTTTCGAAAGGTAAATTGGGCCACACAACGTAAGGTTTTTCTGTTCCGGCCTTACCCTGGCGGTCCGATGATCGGACGGCAAATCAAAGGTCGCGGGTTCCGCGGACTGGTCGAATATCTCGCCGGCAAAGAGGGAGCCTCAATCCTGGCCGGCAACCTGCTCACGAAGACGCCGCGCGAGATCGCATCGGAGCTTGAACAGGTCCGTTCGCTCCGTCCGACGTTACGGCGCGCGGTGTTTCACATGCCGATTCGGCCCGCACCCGGCGAGCAACTCACGAACTCGCAGTGGCGAGAAGTCGCCGAACGGACGATCGCGGGCATGGGTTTTTCCGGTTCTCCCTGGATCGCCTATCTCCATCGGGACGCGCGGGAAGTGCATCTCCATCTCGTCGCCTCGCGCATCGCTTATAACGGCTCGATCGTCTCGGACGCCAACGACTACGCGAGGGCGCGCCGCATCCTGCGCGCGATCGAGCGGGACTACGGGTTGCGCGCGGTCGGCGCGAGCGACCAGGTAAAACCGCCGCGGAGCACCGAGCGGCAGCGGAGCGAGCGCACGGGCGAGATCTCGACACGGGAACAGATCCGGCAAGCGATCATCGACGCGAGCCGCGGCGGCCCTTCCGTCGCGGGATTCCTCGAGCGCCTGCGGAGCCGAGGGATCGAGGTTCAGTTTCGGGTGGCGCCCCGCGGTCAGGTCACAGGCCTTTCGTATCGCTCCGGGCCGCAGGCGTTTGCCGGCTACTCCCTCGGTCCTGCATTCACCTGGCGTGGTCTCCAGACTCGACTCGGCGTGCGATTCGATCCGGCGCGCGATCTGCCCGCGATCTTCGCCGCGCGCCGAGGTCTCCTTCCTTCTTCGCCGTCTCCTTTTCCCTCACAGGAGGACTCCATGGCCGAACCCCTTCTCGGCACCGAACCCACTCGCGCCCAGGCCACCCGCACCGAGGAGTCGGTGCGACGACATCTCCGAGCGCTCGGCGCCGAGCGCTTCGACCTGGTCGTGCTCCAAAGCTCGACGGGCGAACGGGAGGTCCGTACGGGCTGGGACGCGGCGCAGATCGAGCGATCCCTCGACTGGCTGCGCCACCAGAACGCCGCGGGGGCCGAGATCCTCGTGCGGCCTTCGCGGCCATCGCCCGCCGTCGTGGTCGAGCTGCCGAAGACGGCCCTCGAACGCCTCCGCGAAAAGGGCTTCGAGGCGGCGGCGATCGTCGAGGTCGGCCGCGATCGATCCGGCCCCACCGAGGCGAGCCCGTCCCCTCGCGTCGAGGTCTGGCTGCGCCACGCCGAGCCAATCACGCGCGAGGAAGCGGCGTTCATCGCGCCGAGCGTTGCGCAGGCCCTCGGATCGCATCCCGAGGGCGACCGCTCGGACTTTGGGCACCTGACTGGATTTACCTCGCCGCTCGCGGCCCGGCCCGGAGAGCAGGCGCCCTACGCACATCTCTCGGCCTCGCCGGGCGTCGTCTACCGGCAAAGCGACGAGCAGCTCGATCAAGCGCGGTCCCTTCTTCAGGACCGGTCGGCTCGGCACGAGGTCGAGAGAGAGCTGGGCCTCGATCGACGGGATAGCAACGGCGGAGGGGACTACCTCGCGCTCGAGCGATTGGCGCGAGAGTCTGGCTTGCCTCCCGCCCAAACGTTGATTGCATCTGAGATCGAGACTGAGCTCTCAGGCATCGCGAGCGCCAGAGAGCGACTCCTGCAACTCCAGGCTCTCGCGCCGCCTGAAGATCTCGCCGCCGCCCTCACGCGGGAACATGAGGTGATCGATGCCTTCCGGACTCTGCGATCCCGAGAGCTGGATCTCGAAGCGGCTACCGGGCTACGGCCCCTGCCGGAAAACGTCGACACCCCGGCGATCCGCGAGGCACAGGGGATTGAGACGCGATTTCAGAACGCTGCGGCACGCCTAGAGGCCGCCGCGGATCGTGCGCTTCTTGCGCCGTCCCCCGCCAACGACTCGGCACTCGGCGAGGCGGTCTCGGCAAAAGACGCGGCGGAAGCGGCCCGGGCCGAGTGGGGGGCTCAGCACGCCTGGCGACCCGCGGATTCCGAGGAGCTGGCGAAAACCGCACTCGATCGCTATCCGATCACCCGTCTCGGCGAGGCGACCGAAAGCTTCGACTGGGCGGTGGACAACCTGGATGCGAGTCGGCCAGACAGCCGAGAGGCCTTCGCCGCCGCGTTTGTCGAACGCCTGGACGCCACGCTCGCCTTCGAGGAGCTTCGCGCCGACCTCGCGCAAGCTCGTCTCGCTCTCGCGGGAGACCTTCACCGCGCGACCGCCCAGGTCGAGAATCTCGAAGCGGCGTTGCCGGCGCGTCCTGATCGCGTTTTGGTCGAACGCTTGGGCGAGCGGATCGAGAAGGTCGAATCGACCCAGCTGTCATTGGAGGCGATCACCGAGCGGCTCCGGGGCGTCGATCTTGGTCGGTTCGAGCGCGACCTCGAAAGCGTGGCTCGCTCCTTCGAGCTGGCCCCGTCGGTCGAAAAACTCCAGAAGTACTCCGCGTTGATCGCCGCGCAACACGACCTCCTTCGGCACCGGGAGAGCGAGCCGCCGATCGATTCGACCAGGACCTTGGCAACCCCGCGACCCGAGGCACCTGAGGTGGCGGAGGCACGCGCCGAACT
The DNA here is from genome assembly GCA_035607435.1 of Thermoanaerobaculia bacterium. Lineage (GTDB taxonomy): Bacteria > Acidobacteriota > Thermoanaerobaculia > Multivoradales > UBA5704 > DASYKS01. Next base: position 343 of record DATMZU010000630.1, on the reverse strand, counting down.
GGCTCGCGAGGGGACGCGCACCCTCGAAGCGCCAAACCTCGAGCAGTTGGCTTCGTTTCGCTTCGCCACGGAGCGCCTGCTCGATCTTCGCGCCAAGGCCGAGGACACGACGATCCGCTCGGAGTTTCTCGCCGCGCGCGCCGAGCTTCGGCAGGCGTTTCGCGAACTGCGGCCGGAGGGATCGCAACTCCCATTATCGGAGGCGGCGACGGTCCGCTACCGCGACGCGCTCGAACGATTTCAGGAGGCCGAAGCTCGATGGGCGGGGCACCTCAAAGCCGCCTGGCCGATACAAGCTCGTCGGCCTGATCCCGATCGGCTTCTGACGCTCCTTGAGAGAGTA
>DATMZU010000627.1:0-4057 GCA_035607435.1 Thermoanaerobaculia bacterium | reverse complement strand
AAACAGCGACCGGCCGCCCAGCAAATGGAAGCCGAAGAGGTTGGAAGAACAGGTTCCCGGACAGATGTCTTTGAGCAGCCGCGTGCCCGCGGGGGTCCCGTCGGTGGACCACATCTCGGTGCCCAAGGCCGGCGTTTGCGCCAGGATCAACAGACGGTTGACCGGGCTCGGGAGACTTCCCGAGGTGCTTGAACAGGCACCCGGGCAAAGATCGGCGAGCAGCTTGGTGCCGCTCGGCGTGCCGTCGGTCACCCAAGGCTCTCGACCTTTCACGCCGTCGTCGGCGTAGAAAACCATGCGGTTCGGCAGCTGATACGGATACGGATAGAGCAAGGTGCCGAGCGGGTCGGCGGGGCCAGCCGCGTGAGGCTGCGGGTTCCCCTCGCCGTGCCGTCGGTGGTCCACAGCTCGTAGCCCGTCCGGCCGTCGCTCGCGATCGTGTAGTAGCGGTTGCCCACCACCACCGCGTCGCGAAACAGGGCGCTCTTGTTGCCCGCGGCGATCTCGGGCAGCGGCACGGTGCCGGCCGCCGTGCCATCGGAGGACCACAGCTCGTAGCCGCGGTTTCGCTCCGGTCCGAAATAGATCAAGCGGTTCGGCAGCGCGCGGAGAAGGATCGCGCCGAAGTTCGACGAAGCGGTAAACGCCCGGATGCGGCGGGTGCCGGCCGCCGTGCCGTCGGTCGACCAGAGCGCGAAGCCCCGCCCGTCATCGCCGGTAAAATAGAGCCGCCCTTGAAACCAGGTCAGCTCGGCCACCTCGCCGTCACGATTCCCCGGACGCAGGGCGATCACCAGATGGGTGCCGGCGGGCGTTCCGTCGCTGGTCCACAGCTCGCCGCCATGGACGCTCTCTCGCGCGGTGAAAAATATCCCGTGGCCTCCGGGCACCGAAACCGCTCGCGTTCCCGGCAGCCGAAGGGCGGCAAACTCCGCGAGAAACTGCGTGGTGGCCGCGGTTCCCCGACTCGACCAGAGAGCGAACGGATTGCCGTTCAAGTTCGATAGAAAGTAGGCGGTGTCGTCCGCGATCGCGATCGGTCGCCCGGCCAGCCCGGGGTAGATCACCCGCGTCCCCGCGGCGGTGCCGTCGCTCGCCCAGAGATCGCCCTGAGAATCCGTGCTGAAGAGAGCCAGGGCCCCCAACGAAAAGAAATTGTCGGGGTTGGAGTCGATCGGCTGGTGAACCTTCGAGATGTCGCGGACGAGATACGGCGAGATCGCCAAGCCGGGCGCGGCGACGAAAAGGACGATCGAAAGGACCAAAACCACGAAACGCATCGGATACACCTCAGGAAATTGAAGTCAGGGCGCGAGTTTCGAAGATCGGACTCAAGGCCGCAAGGCCCAAAGCTCCCTGCCGGTCTCGGCGTCCCAGTTGGCGAAGTAGAGCCGCGAGCCCGCGACGACCAGACCTTGCGGATCGACGACCGGCGAGCGGGCGAACAGTTGCGCGGTGCCGGCGGGGGTGCCGTCGGTGCGCCAGAACCCCGATAAGGCGGCCGAGCAGATCAGCTGATCGTCGAACACCGCGAGGGCTCGCGGATCGAGGATCGGCGCGCCGGAGGAATCCTGGACCCGACGGGTGCCGGCGACCGTGCCGTCGCTGACCCACAGCTCGGCTCCGGAGAAGTCCGGATCGGGGCCGGAGCCCGAGGTGCGGAAGAATAGCTTGCCGCCAAACGCCGTCGGAACCGGCGCCCGGTCCGTGCTGACATCCAGGGAGAAGCGGCCCAGCAGCTTGCCGCCGTTCGGCCGGCCGTCGGTCGCCCAGAGCCCATTGCCTCGATCGGAGACGCCGGAGACGAAGATCTTCCGGCCCGCCACGAACAGTCGGGAGGTGCGAAATCCGGGCTCGGCGCTGACGGGACCCAACGATCGGGTGCCCGCCGCGGAAAGATCGGTGACCCAGAGCGTCGTGTCGAGGCCGTTGGGGCTGCGATCGAAGTAGACCTTGCCCCCCAGCTCGACCGGTTCGCCCGACAGGCCGGCGAGCGGCTCGGCCAGGAACGGATAAACGTTGGCGAGCGGGACGGTGCCCGCCGGAGTGCCGTTCGAGAGCCAGAAGTCGGGATCCAAGGGATCGCCACCGCCGCGGAACAGCAGGCGCCCTTGGAGCGCGAACAGAGAGAGATCACCCCGCCGCGCGATCGGTTCCGGCCCTGGAGTCGTATCGCGCAGAAGGCGGGTGCCGCTTTTCGTGCCGTCGGTCACCCAGGGCTCGACGCCGTGCGTCGCGTCGCGCGCCAGAAAATAGACTTTCGAGCCGACGGCGCGGAGGAACGGGTCCACCACGGTTCCCGGATCGAGCAATCGGACCGTGCCGGCCGCCGTGCCGTCGCTCCCCCACAGCTCCGGGTCGCCGGAGGGGAGAGTCCGGACGAACACCAAGCGGCCGTTCGCTTCGGCCCACGGGGCGCTGTACGTCACGAAGTCCGGCCCCGGCCCCTCTTCCATCTCGCGGACGAGGCGCGTCCCTCCCGCCGTGCCGTCGCTGGTCCAAAGCTCGCGGCCGTGGGTTCCGTCGTTGGCGAAGAAAAGGCTTTTCGTCCCCGCCTTCATGAAGCGAAACGGGATCGAGCCGCCTTGGTCGAGGTGCTCCAGGTCGGCGATTCGGCGGGTTCCGGCGCGCGAGCCGTCGCTTCGCCAGGGCTCCGTGCCATGCTCCGGATCGGACCAGGAAAACAATAGGATGTTGCCGAACGCCACGGCAGAGAGGACCTCTTCCTGTGGAGCCCCCGGCGTATGCGGGGCGCCATCGGCCACCCGCACCGTGCCGGACTTGGTGCCATCGGTCCGCCAGAGATGGCGCGCGAGGTTTCGATCCGCCGCGGTCAGGTAGACGAATCCGCCCGCCGCGACGAAGCCGTCCGGCGCCGAGCTGCAGAGGCCCACGCAGAGATCTTTGAGCCGGCGGGTCCCCGCGGCGGTCAGGTTGGAGAGCCAGGGTTCGAGGTTCAGGCCGCTCGGGCTTTGGCTCGTGGCGACGAAGTAAAGCGTCGAGCCTTGCTCCACGAATCCGCCGCGGCTGCCGTCGCACGATCCCGGGCAGACGTCTTTGATCAACCGCGTTCCGGCGACCGTGCCGTCGCTCGCCCAGGGCTCGAAACCATGGACGCCGTCGTCCGCCGCGAACGCTACGCTCTGTCCGACCGTGGCGATCGACAACTGAGAGAACTGGCCGAACGGTTCGGCCCCGGGAAAATCGGTGATCGGAAACGTGCCGCCGGGCGTGCCGTCGCTGCGCCAGAGCTCGACCCCTTCCGGATCGTCCGAGGCCGCCGCGAAGTAGACGAGAGAGCCGGTCGAATGGACGTACGACAGGTTGGTGATCGAATGGGCCCCCGCGCCGATCTCGGCCAATTGGACGGTTCCCGCGGCCGTGCCGTCGGTCGCCCAAGGCTCGATGCCGGAAGCGGCCGTCTGGGCGAAGAACAGAAGGCGACCGGCGAGCGGGGTGAAGTTGAGCGGGCCGAAAGCCTCCTCGCCCGGCGCGCCGAAGGAGAAGATTCGCGCGGTCCCCGCGGCCGTGCCGTCGCTCGTCCAGAGCGCCGGGCCGCTCCCGTCGTCGGCCGAGAAGTAGGCCTTGCCCTGGAACACCGTCAGCTGGTTGCCCGAGGCGCTCAGACCGTCTTCGCCGCCCGGCCGAAGATCGACCACTTGAAGGGTCCCGGCGACCGTTCCGTCGGTCGTCCATAGCTCGCGGCCGTGGATGAAATCGTTGAACGTGAAGAACAGGCGTCTCGTGCCGGGCACCGCCGCAAACCCCGTCGGAGAGCTCGGCGCTACGTGGTCCATCAAAGAACGGGTTCCCGCGGCCGTGCCGTCGGTGACCCAAAGGCGATCCGAAAGGGACGGGATGTCGAAGTTGGTGAAATAGATCACCTTGCCGCTGTTCGCGACCACCGTCGCAAAGGGCGCTTCGGCGAGGCGGATCGTCCCTTCCTCCGTGCCGTCGGTCGACCAGACCTCGCCGGTGAAAGCGGTCACGAAGACCGCCCGGCCCCCGAGCAGGGAATATCCCACCGGGAACGAACCGAGCTCATGAGGCACCGGAT
>DATMZU010000149.1:0-2857 GCA_035607435.1 Thermoanaerobaculia bacterium | reverse complement strand
CACGAGGAACGCCTCCGCCGCGATCCCGGGCAGGTCGAGGCGCGGGGCGGCCTCGGCGAGCGACAGCACCGCCTGGACGAGCGGCGGTCGCGAGAGATCGCGCTCCGGCACCAGATCCTCGACGAGCTTTTCGAACGGCAGCTCCGCGAGCGCTTGCGCCGCGAGGGTCGAGGTTCGCGCGCGGGCGAGGAGAGCGACGAACGGGGGATCGCCCGAGAGGTCGCCGCGCAGCGGAAGGAGGTTGACCAGGCAGCCGATCACCCCTTGCGTCTCCTCGCGATCGCGGTTCGCGATCGGCGAGCCGACGAGGAGATCTTCGAGACCGGTCCGGCGCGCGAGGAGCGCCGAGAACGAAGCGAAGAGGACCATGAACGGCGACACGCCGTGAGCCCGGGCGAGAGCGGGCAGGGAGGTGCCGAGAGCCTCCGGCAGTGCCACGTCGACGCGCTCGCCTCGAAGGCTCCGCACGGCGGGCCGCGGTCGGTCGGCGGCCAGATCGAGGGCGAGCGGCGCGCCGGCGAGCGCCTGCCGCCAGGCCTCGAACAGCTCGGCCAGCCGTTCGGCGGCCAGTCGCTCGCGCTCGTCGCGCGCGAGATCGCCGAGCTGGAGCGCCGGCCGGGGCAGGCGATCCGGCGCGCCCGCGAGCGCGGCGGAATAGTGCGCCGCCCATTCGCCGAGCAGGATCCCGAGCGACCAGCCGTCGGCCGCGATGTGATGGAGGCTCGCGACGAGCGCATGGCTCTCGGGCCCCGCGCGGAGGAGGGCGGCCAGGAAGGGAGCCTCGGCCGCGAGATCGAACGGTCGCCGGGAGATGACCGCGGCCGCTCGCTCCGCCTCCGCTTCGCGCCGCGATGCCGCGAGCGCCGCGAGATCGATCTGCGGCAGGCGCATCGGTCTTGACGGCTCGACGCGCTGGAACGGTCCGGCCGGGCCGGCCAGGAACCGGCTGCGCAGGGCCTCGTGCCGGCCCTCGGTGGCCCCCAAGGCCGCCGCGAGAGCGGGCACCGAAAGCGGCCCGGCGAGCCGCATTCCTCCCGCCAGGTGATAGGCCGGCGAGCCCGGCGCGAGCTGCTCGAAGAACCAGATCCGCTCCTGGGCGAACGAGAGCGGGAAGACGCCGTCCGCCGGCCGGGCGCTCGCCGCCGGCTGAACGTGGATCGAAGGCGCCGGCTTCTCGACCGCCTCAGCGGCCTCGATCGCCTCGGCCGCCGCGACCGTGCGTGCGACGCCGGCCACGCTCGGCGCGGCGAGCAAGCGTGCGAGGGGAAGCTCGACGCCGAGCTCGCGGCGCATGCGCGCGACCAGGCGCGCGGCGAGGAGCGAATGGCCGCCGAGGGCGAAGAAGTCGTCCTCGACGCCGACCTCCGCGACCCCGAGCACGTCGCGCCAGAGGGAGGCGAGCCGCGCTTCGAAGGCCGTGCGCGGCGCCGCCGCGGGGCGATCGCGCAACGCCGCCTCGTCGACCGCGGGCAGCGCGCGCCGATCGACCTTGCCGTTCGGCGTGCGCGGCAGGGCGGGAAGCAGCACGAAGAAGGCGGGGACCGAGGCGCCCGGCAAGCGGCTCGCGCAGTGGCCGCGCAGCGCGTCGGCCGTCACGCTCCCCGGCTGGCCCGGCGGAGCGAACGGCGCCACGTAGGCGACGAGCCGCGTCTCGCCCTCGTCCCGCCGGCCGACGACCACCGCCTCGCGCACGGCGGGATGCTCGAGCAGGCAGGCTTCGACCTCGCCGGGCTCGATGCGGAAGCCGCGCACCTTGACCTGGTGATCGATCCGGCCGAGGAATTCGATCTCGCCGGCGGCGCGCCAGCGCGCGAGGTCCCCGGTCCGGTAGAGCCTGCCGCCCGGCCGCCCCGACCAGGCGTCGGGCACGAAGCGCTCCGCGGTCAGCTCCGGCCGCCCGAGGTAGCCGCGAGCGAGCCCGGCGCCCGCGAGGTGGAGCTCGCCCGGCACGCCCACCGGCAGCAGCTCGCCGTGGCCGCCGAGCACGTACGCCTGCGTGCCCGGCAAGGGAAGCCCGATCGGCGGCTGCGCCGCCCGCGCGGTTCCCTCCTCCGCGCGGAGGAAGACGGCGCCGGTCGAGTAGGTGGTGTCCTCCGACGGGCCGTAGAGATTGAGCACCCGATCGACGCCCGGCCCGGCGGCGAAGATCGCCGCGACGAGCGCGCCCGGGAGCGCTTCGCCGGCCAGGTTGACCGCCCGCACCGAGGCGGGCAGCGCGCCCGCGGCGAGGATTTCGGCGAGCGCCGAGGGCACCGTGTTGACGAGAGTGATCCGCGCTTGCGAGGCCGCGCGCGGCAAGGCCAGGGCGTTTTCCGCGAGCACCACCGCGCCGCCCGCGGCGAGCGGCGCGAACAGCTCGAAGACCGAGAGGTCGAAACAGACCGAAGTGGCGGCGAGGACGCCCGCCAGCTCCTCGGCCGAGAACGCGGCGAGAGCCCAGCGCACGAGGGCGACCGCGCTCCGGTGCTCGATGCCGACCCCCTTGGGCCGCCCGGTCGAGCCGGAGGTGTAGATCAGATAAGCCAGGTTCCCCGCCGTCGGGGACGGGTGTATGGGCACGCCGGAAGGCGATTCGCCTTCGACGAGCAGGTCTTCGAGCAGCGCCGTGGCGCCGGAAAAGAACGCGAGGCTCGGGCGCAGCTCCCGCTCGGTGATCAGCGCGCGGACGCCCGCGTCTTCGAGCAGGAACCGGAGCCGCTCTTCCGGATAGGCGGGATCGAGCGGCACGTAGGCCGCGCCCGCTTCGAGCACGCCCAGGAGGGCGGCGACGAGCCCCGGCCGGCGCCGCAGGCAGACGCCGACGCGATCCTCCGGACCGACGCCGAGCGAGCGCAGGCGGCTCGCGACGCGGCCGGAC
>DATMZU010000148.1:0-17386 GCA_035607435.1 Thermoanaerobaculia bacterium | reverse complement strand
TCGACGTTCGGCGCGGGCGCGCCGCGATCCGCTTCGAGATCGGGAACGGAGACCACCTTCAGCCCGTCCACCTGAAGGCCGAGCAGACGCGCGAGAGGCATGACCTCGGAAAAAGTGATCAGCGCCTTCGCCCGCGCAGTGGTAAGAATCCCCGCCTGGCGGCGCAGGTGGTCCTCGATCTGGCTCTTTCGCGCCGGGGGATAGAGGGGGACCGGCACCGCACCCGCGCGCAGCACTCCTAAGAACGCGGCAAAGTAATCAGTGCCCGAAGGAAGCATCAAGGCGACCGCCTCGCGGGGCCGGACGCCGAGCCTCGCAAGTCCCGCCGCCACGGCCCGCGCGCGCCGATCGAGCCCGGCGTAAGTCATCTCCTCGGGCTCGGCGTCGCCCGGATAGAACAGGATGTGCCGCCGCTCCGGATGCCGCGCGACGTGCCAGTCGAGAACTTCGAGCAACGTGCGGGTCGTGTCGGGCGCGATCTCACCCGCGTCGAGGGAGATCTCCACGGAAGCCGCAAAATGCGATTCCACATCGGGACCTCCACCGGCCGCCCTGCCAATCGCGCCGAGCAGATCGCGCGGCGTTTCTACCGAAGTGAGGACCTCTTCGCCCAGCCGGACCCCGAACGCCTTCTCGCACCGGCGCAGCAGTTCCACCCGCCCCAAAGAGTCGAGCCCGAGGTCGCGCTCCAGATTCGAGTCGAGGGTGACCGCGGGTTTCCGCCCGCCCGATGACAGCTCGGCCGCGAGGCGGGAAACCTCGTCAAGCAGGCGGGCGGGCGGGGTCGGGTCGAGAGTGGGTTGGGGATCGTCAGGCACGCGAAGAGTTTCTCACGCGCCGCGCCCGACGCAGCTCGGCCAGGCGCTTCCGTCGCTTGAGTCCCACGATCAGCCGCGGCACGAAGATCATCGCTCCAAGCGCGGCGAGCGCGAGGCCCAGACGGCTAAGGACTGCCTGGCGCTCTCCTCCCACAGCGTGGGACAGCTCTGACGCGAACCAGCTGTAGAGGACAATCGGGGGCGCGGTTCCGATGGCGGTCGAGGCGAGGAAGGTCGAGGGGCGGATGCCGACCAGCGCTGCGGCGTAGTTCAGGACGGTGAAGGGAAACGGGAGAAAGCGGATGCCGACGAGACTCCAGAAGCTTGCGCGCGCGAGACGCTTTTCCACCCGCTCCAGGCGTTTGCCGCCGATCTGTTCGATGAAGCCGCGACCCAAGGAGCGGCCGAGAAAATAGGTGAGCGAGCCGCCGCCCATCACGCCGAGAAAATTGAGCAGGGAGCCTTCCCAGGCGCCGAAGACGATGCCGCCCGCGAGCATCAGGGGGGAGGCGGGCACGCCGAATGGCAACAGGCCGATATAGGCGCCGAGGAAGGCGAGGGGCGCCCAGCGGCTGCCGCGCAAACGTTCGAGTAGCGCTTCGAGCGCCGGGCCGGTCAGGTGATCGCGGAGCGGGGTGAAGCGGATCGCCGCGAAGCCGGCCACGACGATCGCGCAGAAAGCCAGGAACTTCCACAGGTGCTTGCCGTGAGAGGCGCGCGGCGCCGCTTCGAGAGCGGGATCGTTCGACATTCTGCGAGGCTACGGTAGAGGGGACGAAGGCGGGGACGCTCCGCCTTGTCCCTGGGAGATTCAGCCGACCCGGCCGATTTCGGTCAGGCCGTCGAGCGCTTCGGGCGCGTCGTCGCCGGTCTCCCAAAGGAAGAAGCGGCGCATCTGCTTTTCGAGCGTTTCCTGTGCCTTGGGGTCCATGAAGTTCAGGCGCAGCTCGTTGATCACCATGACCTCCATGTTCTGCCAGGCGGCCCAGCAATCGGCGCAGACGCGCTGCTGGATCTCCTTGCCCATCGGGCCGGGGAGAGGAGCGCGGGGAAGAGCGGGGGCGTCGGGGAGCCCGCAGCGGGTGCAGGCGGTGGCGAGAGTCATTTCAAGGCACCTCGTTCTGGGCCGCCAAAGCCTCACCTTGCCGTTCGAGAGCCTGGCGGAAATAGGCGATCGTCCGTTCGAGCCCCGGGTCGAGATCCACCTTGGGCTCCCAGCCGAGCAGCGTGCGGGCGAGCGTGATGTCCGGCTGGCGGGTCTTCGGATCGTCTTCCGGCAGCGGTTCGAAGACGATCGAGGAGTCCGATCCGGTGAGCGCCTTGATCCGCTCGGCGAATTGCAGGATCGTCATCTCGTGCGGGTTGCCGATGTTGACGGGGGTCTCCGCGTCCGACAGAAGCAGCCGGTAGATGCCGTCGATCAGGTCTTCGACGAAGCAGAACGATCGCGTCTGGCCGCCGTCGCCGTAAACCGTGAGCGGCTTTCCGAGCAGCGCCTGCGACATGAAGTTCGGCACCACGCGGCCGTCGCGCAAGCGCATTCGCGGGCCGTAGGTGTTGAAGATCCGGACGATCCGCACTTCCAGCCCGTGGACCCGGTGGTAGGCCATGGCCATTGCCTCGGCGAAGCGCTTCGCCTCGTCGTAGACGCCGCGCGGACCGATCGGATTGACGTTGCCCCAATAGGTCTCGGGCTGGGGGTGGATCAGCGGGTCGCCGTAGACCTCGGAAGTCGAAGCGAGCAGGAAACGGGCTCTCTTTGCTTTGGCCAGGCCGAGCGCGTTGTGGGTTCCGAGCGAGCCCACCTTGAGCGTCTGGATGGGCAGCTCCAGGTAATCGATCGGACTCGCGGGCGAGGCGAAATGGAGCACGAAATCCACTTCGCCTTCGATCTCGAACGGTCGCGTGACGTCGTGCTCGACGAACGAGAACGCCGGTTGACCCATCAGGTGCGCGATATTGTCGCGGCTGCCGGTGAGCAGGTTGTCGACCGCGGTGACGCGGTGTCCCTCGGCCAGCAGCCGCTCGCAAAGATGGGAGCCGAGGAATCCGGCGCCTCCCGTGACGATGGCGCGCTTCATGCTGTCTCTCCCGCGGGGCTCTGGCGTGCCCGGCCGTTGGGCCGGCCGATTGAAATGTAGTCGAAGCCCGCTTCGGCCATCTTGTCCGGTTCGTACAGATTCCGCAGGTCGATGATCAGTGGCGTCTTCACCAAGCCGCGCAGCCGTTCGAGCTCCAATTTGCGGAACGGATTCCACTCGGTGAGGATGATCACCGCGTCGGCGCCGGTCGCCGTTTCGTAGGCGTTGTCGCAGAACGTCGCCTCGGGAAGGATCGGCCGGCAGGCGTCCATCGCCGCCGGATCGAACGTTCGGACGTGGGCGCCCTTATCGATCAAACCGCGGACAATCGGCAGGGCGGGCGACTCGCGAATGTCGTCGGTGTTCGGCTTGAACGCCAGGCCGAGCACCGCGAGGGTCTTGCCTTCTATCGTGCCCAGCTCCTTGGCGATCTTTTCGACCATGCGCTCTTGCGTTTCGACGTTCACCGCCAGCACCGCTTCAATGATCCGGAACTCGCGGCCGTGATCGCGGGCGATCTGCGCCACGGCGCGGGTGTCTTTCGGGAAGCAGGAGCCGCCGAAACCGGGTCCGGCGTGCAGGAACTTGGGTCCGATCCGATTGTCGAGCCCCATGCCGCGCGCGACCACTTCGACGTTCGCTCCGAGCGCCTCGCAGAGTACCGCGATCTCGTTGATGAACGAAATCTTGGTCGCGAGGAAACCGTTGCTCGCGTACTTGATCAGCTCGGCGCTCTCGACGTCGGTGATGACGAACGGCACGTCCGCCGCATGGAGCGGCGAGTAGACGTCGAGCATCATCTCGATCGCCCGCGGGTCGCGGGTTCCGATCACCACTCGGTCGGGCTGCATGAAATCTTCGATCGCCGAGCCCTCGCGCAGGAACTCGGGATTGCTCACCACCGCGAACGGGTGGCGCTCGCCCGAGCCGGTGCGGACGATCTCCTCGATCATCTTGCCGGTGCCGATCGGGACCGTGCTTTTGGTGACCACGACCTTGTAGCCGTTCAAGTGCCGGCCGATCGAGGTGGCGACCTCCCGGATGAACGTCAGGTCGGCCGAGCCGTCGGGCAGCGGCGGCGTGCCGACTGCGATGAAGATCACCTGCGCGGCTTGGATCGCCGGGGCGAGATCGGTCGTGAAGCGGAGGCGTCCCTCCGCCATGTTCTTTTGCACGATGGTTTCCAGGCCCGGTTCGTAAATCGGCACTCGGCCGCCGGTGAGCATCGTGACTTTCGAAGCGTCCTTGTCGACGCCCACTACGTTCATACCGAAATCGGCCAGGCACGCTCCGGTGACCAGGCCAACATAGCCGCTACCCACGACGCAGACGTTCATCGATTAGAAGCTCGCTCGGAAAAGGTGAAAACGGGAATCGAGGTCATTTCGCGGCGCGTGCGGCCTCGCGCGCTCCTCGCGCTCCCCGCAATTGTCGCTCTCGATACCAGTGTACGAAGCGGCGGAGACCTTCGCGGATCGGCACCTTGGGCGCATAGCCCAGGATTTCGCCGGCCTTCGTGACGTCGGCGTAGGTGATCGGGACGTCGCCGGGTTGGTCGGGAAGATACTCGATGCGCGGTTCGACGACAAGCTCCTCGGCGAGCCAGCGGACCAGGTCGGCGAGCGCCGTGGTCTCGGCGCCGCCGAGATTCAGGATCTCGAAGCCCGGCGCGGCGGCGAGCGTCGCTTCCAGACCGTCGATGATGTCTTCGATATAGGTGTAATCGCGCCGGGACTGGCCGTCGCCGTAGAGCGGGATCGTGGCCCCCCGGGCGAGCAGGTCGGTGAACTTGTGGATCGCCATTTCAGGCCGCTGCGCCGGCCCGTAGACCGTGAAAAAACGCAGGCAGGCGGTGCGGAAACCGTAGAGATGATGGTAGTTGTAGCAGAGCAGCTCGCCCGCGCGCTTGGTCGTGGCGTAGGGGCTGATCGGTTGGTTCACCTCGTCGGATTCGGCAAACGGCACCTTCTTGTTGATGCCGTAGACGGAAGACGACGAACCGAACAGGAAGACGTTCGGCCCATGGCGGCGCGCCGCTTCGAGCAGCCGGAGCGTGCCGATGCAGTTGACGTCCTCGTAGAGGATCGGCTCGGACAGGCTCGGACGCACCCCGGCGCGCGCCGCGAGATGGACCACGGCGTCGAACTTGCCGGCCTTGGCATTCAGTTGACCCGAAAACAGGCGATCGACGCGCGCCTCGTCGCGGATGTCTCCTTCGATCAGCGCAAACCGCTCGGCTCCCGGACTGCCGAGAATCGTCTCGACGTTCTCGCGCTTCCGCGCCGGGTCATAGAAGTCGTTGAAGTCGTCGTACGCGGTCACCCGGTCGCCGCGGGCGAGCAGGCGGCGGGTGAGATGCGAACCGATGAAGCCGGCGCCGCCGGTCACCAGGACGTGCTGGGACATGCTGGGTCACTCCTCTCGCGGGCCGCTCGGCGGCGGCGGCGCGGGATCGTTCACTGGAGGCGCCGGGGGCGGCTCGGATGTAGAAGGCTCAGCTTGTGGCACGTCCGAGGTGGGCGGCGGGGCGGGGGAGGTCGAGGACTCCGGCTCCGGGGCGGCTGAAGGCACAGGAGCCGTCGAGCCGGGCGCACCCTTTTGGGCGTCCTCGTAACGCTTCTTGATCCCGGCTTTCTGGCGGTTGCGGATCAGCCAGCGCAGCAGCTTGGATTCCTCGACGCCGATCACGATGTCGTTGACCGCGTCGTAGATCTGCGGGTCGTTGATCAGCTTCGCGGCCGTGCCGTCGCCGCGGGTCAAGCGACTCGACAGCTCGTTCAACTGGTCGATCAGCGACGACAGATCGGCGGTCACTTTGCGCCCGTACTCTTCGTCCTTGAGCAGCTTGGGCACCAGCGCGTCGCTCCGTTCGAGCCCGCCGGTGAAACGCTCGACGTTTTGCGATGCGGTCCGGAGCGAAGCGAGCGTGTCGTCGAAGGTCTTCTTCGCCGCCGGGTCGTTCAACAGGCCGGGCAGCAACCCCGGCCCGCCCTCGGCGGAGGCGAGGACGCGCTCGAAACGATCGAGCGAAGTGGCGAGCCGGTCGGCCATCTGCTTGTCGTTCAGCAGGCGGGGGAGCGGTCCGTCGCCGGAGTCCAAGCGATTGGCGATCCGCTCCGTGGCCTCGAACGTGCCCACCATCGATTCGCGCAGCTTCTTGCCGGTCGGCGATTCCGAGGTCAGCTCGCCCAACAGCCCCTCGCCGCGCTCCATCCGGGCGAGGATGGTCGAGAGCGAATGGGAGATCTCGACCACATTGCTCATCACGTCCTCGCCCGAAGCGACCAGGGCGTCGACGCTGGTCAATTGGCCGGCGGGGATTTTGCCCTCGGATTCGACCCTCGGATAGGCCGCGGAGCCGGAGGTCAGCTCGATGTATTTGTCGCCCAAGAGGCCGAGCGTCTTGATCCGCGCCTCCGAGTAGGGGAGATCGCCTTTCGGCCCGGGCAACGGCCTGCCGTCGGCCGAAGCGCGAATCCGGTCTTCGTAACTGCGATCGACCTCGATCCAGACGCGGATGTCTTCGACCGCGGGATCGCGCGGCAGGACGATCTTGTGGACCTGGCCGACCCCCACGCCGTTCAACTGCACCGGGTTTCCGGGCTTGAGCCCCGAGACCGTGCGCAGGTCGATGTAGTAGCTGTTCTTGCGCTCGAACAGACTGCGCCGGTCGCCGATCAGGAGAACTCCGGCGCCCAGGATCGCGACGCTCGCGAGCAGGAGCGCTCCCACCCGGACGGCGGTGCTTTGGTTGTGGCTCTCATGCGGCATGGGCGATCTCCTCGCGTCCGCTGAGAAAATCCGCGAGGGCGCGCGGACCGGAGGCGTCGGCTTCCTGCCAGTCGCCGAGGAAAACGAATCGGCCCTCGTCCAGGAAGGCCAGGCGGTCGCCGATCCGGCGGGCGAGCGCCACGTCGTGGGTGACCACCACCGACGTTACGCCGAGGTCCTCCTGGATCGAGTGGATCAATCGGCCGATGGTCGCCGAGGTGATCGGATCGAGGCCGGTGGTCGGCTCGTCGAACAACATCGCCTCCGGGTCGAGCGCGAGCGAGCGGGCGAGAGCGGCGCGCTTCTTCATCCCGCCGGAGAGGTCCGAAGGCATTTTTTCTTCGACCCCTTCAAGGCCGACCAACGCGAGCTTGGCGCGCACCGTCGTCTCGATCTCCGCTTCGGAAAGCGCGGTGTGCTCGCGCAGCGGAAAGGCGACGTTGTCGAAGATGTCGAACGAGTCGAACAGCGCGCCGCCTTGAAACAGCATGCCGATCCGGCGGCGGATCGGAAACAGCTCGCGCTCGGAGAGCCCCGAGACCTGGAGTCCGTCGAAACGGACCTCGCCGGCATCCGGCGGTTCGAGGCCGTTCAGCTGCCGCAGCGTCACGCTTTTCCCGCTACCCGAACGGCCGAGGATCACCAGGCATTCGCCGCGCAGGACGTCGAAGTCGATGCCGGCGAGGATTTTGCGGTCGCCGTAGGACTTTTCGAGGCCGCGGATTTCGAACAGTGCGTCGGTCACCGGAGCTCGCGTCAAGTCAGGAGATAGAAAAGCTTGGTCAAGATGGTGTCGGAAACCAGGACGAGGATCGAAGAGAGGACGACCGTGTTGGTGGTCGCTCGGCCGACGCCATCGGCCCCGCCCTTCGAGGTGAGCCCATTGTAACAGCCGATGATCGCTATGAAATAGGCGAAGAAAAAGGTCTTTCCCACGCCCGAACAGACGTCGCCCAGGGTGAGCGAGTCGAACACGTCGTTCAGATAGAACCCGGGGGCCAGGCCGAGCTGGAGAACCGCGACCAGCAGACCGCCGAGAATGCCCAGCGCGTCACCCAGGATGGTGAGCGCGGGCAGCATGATCAACGTCGCCACGAGCTTCGGCACGACCAGCTTCTTGACCGGATCGACCGCCATGCCGCGCAGGGCGTCGATCTGCTCGGTCACTTTCATCGTACCCAGCTCGGCGGTCATCCCGGCGCCGATCCGGCCGCCGACGATCAGCGCGGTGAGCACCGGCCCCAACTCCCGCACCAACGACTTCGAGACCACCGCCCCCATGTAGTACTTGACTCCGATCGCGGGCAGGCTGAACGCGGTCTGGAGGGCGAGGACCATGCCGGTGAAGACCGTGGTAACCCCCGCCACCCCGAGCGAGCGGACGCCGATCTGATCCATCTGGCCCAGCCAGAGACGCCTCTCGTACGGCGGCGCGATCATGCCGCGGAACGCCCGGGCGGCGAGGATTCCGAGGTTCCCCGCCTCTTCGAGGTTGTGACGCAGGTTCATTTGCGGGTCATCCCCCAGGCGAGGGCATGGACCCCGCCGAACGCGAAGTCCGCCGCGGCGAGCGGCCAGAGCCCGCCGAGCCGTGGCTCGGACCAGGCCGCGGCGCCGAGCACCGCCGCGCCGAGCAGGCGGCCGGCGATTCCGACCAGGATGATCCCGGTATAGCGCCGCAGGTCGAGGGCCGCTGTGAGATAGAGCGCGGCGAGCATGAGCAGGAAGACGGCGATCAGGTGGAGATAGAAGCCCGCCCCCGGCAGAGGCAGATGGAGGAGCCGTTGCGGCAGTTCCGGGGCGGCGACCATCACCACCGCGAATGCCGCATCGTAAAGGGCACCCAGGACCAAACTGGCGCCCAGGAGCCGGAGAAAGAAGAACCGGCGCGGATAGTCGATCGCTTCGAGCATCGCCTGAGATTCTAGCGTCAAGCGCCTGGGCACATCGGAAGTGAGGGAGAATAGCCGGACATGGCCGAACAAAAAGCGCCTTTGCCGACCGACCCGGTGCCCCGTTTCGGGTTCGGAGCTTGGCTGATGACGGTGACGGGCAACGCCTGGCTGCTGTTCGGCAGCATCCTGCTCGGTTCGCTCTCGGTTCCCGCCTCTTGGGTGCCGCCGCGCGGCAGCTGGGGGTTCGTCCTGATGCGCTACTGGGCGCGCGGGCTGCTCAAGGCGAGCGGGGTCGAGGTGAGTGCGGAGCTTCCCCAGGGATTCGACCCGCAGGGCAACTACGTGCTGCTCGCCAACCACCAGAGCATGTTCGATATCCCGGCGCTCCTTTCGACCGTTCCCGGCCCGGTGCGGATGATGGCGAAACGGAGCCTGTTCCGCCTGCCGTTCTTCGGCTGGGGGCTCGCCGCTGCGGGTTTCGTGCCGGTCGATCGGGAGGATGGAAGCAAGGCGCGCCAGGCGTTCGCCTCCGCCTCCGCGCACCTGTCGGCCGGCACCTCGATCCTGCTGTTCCCCGAAGGGACCCGCTCGCGCACCGGCGAACTGCTCGACTTGCAGCGCGGCGGTTTCCTGCTCGCGATCCGCCATGGATTGCAGATCGTGCCGGTCGGCATCCGGGGTACCCGGCAGGTTCAACCACGTGGCCGGTGGGACATTCGCCCCGGGCCGGTCGAGGTGCGATTCGGCGAGCCGATCGACCCCGCGGCCTACGGCGTGCGGCGCATGAACCCGTTGATCGGGGAGGTCGAGCGTCGGATCGCCGTGCTCGCCGGGCTGCCCGTTGCGGGCGCGCCCGACTGACCTACTTTGGTTCGTCGCGCCGGAACAGCCGGTGGAGACGCTCGTGGGTCTTCTCGCGCAGCCGTTCGACCCGCTCCCACAGGTGGGGCCAGCGCAGGAACGCGCGGCGCATCAGGCGATAGATCAGTTCGTTGTCCAAGGAGAGCAGGGCCGCGCCGACGACGATCGTCAGGACTCCCTGGATGCCGGGCAGGACCAACCCCGCGACGCCCACCAGGATCAAAACCCAGCCGACGACGAACAGGCCGATCCGGACGCCCAGTCGATGCCGGAGACGCGGCGGCGAAGGTTCGACCATGGCGCCTACTGTACGGCTCTCCGGCCTTGGTTTGACAAATCGGACCGGGGCGGTCCAGAATCTCCCGTCTGTATTGAGACTTGGTCGCAATAAGATTGAAGCGAGGCGAAAACGGGTACATTCCGATGGCCGAGATCCGTGAAAAAGAACAATTCCTGGCCTATCTGCGCGGCGCCGGGCATCGAGTGACCGCCGAGCGGCTGGCGCTGTTCGACGAGATTTTCGCCCAACACGGTCATATCGACGCCGAAGAACTTCACTCTGCGATGCGCTCCCAAGGGTTGAAGATTTCGCGGGCGACCGTCTACCGCAATCTCGATCTGCTGGTCGCGAGCGGTCTCGCGAGCAAACAGCGGCTCGGGGGCTTGAGCGACCGCCGCTTTCTCTACGAGCACGTCCACCGCGGCCAGCGTCACGACCATTTGATCTGCGCCGCCTGCGGCCGGGTGGTGGAGTTCGTGAGCCCTGGGATCGCGGCGCTTCAGACCGAGATCTGCCGCGCCCACGGCTTCGTGCCGACTCATCATACGTTGGAGATTCGCAGTCTGTGCAACGCCTGCGCGGCCCCGGGGGAAACCGTGGGGCAGAAGCAGCCGTCGGCCGGCGTGCGAGGAGGTGGCGCCGGTGTTTGAAGCCTTGGTCATCACGCTGCGCGAAGGGATTGAGGCGGCCTTGATGGTCGGAATCATCGTCGCCTTCCTTCGCCGGCAGGGAGGAGAGCGACACCTCTCCGCGGTCTGGAGCGGTCTGGTCGCCGCGGTCGTGGCGAGCGTGGCGGGCGCGTTCCTGCTCTATCGGATCGCGGTCAACGAAGAGGTCTTCGAGGGATTGCTCTACGTCGGTTCCGCCCTCTTGGTCGCGACTCTGCTGATCTGGATGTGGCGCCATTCTCACGAGCTGGCCGGCGAGATGAAGGGCAAACTCTCGCGGATTCTCGATCGCGAGAGCTCCGGCTCGATCCGGATCGGGCTGTTCCTGTTCACCTTCCTGATGGTCTTTCGCGAGGGGCTGGAGACGGTGCTATTCCTCTCCGCCGTCTCGCTCACCACGACCGGGCTCCAGTCGTTTCTCGGCGCCCTGATCGGCATCGGCTTGGCGGTCGCCTTCGGCGTTCTGTTCGTTCGCGGCAGCCTGCGGATCGACCTCAAGCGATTCTTCGCGGTCACCGGAATCGCCCTGTTGATTTTCACCGTCCAGCTGCTGGTCAACGGCTACCACGAGCTGTCGGAGGCGGGCTGGGTGCCGGCGAACGAGACGACCATGGCGACGGTCGGTCCGTTGGTCAAGAACGAGTTCTTCTTCCTCGCCGCGGTGCTCGCGCTGCCCCTCCTGATGCTGCTGATCCCGGGCAGCCCGGGCAAACCGTCCGCCACGGTTCCCTCCGATTCGGCTTCCACGGCCGATCGGCGGCTCGAAAGGGCTGCGGAACAGCGCCAGGTGCGCTCCCGTCGGTGGGCCGGCGTGCTGGGGCTCGTGATCCTCGGAGTCCTCGGTCTCGGCTGGGTCTACTCGGCGAAACCCAAGGCGCTTTCGGCTGCGACCCCTCTCGAAGTCACAGGCGGCCAGGTCAGCCTGCCGCTCGCCGAGCTTTCCGACTCGAAGCTCCACCGTTACGAGGTGAAGATCGGCGGCCGGGCGATCCGCTTCATCGCCATTCAAGTGGCCCCCGGCGAGGTCGCCGCGGCGTTCGACGCCTGCCTGATCTGCGGCCCTCACGGCTACTATCAGGAAGGCTCGAACATCGTCTGCCTGCATTGCGGCTCGGCGGTCTATCCACCGACGATCGGCCAGGCGGGGGGGTGCAACCCGATTCCGCTCGCTTCGAGGAGCGTCGGTGGCAACCTCGTGATCGCCGCCTCGGACCTCGCCCAAAGCAGCGCGTTCCCTGCCGCCGGGGGCGGAATGCCAAACATGCCGAACCACGCGGGCCACGGCGGATAGCGAAACGATGTATCTCCGCCTGCTCGGCGAATCGCTGCGTCGGGGGACCCGCCGCAAGCTGCTCGCGGTGACCGCAATCGGCCTGGGCACGCTCGGGGCGAGCGCGCTGGCCGAGGTGCTGCTCGCCTCGGGAGATCGCCTGGCGGCTGAGCTTGGAACCTACGGCGCGAACCTGGAGATGGTCGCCGCCTCGGGCGGGCGCTTTGCGGCGGGCGACCTTTCCAAGTTGCGAAAGATTTTTTGGCGCAACAACATCGTCGCCGTGGCGCCGCTCTCCGAGCTTCGGGTGCGAATGCGGAGGGTAACCCCCGAAGCGACCGCCGCTCCAGAGATCGTGGCGCCGCTGGTCGGCACCTGGTTCGATCACGCGATCGATCCCGAATTCCGGACCGGCCTGCCGAAGGTGCGGACCACTCTAAGGATCGTCGGCCGCTGGCCGCGTGAGGATCAGGCCCAGGCGGGCGCCGAGCCCGAAATCGCGCTCGGCCGGCGGCTGGCGGAGCGGCTTGGGCTCGCCTCCGGCCAAGCGGTTCGCGCCGAGCTGGGCGGTCGGAGTACCACTTTCCGGGTGGTCGGTCGGGTCGAGAGCGGCGGCGACGAAGAGGAGCAGGCGTTCGCGCCGCTCGCCGCGGCCAACGGCCTCGCCGCGGCGAACGCGGCGCCCGACCGGATCGCGCGCGCCGAAGTGTTCGCGATGACCACGCCCGAGCTGTTGAACCGGAAAGATCCGGCGTCGATGACCGGCGCCGAATACGATGCCTGGTACTGCACGGCCTACCCCTCGTCGATCGCGCACCAGATCGGCGAAGCGCTGCCCAACGCCCAGGCGTCGATCGTCCGCGGCATCACCGACGCCACGGCCGAAATCCTGGGCCGGTTGCGCTCGGTCCTGTTCGCGTTGGCGTTCGTCGCCCTTTTGGGGGGAGCCGTCGGCGCTTCGGCCGCGATGACCGCGACCGTGCTCGAACGCCGATTGGAGGCCGGGCTGCTCACCGCGCTCGGGGCGCCACGGCGTCGCGTGGTCCTCTTCTTTCTCTCCGAAGCCGCCCTGCTCGGCCTTCTCGGCGGTCTGCTCGGCGGCGCGGTGGGTCTTGCCGCGGGGCGTTGGGTGGGCTCCGGCGCGCTCGGCGTCGCCGTGCCCTGGGCTCCCGTGCTGCTCCCCTGGGCAATGCTGCTCGGCCTGCTGCTCGCGGTCTTCGCGAGCGTCCTGCCGGTCTTCCGGGCGCTCGATCGCTACCCGGCCGCGATGCTCAAGAAGGCGACCGCCTGATGCTCTTGCGGCTGGTCGCCTCCAGCCTACGCCGCCGGGTCCGTCAGCTGGCGCTGATCCTCGCCGCCGTGGCGGTCGCCGCGGCGACCGTCGCAGCGCTCGGCGCGTTCGCGAACCGGGTGGAGACTTCGCTGGGGCGCGATCTCGCGGCGTTCGGACCGAACCTCACAGTACGTCCTCAAGTGGGAGGGCCGGAGGCGGTTCCCGCCGCCGAGGCGGCCCGGGTGGGGGCGATTCCGGGAGTTCTCTGGGTGCATGGCCCCGAGGGCGCGGCTCTCGTGCCCGGGCGAACCGTTCCTCGGCTCGACGTGCGGGTCGAACCTTCCCGACTGGACGAGGTCGCTCGTGCGATCGAGGCGCAAGTGGCCGGCATTGAAGCGCGTCCGCTGCTCAAGGTCAGCCGGTCGGACGAGCGGGTGACCCGCAGGGTGCTCCGGCTGCTCGCCGCGGTCTCCGGCGTGTCGCTTCTGCTGGCGCTCCTTTCGGTCTCGGCGGCGACCGCCGCGCTGGTCGGCGAACGGCGGACGGAGATCGGCCTGCTTCTCGCACTCGGCTGCACGGTCGGCCGGGTGGGCCGCCTGCTCGCCTCCGAACTGTTGATCGCGACGCTCGCCGCGGCGCTCGTCGGCGAGCTGATGGGGGAGCTTGCGGCGCGCGATCTCGCGCATCGGCTGCTCGGCGCGCTGCCTGCTTCTCAGATCTCCGCGATCTCGGGCTCCGGGTTGCTCGGCGCCGCGATGGTGGCGGTCCTGGTAGTCGGCGTCTCGATGAGCATTGCGCTTTCGCGCATCGGCCGGCTCGACGCCGCGCGGGTCTTGAAAGGGGATTGAAGGTGGGCGAAACCCTCCCCGCCGGAGCGAAAGCGCCCGCCGATCCCGCCGCCTCGGCCTCGGCCGAGACGCTGGTCGAGATCGCCGGCCTGTCGCGCCGCTTCGGCGCGCTTCCCGCGGTCGACGACCTGTCGCTCGACGTCGGCCGAGGGGAGTGGATCGCCGTCACCGGGCCTTCCGGCTCGGGCAAGACCACGCTGCTCAACATCCTCGCCGGGCTCGACCGGCCGACGGGAGGATCGGTGCGCGTCGGCGGCGTCGATCTCGCCGCCCTCTCAAGCCGCGAGCTTTCGGCCTACCGGCAGCGGACGATCGGGTTGATCTTCCAGCAGTTCCATCTGATCCCCTACCTCTCGGCGCTCGAAAACGTCATGCTTGCCCAGTACGTCCACAGCACGACCGACCGGGGTGAGGCGACCGAAGCGCTCGAACGGGTGGGGCTCGGGGCAAGGCTGGGCCACCTGCCGAGCCAGCTTTCCGGGGGCGAGCAGCAGCGGGTCTGCATCGCCCGCGCCCTGATCAACCATCCGCCGTTGATCCTGGCGGACGAGCCGACCGGCAACTTGGATGCGGTGAACGAAGCGGTCGTCATGCGTCTGCTCGCCGACCTGCACCAAAGGGGGCATACCCTGGTAATGGTCACCCACGCCGCCGCGATCGCCGCGCGAGCCGATCGCGAGGTCCGATTGGAGCACGGCCGGCTCGCCCGGCCGGCGGAAACCGCGGCCGACGCGGTCCCCACGCTCACCGAAATCTGGCACCTGTTGGTCGAGGAGCAATCCTCCGTTTCAGTGGCCCGGCGCGGGGTCGCCGACCTCCTCTCCGAAGGGTTCCTGTTTTTCTCCGAAGGGAAGATCGCCTTCACCGATCACGGCCACGCCCACGCCGCGGCCGCGGTGCGCCGGATGCGTCTCGCAGAGGTGTTGCTATCCCGAACGCTCGCCTCCGGCGGCAGCGAATGTGGAGGAGAAAGGCCGATCGCCGACGGCTTCGAAGATCAGGTCTGCACCTTCCTCGATCACCCGACCGAATGCCCTCACGGCCGGCCGATCCCCCCAGGGATCTGCTGCCTCCGCCCGGTGGAGATTGCGGCATGAGAATCGACCAAGGCATCGCGTTGGCGGCGCGGGCCGTCTTGGCGCCTACGCCAGCCCCAGCTCTTCGAGAGAACGCGCGGTCAGCAGCCGCTCGGCCAGGGATCCGAGCTCTTCGGTCGATGTAATTGCT
Organism: Thermoanaerobaculia bacterium; assembly: GCA_035607435.1. GTDB lineage: Bacteria > Acidobacteriota > Thermoanaerobaculia > Multivoradales > UBA5704 > DASYKS01. The sequence goes on along the minus strand of DATMZU010000148.1, from coordinate 2,394 downwards.
TGGAGACGCTGGACCGTACGGCCGGAGAGCGAGGGGAAGCGCCGCTTCAATTGAAGCAAAAGGACCTCGCGCATGCCCTTCTCTTGGCCTCGCTCCATTCCCCGTTCTACACCCCGCGCTTCAACCTTCTCTTCCCAAGTAATGGGCTGCATCTTCGTCTCCGGGCCGGCTTCGGCCGCTCGCAGCTCCGCGAACTCACCTGCGGCGCCGCCGTCCAATTCTAAGTAAGTTGCCACGCCGTTGAACAGCCGGAAGCGCGACTCGTCGTCGAGCCCCCTGGCTGCCGCTATTTTCGAGAGACACTTCCGTCTCAGAGCCCGCCGATCCCGGCCCGCCGGTCGGGCGAGCGCCGCACAAACCCACGCGAGCGGCTCGGGTCGCGCGAGGAGATCTTCCGAACGAGCCCGCGAAAGCCCCAAGCTTCGATAACGGAAACGGTTGCCCTCGAAACCCAGCGACTTTTCGGCGTGCTCCACTACCTGGGCGCCCGCCGGGCCGCCGTGCAGGTACAGGACGAACGTCTGTACCGGCAGCCCGAAGCGCAGGGCGAGCACCCGGTTGTACGCCAAGAGCCGGGCCGCCGTCGCTGTGCGGAACTGCAGCTCGATCTCGACGTGGAGGAGCGCCCGCTCACCTTCTTTACCTTCCACCCACGCGATCAAGTCGAGCCTGCGCTCCTTCCCGCGCAGGGCGCCCGAGGGTGCTTCCACCGGCCGGAACTCGATCGCGCCGACCAGGCGAGCCGCGAGGTCCGGCCCGGCCAGCCGGACGAAGTCGGCCGGGAACGCTTGAATCAGATCCTTCCAGAGTTGATCGTGACCACCCGCCATTCTGGGTCCTCCCGAAGGGCCTCGCTGGTGCGAAGCCTTGGTTCGGACCTAAAAGACGTAAATGGAGGGCGGAGTCCCGATACTTTGTGGCGCTGACTTTCAACCGACGGCGATTTCCTGTCCCGGACCGAGCAGGAGAGCCCTCGTGTACTCGATGTGGAGCACCCGCCGTGGCTGATCGGAGGTGGCTTTCGAGGAGGAGTGAACGAGGAGAGGTCGCATCACCAGCACTCCGCCGCGCGGGACGAGGCACGTCACTATGGGGCTCCGTTCTATGAGGCTGGCAACGCCCGCATCCCGAAGAATGCCCAGTCGGTGGGAGCCCGGGATCACCCGTAGCGGACCGTTCTCCTCGGTGGATGGATCGAGATGGACGCGCAGCGCGACGACCTGATCGAGCGCTTCGGCCGGAGCTTGGGCGTGAAGGACTCCCGCTTTGACCGACCAAGGCCCCCAACCTTCCGCCGCGAATCGAGCCTTCAGGGGCAGCGTCTTATCCTGATGCCAGGCGACGAGCCAGTTCGCTCCCGGGGACTTGTCGAAAAGGGTGGCGCGATACGGAATCGCCGGAGCTGCGAGAGCCTCGGAGGCGAGACCCCTCAGGCGCGAATCGAGAGCCGCTGCACGAACGGCGGGAATCGAGAGAACGTGTCGCGCCCCGGCTCGGCTTCGAGCGAGAGAAGATTCGGCGAGGGAGTCGAGGAGGCGGTCGCACTCGGCGTCCGCAAGGAGGTCAGGGACAATCCGGAAGCCCGTGGCTTCTAAAGATTCGGGTGGCACGCCTACGGCGCCCGGCGCTGGAGCGCCGACCAGCTGTGCTCGATGTAGAGCGGCAGGCCGTTGCCGGCACCGTAGACCCAGAGGATGCTCGGGTTCGGGCGGATCGAGCCGAGGCGCAGCTCGCCGGAGCGGCTGCCGGTGACGAGCATGGTGGAAGCCAGAAGCTGGGCGTCGACCGCCAGCTCTGCCACCGCGAGGACGATGATCGCGGCGGTCGGCGCGGTCCCCGAGCGCTGATCGAGATGCGGCGGCTCGTCGGTCGAGGCGGCCACGGCGAGGGCGCGGTCGGAGAGGTAGAAACCGCGAAACTCGGGGTCCAGGCGGCGCACCGGGGCGGGCGGATCGACCCACTTGCCGGCCCCCGGCTTGAGGTCGATCCCGAAGGAGCGTTGAATCGCGCCAATGCGCACCCAGCCGTTTTCCGGCGGCGCGAGGCCACCCGATGTGCCGGCGCGCAATGCGGTGATCGCCAGATCGACCGCGTATCCGGCGGCCAGCTCGCGCAGATCGAGGATCGCGCCTTCGGCGAACGTCGCCGTCCCTTTCTTGGGGTCGAGGGCTGCTCGGAAGCAGGCCGCCGGTCCGTCCGGCTGCGGCCCTTTGGCGGGCAGCGCCGGGCCGCGGCCGAACGGCGCGAGGATCCCTTCGGACCAGAAGCAGGCGCCCTGGGCGCGGTCGAGCAGGGCGAGCATTTTTTCGTCGAACGGATGGGGCGCGCCGTCTCCGACCGGCATCTTCGCCAGCTGCGCCTCGAAGTCGCGGATCGCCGCGAGCCCGGCGTCGA
>DATMZU010000615.1:0-11151 GCA_035607435.1 Thermoanaerobaculia bacterium | reverse complement strand
CTCTTCGCGTCCGATCGGGTCGTGGGCCAGACTGCCGAAACCGCGGCTGGCCGCGATCCCTGAGCCGATCTCGACCGCCTTCATCGCATGGACCGACATCACCGCCTGGGCGAGGCGGCCGTCGAGCTTGTCGCTCCATTGCACGTAGGAGCCGAGCCCCACCGGCACCCCGCGGGCGATCACGGTCACCGCTCCGCCGAGGGTCTCCCCTTCGTCCTTTGCCTGTTCGACCAGGGCGATCATGTCGGGTTCGAGCGCCCGGTCGATCGCCCGCAGCGGCGAGCCGTCGTCCACGCCCAGCAGATCGTCCCAGGTGGGCGTCGGGCGGTCGGCGCCGATCGGCCCGAGCGAGCGGACGCCGCTCTTGATCTCGATCCCCAGCTCGCGGAGCAGCATCTTGGCGAACGCCCCCGCCGCCACCCGGGCGGCGGTCTCGCGCGCCGAGGCGCGTTCCAGCACGTCGCGCAGGTCGCGGCGGTCGTATTTGAGGCCGCCGGGCAGATCGACGTGGCCGGGGCGCGGGCTTTTCACCCGGCGCAGCTCGGCGCGGTGCGGATCGACGTCGCCGGGCGCGATCCCCATCACCTGCTGCCAGTTGGCCCAGTCGCGGTTCTCGATCCAGAGCGCCACGGGGGAGCCGATCGTCTCTCCGCCCCGGACGCCGCCGCGGATCTCCGCCTTGTCGTGCTCGATCGCCATCCGGCGGCCCCGGCCGAAGCCGTGCTGGCGCCGCGCCATGTCGCGTTCGAGCAGGGCGAAATCGACCGGCAGACCGGCCGGCAGACCGGTGAGGAGCGCGGTGAGCCCGGGTCCATGGCTCTCGCCGGCCGTGGTGAAAGAGAGGCGTCGGAGCATCGCCGGGCAGGATATCAGGGGCAGGATGGGGCCGGCCGCGACAGACAAAAAATGACAGGTTCTACAGCCAAAAATTTGGAGTACACTCCGTTGTCCGTTCCGGCTTCGTATGTCGGTCAAGTGCTCCCGCCATCCGAAGATGGGGCTTCGAATCCCGGGCAAGGGTCCGGGTCTCCCCGCGAAGTGGGCTGACGATCGGGCTCGGTTGAGTCACCCTTTAAGGGAATTCAAAAACCGATCTTGGATTGTCGCCTCTCGGTCATCTGGAGTACGCTCCGTAGCATAAGGCTTCCACTCGTGAAGACAGGCTTGGCAGACCCCACGTTCACCGGGTACTTCGGCGAACGAACGCCCGAACCTTCGCTTCGGCTGTCAAGATCTTGCTTACCCGTGGAATTCTACCGGTGGCGCTCCCTCCTGGGCCGCAAGGCCTCGAACCGACACCTCGGAGGAATCGACCTCGCATGACACCGCTCGCACGTTCTCGCTTCGCGGACTCTTTCGCCGACCTGCTCCCTTCGCTACGCCCGAAGATCGAGCGGGTGCTGCGGCGCTATCGCGTCTCGGCCCAAGATGCCGAAGATCTGATCCAGGATTCGCTGGTGATCCTCCTCCAGCGTTGGGACGAGGTGGAATGCCCCGAAGCCTGGCTGATCGGAACCCTCAAATGGCGCTGCGTGATGCACTGGCGCGGCGCACGCCGCCAACTCGCCGAATCGGTCGATGCGGCGATTCTCGATCTGCTCGCCGAGCCCCAGGCTCCGGCGCAGGAAAAGATCGCCCTCCGCCGGGATCTCGGCCGCGCGCTCGATCAGCTTTCGCCGCGCTGCCGCGATCTGCTCCGCCTCCGCTACGGCATGGGCATGCGGCCGGGCGAAGTGGCGGCGCAGCTCGACTACCGCCCCTCCAGCATCCGTAAAGTGGTCGGCCGTTGTCAGTTGGTCCTTTGCGAGCAGCTGCTCGCGCTCGGCTATCCGGTGAAATCACCGATCAAGCCGCCGCGCGGCGCAGCGTAAGAATCGCAGTTCTCTTGCTCCCTTCCGGTACCCCCGGAAGGGAGCGTCCCGTCCTCCCGACCCTCAGCCGTCAATCCGGGCGAAATCGATGAATCCCCGCTCGACGTCCGTGTCGAGCAGGCGGACGCGCAGCCGGTCGCCGACGTCCAGCCCCGCGGCGCCGCGTTCGAGCCGGCCCTCGACGGGAGGACGGAACACGCGCACCCAGGTGCCCTTCTCGGACGCGCCGGTGACGATCCCGTCGAACGTCTGGCCGATCCGGTCGGAGAGGAGCAGCGCCGCCGCCGACTTGCGGACCTGGCGCTCGACCTTCTGCGCGTCGTCCTCTTTCTTCGTGCATTGGCTCGCGAGCGCTTCGAGCTCGGGGACGGAGTAAGGAGCGGGGGAGCCGGTAAACGCCGCCTTCAACAGCCGCTGGGTGATCAGATCCGGAAAGCGGCGGTTCGGCGCGGTCGAGTGCGCGTAATCCCGCACCGCGAGGCCGAAATGTCCCGGAGGGTCCTGGCCGGGCAAATCGACCGCGTACTCGCCGGAGCCCAGCAGCTTGACCACCGACAGCGAAAGCTCGGGGAAGCCCTCCGGATCGGCCGCCCGGCGTTCGTCGAGGAACTTCGCGAGCGCGACGTGGTCGGGCTCGTCGGGCAGCCGGACGTGAAACTCCCGCGCCAGATCGACGATCCGCGGCCAACGCTTCGGCACCCGCACCACCCGGCGCAGCGAGGCGTACCCCTTGGCGTCCAGGAAGCGCGCGGTCACCCCGTTCGCCGCGATCATGCAGTCCTCGATCAGCTCCTTGGCCCGGTTCTTCTCCTGGGCTTCCAGGTCCTGAATGTGGTCGTTCTCGAACACCGGCTTCGCCTCGATCGATTCGAGGGTGAGCGCGCCGCTCGCCGCCCGCAGTTTGCGGAGATCCCGGGTCGCTTCGTCCTGGAGCTTCAGATTCTCGGCCAACCCCTTGACCGCCGCGGCGGCCGGGGGCAGCGGCCCGGTCCCTTCGAGCCAGGCGGCGACCGAGTTGTAAGCGAGCTTCGCCCGGTTGAACACCCGGGCGCGGTAGATCTCGGAGTCGCAGATCTGGCCCTCGTCGTCGAGATCGATCGCCACCACGACCGCGAGCCGCTCTTCCCCCTCGTTCAACGAGGTGAGATCGGTCGAAAGCCGCTCCGGCAACATGGGAAAGATCCGCGCCGCGGTGTAGACCGACGTGGTGTTCGCCTTCGCATGCCCATCGACCGGACTGCCGGCCGGAACCAGCGCATCGACGTCGGCGATCGCCACATACAGCCGGACCTTCCCGCCGTCGAGCGCCTCGGCGACCGTCAACTGGTCCAAATCGCGCGAATCGTCGTTGTCGATCGAGCACCAGAGCAACTCGCGCAGATCGCGGATACCGGCCCCCTCCGCCTTCGCCGGACCGCGCAACTGCTCGACTTGGGCGATAGCCGCGGGAGGAAAATCGGGCTCCAGCCCCCGTTCGAGCATGACGCGGTGGGCGATCGACTGAAGGCGTTCCCGAGAGTTGTGGCCGTTGGATTTCATGGACGCGACTCTACCCCGAAGTCACCGGGTCCTCACGCCGTTTTCCCTGGGGGCGCCGAGCTCCAGCTCGGCACTCGCGGCGGCGAAGATCGCTCCAAAGGCCGAGCTGGAGCTCGGCGCCCCAGGGAGAAGCTCCCGCCGGGCGAGGGCTCGGAGGCCAGCGTTCCGGAAAAGCCTCGGTCGTGCGAAATGTGTGCGAATGGCGGAGAGGTATGTGCGGCCGTGAGTGGCAGGGAACCGCCTATGACCGCCCGGACCTGTTTGTCAGGTTGCCGATGTGCGAGTCGCAATGCAAATTGTGCGGAGATGAGTGCCGAAATGGAATTTCTCGATGACCAGTGTGCGAAGCTGATTCCGCTCTGTGCGGATATCGGCCAAAGATCTGGAGTTTCCAGCGCCAAAACGACTTTGCTCGTCCGGAAAGGCCCAAATGCGGCCCGAGATCGATCATCTGAGACGCGGCGACGTACAGAATGTTTCGCAAATCGTGCGGGAGCCTGTTGGATTCCCACCTTCGGCACGACGGAGGCAGCTTGGCGCAACCAATTCTGCACAGACTTCAGCGCAATCTGCACAGCACAACTCAGGAAATCGAATTCCTGGCCCAGGCACGCACTGTTCTGGTCCAGCTCCGCACATCGGCGGATGAGAAAAGGGGTTTTCGGACTAAGAAAAGGGATTTTCCCGCGGGTTACTCGAACCTTACGGGGGATCTTCGAAACAAGCCTTGCCGCGAAGGCACGGCGATTTCCGCCCGCGGTGCCTCGCTGAGCAAGAGATCCTTTAGGCCGGTCGAGCCGCTTGCTCCAGTTGCCGCCATTGGTCGACCGGTATCAGGAAGTCGGTCTCCACGCCTCGGAACCTGAGAATCAGACCGCGAGGTAGAGTATTCTGAGGGCATGGCCAAGCTCCGAATCTACGTGGAGACTACCATTCCGAGCTTCTACCACACGACCCGCACGGGTCTCGCCGCGCGGGCGCGGCAGGAATGGACGCGGCGCTGGTGGGATATAGCATTTGCCAGGTATGACCTGATGACGAGCGACGCGGTGGTCTCAGAGCTCCAAGATGGTGCATACCCGAGCCAGGAGTCGGCCTTGGAGCTGATCCGAACCCTGCCGATGCTTGAAATCACTCCCGCGGTTGCCGAGATCGTAGACGCATACGTTCAACATAAGCTGATGCCCGCGGATCCCACCGGTGACGCACTTCACTTGGCAACCGCGTCTCACCACAAGTGTGATTTCCTCGTCACCTGGAATTGCAGCCATCTGGCGAACGCCAACAAGTTCGGCCATATCCGACGCGTGAATACACTTCTCGGTTTGTACGTGCCAGTTCTTGCGACGCCGCTGGAGTTCCTGGGAGAGAACGATGAAGAATCTGACTGAACCGCTCTTCGATGACGGCGACGACGAGATCGCCCAGGTGCGTGCCGCTCGGCACAGGATCTCGGAGCGCTTCGATCACGATCCGTATCGTTTGGTCGCTTATTACATGGAGCGGCAGAAAGAACTTACCGATCGATTGGTGAGGGCACCGGAAGCAGAGACAGTGCCTGCCGAGTCGATTTGATCGCCCGTTCCTGCCACCGACTGGGCGCTTAGAAATCCGCCCTACTCGAACCACCCATTCACATCCACCACGATGTGGGTGAACGCCGAGGTGGTGAAGTTTTGCAGGCCGAACGTTCCGCTGCCGGAGCCGGAGAGTTTGAGGATCGCGTTGTTGGTGCGGGTCTGGCCGGGTCCGAAGTTGATGACGAAGGCGTTCGGGACCGCCGCCGTGTCGAAGTCTCCGGGGAACGAGCGGAGGTGGCCGGCCTGGCCCGCGTTGACGATGCTCAAGTTGATCGAGATCGCCTTGGCGGTCGCCGGGATGCCGCAGCGGCCGGTGGCTCGGATCACCCGCTGCCCGGTCGGCGGCAAGGCGGGGCCGCCCCAGGCTCCGAAGGGATCGCGGGAGTCGAGCAGCCGGCAAGGCGAGACGGTGAAAAAGCGGAGCGCCGCGGTGGAGGTGGCGACCGTTGGGCGCCAGCCGCGCTGGACGACTTCGAAGTCGGAGGCGTGGAGGCTGCCGAACGCCGGGTTCAGGATGTCGTTGTTCCAGCGCGTGTCGTAAGCGCCCTGAATGTACATGTCCGAGCCGTTGTCCGCGAGGATCAGGCCGTAGGTCTTCATCGCCTGGAAAATCCGCTGCACTTCCGGGGTGAAGCCGGAGAGGTTGACGCTCGCTTTGAGCCGCAGCCGCGTGCCCATCGGCGGCGCGCTCGCCGCGCAGGTGTTGCAGGCGGTGTGGGACGCCGGGTAGACGTGGCCGTTCGTGTCGCGAGTGGTGAAGCGGAAGGCGTGCTTGATCGGCGCGGTGCCGAACGCCTCGTCGTAGCGGACCAGGCCGGGGAGGATCGCGAGCCCCGCGGCGTCGGCGCTGGTCCACCCTTCCGGCCGGCGGCCGTTCGCGTCGAGCGCGTAGATCGCGCCGGAGCCGGCCTGCCAGCGCGAGAGCGTCGGGTTCCAGAACGTGTGGTACAGCTCGTAGAGAATCCGGTTGTCGCGATCGACGATCAGCATGTGGTGATCGCCGTCGCTGCCTCCCCCCGGCTCGCCCCCTTCGATCCAGCGCGGTTGAGTGCGCGCCTCGGTCGGGATCGGGTAGCCGTTCGGCCGTCCGGGCGAGCCGTTGTCGCTCTGGTTGCCGAACTCGACGAAGGTCACCGGCTGGAGCGGCTGAGTGCCCGGGACCGAGATGTACACCATGCCGAAGATGTTGGTGTTGTTCGGATCGGACGGATCTTCGTCCCCGCCGAAATCGGGATGCAGCGCCCGCGTCGTGCCGATGAACGAAATGTAGGCCGCGCTGTTGGTGTCGAGCGGCGCGGCCGAGACGTCCACGTTCCACCAGTTGTCGGGAGGAAAGAGCGGCAGCGGGGTGGGCAGCGTGCCGCTGCGGACGGCCTGCGCCTGGAGCGGCGAGCCCGGAGCGAGGAGGCTGACGACGACGAGGCCGATAAGCGCGAGCGCTGAAATTCTCATGTGCCTATGAGGTTATCGCTGGCGGGCGCTCTCCGCAACCTCCCGGCGGAAGCGACCCCGTCGGCCTCCTTGCTCCATGCCTTCGGCAGCGGCCCGTCGCTGCGGGGTCAACGGGGCCGCTACTTGAATGCGTGGCCCGCCGCGCCGTGCAGCTCGCGCCACTTGGCGAGCCCTTTGTCGAGGCGCGTGCGCATCTCCTCGAAGACCTTGCGCTGCGGAGCCGTGGGAGCGGAATCGGCCCCTTCGAGATCCGATTGGAGCCCGGAGAGCACGGCGCCCACGACCGACAAGTCGGTGTCACCGCCGCCGCTGTTCAGCTTCGCCAGATCCTCGCGGGTCGTTTTCGCGCGGTCGGCCAGGCGCTTGGCCGATTTGCGCTCGCCGGTGGCGAGCGGCGCGAGCGTCTTGTCGAACGCCTCGATTTCTTCGAGCGCATCGACGGTTTGCCCCAGGGCGCGGACGATCTCTCCGGAGAAGGCGTTGCCGGCCGCGAGATCTTCGAGCGTCGCGGGGCTCCGGGGATCTTTTTCGATCACCAACGGCCTTTCGACCGTCGCTCCGTTCACCGTCAGGCGGACGCGATAGGTGCCGGGGAGGACGAGCATCCCTTGGGGGAACGTCTCCGTATCGCGGTCGGGCACCGCGGCGATGGAAAAGTCGTAGTCGGTCGCCTTCGGCTGCTCGTTGCGGAGGTCCCACCAGAAGCGGTTGTGCCCTGGATTTCCCGTCGGCACCAGGGGCGGCAGCAGCCAGCGGTCGGCGAAGTATTGGCGGGCGTCGGGCCGGACCGGCTTTTCCGCGCTCGAAAATTTGCGCACCGGCGTGCCCTTCGCGTCGAGGATCTCGATCGCCACCGGTCCCTGCGCGGCGGCCGGCAGGTAGTAGTCGATCGGCACGCCGGCCAACGGGTTCGGCGTGGTCGGAAACTCGGGCGGTAGGGGGGTGTCTTTGTTTTCGTTCGGGGTAATCCGGATCGCCGGTCCGGGCGGCGCGAGCGCCACGGCGCGTTCGGCGTCGAATCCCGCGCGCAGGGGGGCCACGTCGTCGAGCACCCAGAGCGCGCGCCCTTGGGTGGCGATCACCAGGTCGCGCCCTTTGACCAGCAGGTCGTTCACCCCCGTCGTCGGCAGGTTCAATTGCAGAGGTGCCCAATGGGTGCCGTCGTCGAACGAGACGAAGACGCCGGTTCGCGTGCCGGCGTAGAGCAGGCCGGCGCGTTCCGGGTCGGCGCGCACCACGTTCACCCATCCGTCGGCGGGGAGGCCCGCCACGGAGCGCCGCCAGTTGGCGCCGAAATCGTGCGTCACGTAGAGCCAGGGCGAGCGGTCGTCCAGGCGGTGGCGGTCGATCGCCACGTAGGCGCTTCCCGGCTCGGAACCGGCGTCGATCTGCGCCACCTGGCTCCAGTCGGGCAGGTCCTTCGGCGTCACGTCGGTCCAGTGTCCGCCGCCGTCTTTCGTCAACTGGATGCGCCCGTTGTCGGTGCCGACCCACAGTAGGCCGGAGGCCACGGGCGATGGGGCAATCGAAAAGATCGTGCCGTAGCCGCAGGCGGTAGTTCGCTCGATCGGCGGATCGAACCGGCCCGGCTCAGGCGCGCACCCCGGGGCGTTCGGCACGGCGCCGGTAAGGTCGGGGCTGATCGCTTCCCAGGTCTGCCCCTTGTCGAGCGAACGGGAGAGCACCTGCGTGCCCTGGTAGAGCGCGTGGGGCGGGCGCGGATCGATCGCGATCGGGGTGATCCAGGTGGTCCGGTTCGGCACCGTCGGCGGCCGTTGGCCGTAGGAGGAGACCGGCCAGGGCGAGACGTTCGCCACCCGGCCGGTGCGGGCATCCCAGCGGCTGATCTTGCCCCCCAGGCCGCTGCCGTAGACGACGTTCGGATCGACCGGATCGGGCAGGTCGCCGTCGCGCTCGTCGCCGCCGACCGAGTGCCAATCGCGGTAGGTGAGCTGGCCGTAGTTGCTGCGCGAGGAGACCGAGACCGTGCCGCTGTCCTGCTGGCCGCTGTAGACGCGATAGGGGAACTGGTTGTCGATCCCCAGGCGATAAAACTGTCCCGTCGGCTGGTTGTACCAGGGGCTCCAGGTCTTACCGCCGTTGACCGACACGGTGGTTCCCTGGTCGCTCGCGAGGATCATTCGCTCGGTGTGCTTCGGGTTGATCCAGAGGTAATGGTAGTCGTCGCCGCCGGGCGAGCCTTTGATGTAGACGAAGGTCTTGCCGCCGTCGGTCGATTTGCGGAACGACTGGCCGGGGAAATAGACCACGTTCGGATCGCGCGGATCGGCGAAGATGCGGCCGAAGTAGCTGCTCGGGATCGAGCGGCTCGCCATTTCGAGCGTCCAGGTGGAGCCGCCGTCGTCGGAGCGGTAGAGTCCCGCGCCGGTTTGCGCATCGACCGCGGCGTAGACCCGCTGGCCGTTCGTGGTCGGCGCCACCGCGAGGCCGATCTTGCCGAGGGGGCCGTCCGGCAGACCGGTGCGCGGTGCGGCGGACCACGTCTTGCCGCCGTCGGTCGAGCGCCAGATGCCGCTGCCCGGACCGACCTGCGGCACGTGATAGCCCTGCCAAGGATAGAGCCGGGTCTGCCAGAACGCGGCGTAGAGGACGTTCGGGACTTCTCCGTCGGCGGCGATCTCCGTCGCGCCGGTGTTCTCGTCGGCGAACGCCACGCGGGTCCAATGTTTGCCGCCGTCTTCGCTGCGATAGATGCCGCGCTCCGGATTCGGCCCGAACAGGTGGCCGAGGGCGGCCACGAGCAGGACGTTCGAATCGTTCGGGTCGATCCAGATCCGGCCGATGTGGCGGGTGTCGGCGAGCCCCATCGGGACCCAGGTCGCCCCTTCGTCCTCGCTTTTGAACAGGCCGTTGCCGTCCATCACGTCGAAGCGGGTCTGGGTCTGGCCGCTGCCCACCCAAAGGGTCCGCCCCCCTTGGCCACGGGGCGCGATCGCGAGCGCGCCGACCGAAGAGAACGGCGCGCGGTCCGAGAGCGGACGCCAGGTGACCCCGGAGTCGTCGGTCTTCCAGACCCCGCCGTCCGCGGCGCCGAAGTAGAACGTGTCGATCTCGTCCGGCACTCCCGCGGCGATCACCGACCAGCCGGCGCGCAAGGGGCCGAGCAGGCGCCAGCGAAGATCCTGGTAGGCGGTGCCCGGTTCGGCGCCCGGCGCGGCGGAAACCGCGGGCGCGGCGAGCCCGGCGAGGAGCAGCAGGACGGGGCCGGTGACGGAGGCTCGTTTCATCGCGATCGTTCTCCCAAGTTCGTGCCGCAGGCGGACGATACAGGACGGCGCGCAACTGAGGTACTCTTTCTTCGTTCTCTGCCTTTCATCGCTATGAAACCGGGCGACCGCATCGGCCACATCCAAGTCGCGGAGCTCCTCGGCCGGGGAGGCATGGGGGACGTCTACGCCGGCTTCGACGAAAAGCTCCAGCGCGAAGTGGCGATCAAAATCCTGCGCGAGGGACGCTGGAAGCGGGTGGCGCGGGCGCGCCTGCTGCGCGAGGCGCGGGCTCTCTCCCGGCTCGACCATCCGCATATCTGCGCCATTTACGACCTGATCGAGACGCCGGAAGGGGATGCCCTGGTGCTCGAGCGGATCGTCGGCAGGAACCTGCGCCAGGCGGTGCGCGCCGGGCTCGACCGGGCCTCCCGCCTGCGCATCGCCGAGGAGCTGGCCGAGGCGTTGGTCGTCGCCCACGCCCACGGCATCGTCCACCGCGACTTGAAGCCGACCAACGTGCTGCTGACGCCCGAAGGCTCGGTCAAGGTGCTCGATTTCGGCCTCGCCTATTCGCCCGAGGACGCCGAGGCGACGGTGCTGCGCGCCAGCCGCCGAGAGGGCGAAGCGCCGAGCCTGCTGCAGTCGGCGTTGCCCGAGGAAGGAGCCCAGGCCGACGAGCTGGAGACCGCCCCGTTCGGGGCGTCGCCGGAGGATACGGCGGACATCGATTCGACCGAGGCCTACCGCACCCAGTTCGGCGAGGTGGTGGGCACCCTTCCGGCGATGAGCCCCGAGCAGGCACGCGGCGAGCCGGTGACCTTCGCGAGCGACATGTACGCGTTCGGCCTGCTGCTGCAAAAGCTGTTCACCGGCCGGCCCGCCTACGACTCGACGCTGCCGATTCCGCGCTTGCTCTTCGAGGTGCAAGAGGGTCGAAGAAGGCCGCTCTCCGGGGTCGGCGGCCGGCATGCCGAGCTGATCCGGACGCTCTGTTCGGTCGCTCCCGAAAAGCGTCCGACCGCCGCCGCGGCGCTCGCCCGGCTGCGCCGGATCCGCGAGGCGCCGAAGCGTTGGGCGTTGCGCGGCGCGCTCGCGGCGACGGTTCTGCTCGCCCTGGCGGGCGTCGCGAAATACACCTTCGACTTGAAGCGCGAGCGCGACGCGGCGCTCACCTCGGAGGTGGCCGCCGAACGGGCGGGGGGCGAGGCGGAGGCGGTGGTCGATTTTCTGGTCGGCATGTTCCGGGTCGCCGATCCGGGCGAGTCGCTGGGCAATCGAATCACCGCCCGCGAGCTGCTCGACCGCGGCGCCGAACGCTTGAAGACCGAGCTGGCGAACCAGCCGACCCGCCGCGCCCGGCTGGCGGATGCGATCGGCCAGACCTACCAGCGGCTCGGGCTCTACCCTCAGGCGGAGGTCCTGCTTTCCGAGGCGCTCGAGCTGAACCGCCGCCAGCTGGGGAACGAAAGCACGGAGGTC
>DATMZU010000614.1:0-11158 GCA_035607435.1 Thermoanaerobaculia bacterium | reverse complement strand
GGGAGTCAGGGTCAGGTCGGCCATCGGCTGTACGACGAGAGGGTCTGCGTCCACGTAGTACCCCTGGAAACCGGGCAGAGTCAGGGGAGAGGAGAAGAGGGCGAACAGCAGCGGGGTGCTGTCCCACTGCGCGAGGAAGTGGCCGGTGCCGTCCGACGAGAATCCGCCGCTTCCGTGGACCGGCACGTTGATTCCCATCGGCGTGTCCTCCGACCCTGGATGACCGGAATTGTCGACCGAGATGCATTGCCCCGGGACGCCCGCGGGCCGACGTTCAGCCTTGCTCTTCTTTCGCGCCAGTTCCTGGGCGTCGCGGGCGAACTGCAATTCCTGGCAAGGCGAGAGCCGGATGTCGGCTCGGAGCTCTAAGGCGGCAAGCCGGATAGGCGACACGAGCAGAGCGAGGAGGATGAGGCGGAGCGGTATTCTCGATGGGCGCATGGCGTGGCTCTCCCGGAAGCGGCTTCCTTAAATAGGTGGGAACGGCCGAACGCCCTCTACGCGGAATCCGCGGAAAAAAGGGCTCAGGGGGCGGGCGGGAGGCGATGTAGACGAGTCGCGGCCGCGCGGACCGCCGGGTGGTTGGGGCCATGCAGTGCCAGCAGGATTCGATAGCTGGAAGCAAGCAGCGGGCGCGCCGCCGCGTTTCGACCGAGCCGGGCGTAGCAGTCGCCGAGCAGGGCCTCGGCCGACGCGATCCGCTCGTCGCCGGCTGGCCGGTTGGCGCGGAGGAGGGCGAGCCCTTCGATCAGGAGCGGTTCGGCTTCGGCGGCCTTGCCTCGTTCGACCAGCACGCCGCCGAGACCGACGGCGATTTTTGCGATGCGGGGATGCCGGGGAGGGCTCGCCGCGCGGACAACGGCGAGCGCCGTTCGATAGGTCGCCTCGGCCTCAGCGAGGCGACCCTCGTGTTCGAGAACGTCGGCGAGCAGTCCCCGAGAACCGCCGACCCTGGCATTTTGGGTCCCCAGGGCGTGCTCAAAGGCGCTGAGGCTTTGGCGGACCAGCCGTTCCGCCGCGGCGAAATCGCCGCGCTCCAGGTGGACGCGGGCCAGCCCTTCGATCACATTGGTGACGTCCGGGTGGTCGTCGCCGCGCAAGGAGCGAAGCTCGCCGAGCGCGCGGGTGTGGAGCCGCTCGCTCTCGTCGAGCCTCCCCCTCTGGCGAAGGATCGCCGCGAGATTGTTCTCGGCCTTTGCGTGATCGATATCGTACAGGCCGAGCCGCTCGCGCATCGTGAGCGCTTCGCGCAGATGGGCCTCGGCCGATTCGAGTTTCCCTTGGGCCTCTTCGACGGCGCCCAGGTTCGTGAGGGCGAGCGCGACGTCGGGATGGTCCGGCCCGAGCAGGTGGCGATGGCTTTCGAGGTTGCGGCGAAACAGCGCTTCCGCTTCCGGGTAGGCGCCTTGGCCGAACAGCGAGACCGCGAGATCGCCCCGCGCGATCAGGCTGTCCGGATGGTCTTCGCCCAATGCGGAAGTGAAGAGCCGGACGGCCTCCCGCGCGTGGCTTTTCGCTTCGGCGACGAGTCCTTGCGCCGCAGCGAGGTTGCCGAGGTGAAGATGGCTCTCGGCAAGCCGGCGCTCCGCGCTTCGATGTTCCGCGGAACGTTCCGGCGCGGCGGCGAGCGCGTTTCGGGCGAGCCGTGACGCCTCGGCGAGATCCGTTGCCGCGCGATCCAACTTTCGAGTTTCTGTGGCGACCCGGCCGAGGCCATTCAAGTCGTCGATGGTCGCGGGCGCCTCCGCCCCCAGCACGCGGCGCTTGATCGCCAGCGCCTGAAGATAGAACGCGCGGCTCTCCCCATAGCGGTTCTCGTCGAAAGCCACGCTGCCGAGGTGAGTGAGGATCTCGGCGCAGGCGATCTCGGCATCGGCTCCTTGCTCCGGGCAGCGGAGAGAGCGCGCCCGTTGGAGCAGGCGGCGGGCCTCGGGATAGGCGCCGAAGCTTGCGTAGACCTTGCCGACCTCCGAGAGCAGGTTCGCGCGCGTGTCGGTGGCCTGAGGAAGGTTCCTCTCCACGAGCAGGCTCTGCGCTCCGCGATCGAGGATTTGTCGCGCGGTCACCGGCCGGCTACGGCTCTCTTCCGGATCGATCGAATGGAACAGATCGGCGAGAAATCCGGCGAGCGCCGTGGCTCGATTCCCTTGCGCTTCGGCCCGATCCCGGCCGCGGGCGATTTCGATCGCCGAGAAGGTGGCCCCCGCGGCCAGGGCGACCAACGCGATAATGAACGCGGTCGCGAGCTTGTGCCGGGCGATCGTCCGGCCCGCCCGGTAGGCGAAGCTCGGACGTCGCGCGGAGACCGGCCGCCGATCGAGCGCGCGTTCCAGATCGTCGGCGAGCGCGGCGGCGGTCGGGTAGCGCCGGGCGGGTTCCTCTTCGAGCGCCTTGCCGAGAATCGTGTCGAGATCGCCGGAGAGGCGGCGCGCTCCGCCGTCGGGGGGCCGCTTGGCGTCCGCTTCGCCGCGGGTCTCGAGCGCCCGGAGCGCCTGGCTCGCCGGGCGCTCGGCCCAGCCGGGTCCCAGCCGCCGCTCGACCCCCCGCGGGCTCATTCCCACCAGCAGCTCATAGAGTAGAGCCCCCAAGCCGTAGACGTCGGTCGCGGTGGTAATTGGCCGCCCCTCCAATTGCTCGGGGCTCGCGTACTCGGGAGTCATCGGCCGCAGATCCGGCGCGGTCGCAAGCGTCAGGCTCGCCGGATCGCTCGGCTCTAAGAGCTTGGCGATGCCGAAGTCGAGCAGCTTCGGGGTGCCGTCGCGATCGACCAGCACGTTGCCCGGCTTCAGATCGCGATGGACCACCAGGTTCTGGTGCGCGTACTGGACCGCCGAGCAGACCTTGAGGATCAGGCGCAACCGCGCTTCGAGTCCGAGCCGATGCGCCGCGGCATGGTCGGTGATCCGCACGCCCTCGATGTGCTCCATCACGAAGTAGGGCCGGCCGTCGTCGGTCGTGCCGCCGTCGAGCAGGCGCGCGATGTAGGGATGGGCAAGGCCGGCGAGAATCTGCCGTTCGTGGACGAAGCGCCGGACGATCTCCGCGCCGTCCAGGCCGCGCTGGATCAGCTTGAGCGCGACACGCTGGACGAACGTCGGATCGTCGCGTTCGGCGAGATAGACCGCACCCATGCCGCCGCGGCCCAGCTCGGAGAGCAGGCGGTAGGGGCCGATCCGCAGTCCCAAGATCGAGCCGACGGGAAGCGCGGCGAGATCGGGTGCCGCGGCGAGCGCGCCCGCTTCGATAATCTCTCCCTCCCGGTCGTGCGCCGCGGCGAGATCGCGGATTTCTATCGCGAGAGTGGGGGAGTCGGGGAGCGCCTCGGCGAGCCAGAGCTCGCGCCGTTCGGGGGGCAGTTCGAGCACGCCGGAAAAAAGCTGCTTGATGCGGCGCCAGCGGGCGGAGTCCATGGGCGTCAGGCGGAGCGCGCGAGGTCGCGGGCGAGCCAGGCCTTGGCGAGCGCCCATTCCCGTTTCACCGTGGCTTTCGAGATTCCGAGCGCCTCGGCCGTCTCTTCGATCGTCAGGCCGGAGAAGAAGCGCAGCTCGACCAGTTGCGCCTGCTGCGGGTCGAACGCCTCAAGCGCCGAGAGCGAGCGATCGACGACCAGAACATCGATCGGCCGCGGCGCCGTCGCGGCGGCGACCTCTTCGAGATCGAGGACGACCTGGGCGCCGCCGCGCTTCTGCGCCAGCCGGCCACGGCAGTGATCGACCAGGACCCGGCGCATGATGCGGGCCGCGATGCGCAGAAAGTGGAGGCGGTCGTGCCAGTCGAGCCGCCGCTGGCCGAGCAGGCGCAGATACGCCTCGTGGACCAGACTGGTGGGCTCGATCGTGACCGCCGCCCCCTTGTCGCGCAGGAGGTTGCCGGCGAGCCCGCGCAGCTCTTCGTAGACCAGAGGAAACCAGCGATCGAGGTTCTCTCCCATGTCGATTCGATCTCCCGGCAGGGGCCGGAGTATGGCATGCCCTCCGCGGCTCGGTCGGCGAGCCAGTATGCGGGTGATAACATCGCGGCCCGCACCTACTCCTCTTAGGAGGTACGCATGACTCCCTTGATCGTCCTCGTCATCCTGGCTGTCCTCATCGTCTTCTGGGTGGTCAGCCTCTACAACGGGCTGGTCGGCTTGCGCAATCGATTCAAGAACGCGTTCGCCCAGATCGACGTCCAGCTGAAAAGGCGCTACGACCTGATCCCGAACCTGGTGGAGACCGCGAAGGGCTACATGAAGTTCGAGCGCGAAACGCTCGAAGCGGTGATCGCGGCGAGGAACGCGGCCAGCTCCGCGGTCGGTCGCGCGGCGGCGAATCCCGCCGACGGCCAGGCGGTGGCGGGTGCGATGGCGGCCGAAGGGGCGCTCACCGGCGCGCTGGGCAAGATGTTCGCGCTCGCCGAGGCGTATCCCGACCTGAAGGCGAACCAGAACATGGCGCTGCTGCAAGAAGAGCTGACCTCGACCGAGAACAAGGTCGCCTTTTCGCGCCAGGCGTACAACGATGCGGTGATGACCTACAACACGGCGCGCGAGCGTTTCCCCGCCGCGTTGTTTGCCGGGGCGTTCGGTTTTGCGCCCGCGACGCTGTTCGAGATCACCGCGCCGGTCGAGCGCGAAGCGGTCAAGGTCTCGTTCACCTAAAAGAGGGCGGAGGGGGGAGCCGGGCGATGGATTTCTTCGCCACGCAAGAGCGGGCACAGCGCCACACGGCGCGGCTGATGGCGCTGTTCGCCCTGGCTGTCGGCGGCGTCGTGGCCTGCGTCTACCTCGCCGTCCGCCTGCTGATCTACAAGACGGAGGACGGTCCGACCGGGCCGTTCTGGAATCCCAAGGTCTTCATGCCGGTGGCGACGATCACGATCGCGGTGATCGCCCTTTCCACCTTGTACAAGATCTGGAGCCTGAGATCCGGTTCCGAAGCGATCGCGAATCTGCTCGGTGCGCGCCGCATCGCCCCGAACACCACCGAGCCCGCGGAGCGTCGGCTGCTCAACGTGGTGGAAGAAATGGCGCTCGCGGCGGGCCTGCCGGTTCCCTCGGTGGTGGTGCTCGACAACGAGCCGGGGATCAACGCGTTCGCGGCCGGCTGGGCGCCGGGCGATTCGATCCTCGGCGTCACCCGCGGCTGCCTCGACCGGTTGGAGCGCGACGAGCTGCAAGGGGTGATCGGCCACGAGCTGTCGCACATCCTGAACGCCGACGCGCGGTTGAACCTGCACCTGATCGGCTGGCTCCATGGCCTGATGGTGATCGCTTTCATCGGCTATTGGATTCTGCGCAGCATGGGCCGCAGTAGCGGCAGCAGCAAGAAGGGGGGAGGGGCGGCGATCCCGCTGTTCGGCTTGGCCCTGATCGTGATCGGCGGCATCGGCGTCTTCTTCGGCCGGTTGATCAAGAGCGGCATCTCACGCCAGCGGGAGTTTCTCGCGGATGCCTCCTCGGTCCAATTCACCCGCAACCCTCTCGGTCTCGCGGACGCTCTCAAGAAAATCGGCGGGGCGAAAGACGGTTCGAAAATCGCGAATCCGAACGCCGAGCAGGCGAGCCATCTCTATTTCTCGAACGGCTTGAAAGCGAGCTGGCTCTCAGCCCTTTCGACCCATCCGCCGCTCGAAGACCGCATCCGACGGCTCGACCCGAGCTTCACTGGAACGTTCGCGGCGACCGATCCGGGACCGAAGCTTCGACCGGTGATTGGGGTTGAGATTCCCGAAAACGAAGAGCGGTTGGCGGCCGGGGTGGTGGGCTTGGGCGGCCACACGATCGCGGCGCGGGTGGGTACCGTCCAGCCGACCCACGTCGATTACGCGACGCAGTTTATTGCGAGCTTGCCCGCCGGCCTGCGCGAGCGAGCTCGCGAGCCCGCGACCGCGCCGGCCCTGCTGTTCGCCCTGCTGCTCGATCGCGATCCGGAGGTCCGGATCGTTCAGGTGAGGGCGCTCGAAGGCGCGGGGCCTTTCCTGTTCGACGAGACGCAAAAAGCCGCCGCGATCCTCGCGAGCTGCCCCGACGCGGCACGCCTGCCGCTGCTCGATCTGGCGCTTCCGGCCTTGCGCCAGATGTCGCGCCCGCAGTGGGACGCATTTCGCATCACGACCCATGCGCTGATCGTCGCCGATTCACGAATCTCCCTGTTCGAGCTGGTGCTCCAGCGCGCACTGGTCCGCCATCTCGGTCCGGTCTTCGGCGGCACGCGGGCGAAAGGGGCGCCGACCGCCCAGCTCTCCGACCGCACGACCGAAGTGGGTTTGGTCCTCTCCGCCCTGGGCCACGCCTGTGGTTCCGACGAACCCGCGGCGGAAGCGGCGAGCTTCGACGCGGCATTATGCCTCCTCGGCGGCGACGCTGGGTCGATCACTTTTTCCAGTCGTGACGACTGTCCGCCCGAGGTGATCGACCGCGCCCTGCGCTCGCTCGCCGCCTTGGTGCCGCAAGGCAAGAAGCGCCTGCTCGAAGCGGCGACCGCCTGCGCCGTCGCCGATCGAAAAGTCACGGTCGCCGAAGCCGAGCTGCTGCGCGCGATCGCCGATTCGCTCGACTGCCCGGTGCCGCCCTTCCTGCCCGGGCAAGAGGTTTGAAAAATTTCTCTGAACTTGGGGCTTGACATCTCCGAGGCACCCCCTTTATATTCCGCCTCCCCTTTTGGAGATCACCGCGATGAACCGTCGTCCCGAACCTAAATCCATTCAACCCGCGTCGAATTTCGACCTCGGGCTGAATCGCGCGGAGAGATCTCCACGGTAGGGTGAGCCATCGATCGGAACGCGATTCGCGTTCGATTCGAAAGCCTTCCGGGAGCGTCCTTCCGGAAGGCTTTTTGCGTTTTGGGTACACAGCCGACCGTCTCCGCACGGCGCGCCGAGCCGATGGCTCACGCGCGTTCCGCCGCGGGCTCTAGGAGAACCGGCTTGCACCACCATATGGCTAGCTCAGAGGTAGAGCATCGGACTGATAATCCGAGAGTCGGGGGTTCGAATCCCTCGCCAACATCGCAACCGTCTAAGGAACGGTCTTTTGCAAACCCGATTGTCCGGAAGGTGCGAGATCGAAAAACGCACCGCCCGCCGAACCGTTCGATTTGTGCCATCCGCTGGGAAGGGATGGCGAATCTTTCGGCAAGGCAAACGCCCGAAGGTGCCTTGCAGTGTCGTTCGCGCCGTTCGTAAAGAAGCCCGTGGCTTTAAAGGAGCGAGGAAGGTGAATCTCGCTTCCGGCCGCCCGGTGCGGAAAGGCGATCGGTCTCGGCACTCCGCACCGGAGCGCGCGGTGGGGCGCGGTCTCGCCCTTCCGACGATCACTTTAGGCAAGGTTTTTCCGGCACTGCCGCGTCGGCAGAGCGTATTGAAAGAAGGTGGAGCATGACGATCCAGATCCTCAAAGTGCGCGCCCACGAGCGTGGCCTTCTATTCCGCGACGGCGCGTTCGAGCGTCCGCTCGCGCCAGGCCGGCACCTGATTGCGGCGCCTTTCACCGACCTTGCGGTCGATCGGGTGTCCGTGCGCGAGCCGTGGCTGGAGCACAAAGCGCTCGATGAGATCGTCCGTTCGGGCAAGCTCGGCAGCGACCTGGTCGCGATCGATTTGAAGGACCACGAGCGTGCCGTAGTCTCGATCGACGGCCGCGTCGCCCTGATCTGCGGTCCGGGCGTTCGCGCCCTCTGGCAGGTCGATCGAACGGTGAAGGTCGAGGTGGTGGACGCCCGGCAGCAGCCGTTCGTCCACCCCGATCTGGCCGTCGTGCTGGCCGCCCGCGGTGCCGCGACGCTGCTCGAAACCTCGGTCGTCCCGGCGGGTTGGACGGGTCTCCTATTTCAGGACGGCCGCCTGATCGGTCAGCTGGCGCCGGGCGTTCACGCTCTGTGGCGGGGCGAGGGGAAGATGCAGGTCTTGGCGCTCGACTTGCGCGAGCAGACACTCGACATTTCGGGCCAGGAGATCATGACGGCGGATCGCGTCACGCTCCGGTTGAACGCGCTGGTCGGTTTCCGGCTCGTCGATCCGGTGAAGGCCGCAACGGAAGTCGACGACTTTCGCCAGGCGCTCTACCGGCAGGCGCAGCTCGCGCTGCGGGCCATCGTCGGTGCGCGCGATCTCGATGCGTTGCTCGCCGACAAGGACGGCTTGGTGGCCGAGCTTCGCGAGCGGCTCGCGCCGGCCGCCGAAGCCCTGGGCTTGGAGCTCAAGGGTGTCGGCATCCGCGACGTGATCCTGCCGGGCGAGATGAAGGAGATCTTGAACCGGGTGATCGAAGCGCAGAAGGCCGCCGAGGTGCAGCTCGTGACCCGTCGCGAGGAGACCGCGGCGATCCGCTCGCAGGCGAACACGGCGCGGATCTTCGAGTCGAACCCGACGCTGATGCGGCTGCGCGAGCTGGAGGTCCTCGAAAAGGTGGCCGTGAAGGCCAACCTGTCGGTGGTCTTGGGCGAGGGCGGTCTCGCGGATCGCGTGATGAAGTTGCTGTAAACGAAGCGGGGCGTCCGTCGGTCGTTTCGACGGGCGTCCCGCGGTTGTTCCTTCCTCCGGAAGTCTACGCCGGAGGCCGATGGACCTCGTCGGAGATGAAGCTCCCCTCATGGCCTCTTTGGGCGGCGGCGTCGATCCGCTCGTCCTCCGTGCGTTGCGCGGCTTTCGGCGGGACCACCAGGACGCTCGTGGACGCCGAACGGATTACCTGCGAGGCGACGCTTCCGAGAAGCAGACGCTCCAACCCGCCGTAGCCGTGGGTTCCGATCACCACCAGGTCGGGGTGGCGCGCTTCGACCTCGGCGAGAATCTCGGTCACCGGGCCGCCCACGCGAACTTTTCGCTGGACGATCGCTCCGCTCTTGGAAGCGAAGATCGTCGCGATCCTCTGCAGCTCGGATTCGGCGAGTCGGACCAGCTGGTCTTGGCGGAACTGCCGCAGGCCCGCGCTGTCGAGCGGGTCGAGCGCGAACAGCAGCTCGAAGGTCGGCGTCTCTTCGAGCGGCGAAAGCAGGGCGAGAGCGGTCTCGATCGCGCGTCGCGAAGTCGGCGATAGATCGATCGGCGCCAGCACGCGGTACAGCAGGATCGGCGTGCCCGAGCGCACGACGAGCACCGGGCAGGGCGCCTGGCGAACCACGCGATCGGCGGTCGAGCCGAACGTCCAGTTGTGTTTGCCGACCTCGACGCTGCCGACCAGGATCAGATCGGCGTCGAGCGCTTCGGCCCGCTCGACGAGCAGTCGGTGGGCCGGGCCTTCGGCGATGTGGGTCCTAACCTTTGGCGCCTTGTTCGTCGCGCCGTCCAGGGCCGGAACCATGTGGCGGGCGGCCTGGGCCTCGACCGCTGCGATCATCTGCCGCCGTTCGATTTCCGAAAGCTGCGGCGTGACCAGCGGACCTTCAAACGTCGCAAACAGCGTGGCGATGGGGGTATAGGCGTGGACGATTTCCGCGTGGGCCGAAAGCGCGCGGGCGAGAGCAAGCCCCGAAGCGACGATCGCATCGCTCTCCGGTCCGAGGGACGTGCCGATGACGACGGTCTTGGTGTGCGGGATCATGGCTCACCTCCGTTTTTCTGACTCGAATCTAGGCCGAATCCGGGAGGTGCGCGACATTCCGCCGGGTGGGTTTCGAACCGCCCCGGCGGGTGGGATTCCGATCGGCGCGCCGTCAGGCGGTCGCGCCGTGACACTTCTTGAACTTCTTGCCCGAGCCGCACCAGCAGGGATCGTTGCGGCCGACTTTCGGGTCTTTGCGCACCACCGTCGCGGCGCCGACGCTCGGCGAGCTGTTCGCCTCTTTGGGCGGCGCCGAAAACGTCAGCTGCGCCGGTTGCGGCATCTCGCGGCGACGGCGCTGCTCGGCCATGTCCTCTTCGGTCACCGGCTCGAAATGGAACAGCTTGGAGAGGATGTCGTCCTGCACCCGGCTGCGCATCGCTTCGAACAGCTCGTAACTTTCTTTCTTGTATTCGTTCAGCGGATCGCGTTGGCCGTAGCCGCGCAGGCCGATGCCTTCCTTCAGGTGGTCGAGCGCGAGCAGGTGGTCCTTCCAGGCGACGTCCACCGCGTGGAGCATGATCGCCCGCTCGAAGCTCCGCATCATCTCGGTGCCGAACCGCGCCTCGCGCTCCTGATAGCGGTTGCGGACCGCGGCGAGGAGGGTGTCTTCCAACTCCTGGATGCCCAGCTCGCCCAAATCGGCGCCGAAGTCGCTCCTCTGGAGGTTGAAGTACGCGAGCATGTCGGTGCGTAGACCGGTCAGGTTCCAGTCGTGCGGATCGACTTTTTCCGGACAGTGGCTCTGGAGCAGGTTGTCGATCAGCTCCTCGCAGATCCCCTGGACGTATTCGCGCCCCTCGCGCCCTTCCAGGATCTCTTTCCGGAGCTGATAGATCTCCTGGCGCTGCTTGTTCATCACGTCGTCGTATTCGAGCAGGTGTTTGCGGGTCTCGAAGTTGCGCCCTTCGACCTGCCGCTGAGCCTTCTCGATCGCCCGCGAGACCATGCCGTGCTCGATCGCCTCGCCCTCTTCCATGCCGAGCTTGGTCATCAGCCCCTTGATTCGGTCGGAGCCGAAAATGCGCATCAGGTCGTCTTCGAGCGACAGGTAGAAGCGCGAGGAGCCGGCGTCGCCCTGGCGGCCGGAACGGCCCCGCAGCTGGTTGTCGATCCGGCGTGATTCGTGCCGTTCGGTGCCGAGGATGTGCAGGCCGCCCGCGGCGATCACTTCCTGCCGTTCCGCGGCGCAGGTCGTCAAATAGCGTTCGAGCGCCTGGGCGTACTCCTCGGGCTGCACGGCCGGGTCGAACTCCGATCGGGCGAGCCCCTCCGGATTGCCGCCGAGCACGATGTCCGTTCCGCGGCCGGCCATGTTGGTCGCGATGGTCACCGACCCTTTCCGTCCGGCCTGGGCGACGATCGACGCTTCGCGCTCGTGAAATTTGGCGTTCAGCACGACGTGCGGCACGCGCGGCGGCTTGTTCAGCAGTCGCGAGAGCATCTCGCTCTTTTCGATCGACACGGTGCCCACCAGAGCCGGTTGACCGCGCTGCTGGCAATCGCGGATCTCCTCGACCACCGCGGCCCATTTCTCGTCCGCCGTGCGGTAGACCAGATCGGCGCGATCCTGGCGGATCATCGTGCTGTTGGTCGGAATCACCGTCACGTCGAGGTTGTAGATCTGGGCGAATTCGG
>DATMZU010000609.1:0-5585 GCA_035607435.1 Thermoanaerobaculia bacterium | reverse complement strand
CCTCGACCACCACCGGCACGTAGGCTTTCTCGCCCGCGCCCGGGAACGGCACCGCGACCACGGACGAGGCGAGCGGCCCGCCCTCGCGGCCGTTGGTGATCAGCTCGGCGGCATCCATCAGGTGCGCCGCGGCGTCGCGCGGATCGAACGGTTTGGGCGCGAAGTAGCCGGCGCGATGGCTGATCCGGGTGCCGCGGGCGGGCTTGGCCAGCTCGACGCGGACCTTGTGGTACGCGCCGTCGCGGGCGATCGTCGGCTGGAACGACAGGACGTAGGTGACGCTGGTCCGTTCGAGCATCTTGCCCATCGCTTCGGACAGGTCGTTGAAGTTGCGGTACAGCTCGCCGCCGGTCTGGTCGGCCATCGCGAACAGGCCGTCCTGGCCGTTCGGCCGGGCAAAGCCTTCGCCGCCTTCGCGCAGGCCGCCGATATCGACCGCCTGGATCACGCAGTCGGAGCGCCGCATGGCTTCGAGCAACCCTTCGAGGTCGTTGGCGCTCTTGGTGTTGCCGAAGCGGGCGTTGCTGTCCACTTTCCAGATCTCGCCCTGCTCGGCGGCGTTCTGCTGCTCGGCGCGCTCGGCCTCGTTGGTCGAGCCGAGCAGGAGCGAGCTGTCGAACCCTTCGGAGAGCAGCACGACGTACTTGCGCCCTTCAACCGACGCCAAGAGCTTCGCGAGATCGGAAAGCGCGCGGGTGTAGTCGGTCAGGCGCTGGGCTTCGTAGCGCCGGTCGTCCTCCTGGTTGCGCCGGATGTTTTCCCGGGTGTCCGCCAGGAACTCTTGGAGCGCCACGACCTTGGCGAGGATTCGGGGGTCGTCGGGTTCGGGAGGAACCTGGAAGGGGATCGGATTCGAGCCGATTTCCGTGTCGATGATCAAATTCAGAGGGTCGCCGCTGCGCTTGATCAGCTGAGGGCTGCCGAGGGTCTCGATCGCCGCGGCGATCTGCTTGCGGTCGGAGGTGAAGCCGACGAGGATCTTCGGCCCGGTCGAGGGAGCGTGGGTGGCGACCGCGACCACGTCGCTCGGGTAGAGGCGATCGACCACCTTCTGCACCGCCGCCCGCGCCTTGACGATCGACTTGGGCTCGGAGTTGGCGAGGTCGAACAGGATCAGGAAATGGCGCCGCGCCGCGGGGGACACCGGAAGCGGGAGAGCCGCCGCGGCGGGCGGCGCGGCGAGGTCGATCACTTCGAAGCCGGTGATCTCCTGCTTCTTCTTCCCGTCGTAGATCGCGAAATCGGCCTGGGTGAGGCCGCGCACCGGCTGACCGTCGCGCACCACCTGGAGCGGAATCTCCACCGCGACGACATCCGCCCGCTCGCCGCCGAAGCGCGGCGGCGCCGTGGCCGCCTGCGCGGCCACCCCGAGACCGATCAGGCCGAG
Organism: Thermoanaerobaculia bacterium; assembly: GCA_035607435.1. Lineage (GTDB taxonomy): Bacteria > Acidobacteriota > Thermoanaerobaculia > Multivoradales > UBA5704 > DASYKS01. The sequence goes on along the minus strand of DATMZU010000609.1, from coordinate 4,198 downwards.
GGCGGCCACGACGGCGCCGCAAAGGCAGAGGGACCGGCGGTAAGCCCGGTACGAGGCTGGATCGCGCATTCTCGGATCTCCTTTATTCGACTTCGAACGAAACGCCCGCCGCGTCGAGCCCGGCGGCTCCCGCGCCCGAGGTCAGGCGGAGGTTGAGACGATATTCGCCCGGGGCGAGGCCCGCGGGCTTGAAGCTCATCAGGATCGCCTCGCGGCCGTTGCCTTGGGCCTCGTGGCCGAGCAGGCGGACCTCGCCGCCCGCCACCGGCTTGCCGGCCGCATCGGTCACCTTCCCCGTGGCGCCGATCTCGCCGGGGGAGAGATGGTAGGCGACGAGCGACAGCGAGGTGGTCTGCTCGGCCGCGAGGATCGGCCGCGGCGCCGGCAGGAACATCTGCTTTTGCACCATGAACGGATAGGGCTCGTCGGGCTGATCGCCGCGCGGCTTCTCGCGCACCATCAGCCAGGAGGCGGGGGCTTCGAGGAAGAACGGCCGGAGCAGGGCCGGGGCGGCGGGATCGAAACGGGGGACGTTGAGCGCCGAGACGGTGAGCCCCGAGTCGCCGGTCCGGCCGTTGCGCACCAGGACCCGGAGCGACCACTCGCCGGGAGGCAGCTCCAGATGGCCGTAGTACTTGAGGCCGCTTTCCCGCAGCCGGTCCTTCACCTTGGCGAGGTCGAGCCCGAGCGTCTGGCTGAAGAAATCGCCGATCGTGCCGTCGGCGCCGAGCGCGTAGGCGTAGATCTCGGTGGGCAACGGGCCGTTCTCGGCCTCGGCGAGCAGCGAAGCGCCGTCGATCTCGACCACCACCGGGACGTAGGCGCGGTCTCCCGTGCCCGGGAACGGCAGGGCGACGAGGGAGGCCGCCAGCGCTCCTCCCTCGCGCCCGCCGACGATCAGCTCGGCGGCGTCCAACAGATGGGCCGCGACGTCGCGCGGATCGAACGGCTTCGGCGCGAAGTAGCCGGCGCGGTGGCTGATCCGGGTGCCGCGGGCGGGCTTGGCCAGCTCGACGCGGACCTTGTGGTACGCGCCGTCGCGCAGGATGGTGGGCTGGAACGACAGGACGTAGGTGACGCTGGTCCGGTCGAGCATCTTGCCCATCGCCTCGCCGAGGTCGTTGAAGTTGCGGAACAGCTCGCCGCCGGTCTGGTCGGCCATCGCGAACAGGCCGTCCTGGCCGCTCGGCCGGGAAAAACCTTCGCCGCCCTCGCGCAGGCCGCCGATGTCGACCGCCTGGATCACGCAATCGGCCCGCCGCATGGTTTCGAGCAATGTTTCGAGGTCGTTCGCGCTCTTGGCGCTGCCGAAACGGGCGTCGCTGTCCACTTTCCAGATCTCGCCTTTCTCGGCGGAGGTCTGCTGTTCGGCGCGTTCGGTCTCGTTGGTCGAGCCGAGCAGCAGCGAGCTGTCGAAACCCTCGGAGAGCAGCACCACGTACTTGCGGCCTTGGACGGTCGCCATCATCTTGCCCAGGTCGGAGAGAGCGCGCGTGTAGTCGGTCAGGCGCTGGCCCTCGTACCGGCGATCCCCTTCCTGGTTGCGTCGCTGGAGGTCGCGATTTTCCCTCAGGTAGGTCTCGACGATGGGGCTGACGGAGCGAGCGTTCGGTTCTAAGGGATCCACGGGCAGCTCGTAGGGGGTCGGACCCGAGCCGTAATGGGATTCGAACACCAGATTCAGCGGATCGCCGCTTCGTTTCACCAGTTCCGGCAAGCCGAGGGTTTCGATCGCGGAGGCGATCTGTTTTCGGTCGGAGGTGAAACCGAGCAGGATCTGCGGCCCGGTCGAGGGCGCGTGGGTGGCGACCGCCACCAGATCGCTCGGGTACAGGCGATCGACCACCTTCCGGACCGCCGCGCGCGCCCGGACGATCGAGCTGGGTTCGGAGTTGGCGAGGTCGAACAGGATCAAAAAATGTCGCCGCGCCGCGGGCGACACCATCGGCAGCGGCAGGGCCGCCGCCGATGCGGCGGGCGCGGTGGGCGGGGAGGTGGCGAGGTCGATCACCTCGAAGCCGGTGATCTCCTGTTTCTTCTTACCGTCGTAGATCGCGAAATCGGACCTGGTGAGGCCGCGCACCGGCTGGCCGTCGCGCAGCACCTGGAGGGGAATCTCCACCGCCACGACGTCCGTCCGCTCGCCGCCGAAACGCGGCGGCGCGGTGGCCGCCGACAGGGCCATGGGCACGGCGAGCGTGGCGGCCAGAGCCCCCAGGGCGACGCAAAGGCGGCGGGACGAGCGGTGAGGCCGGCTCGGGACGGGATCGCGCATTCTCGGGACTCCTTGATTCGGCTAATCGACTTCGAACGGAACGCCCGCCGCGTCGAGTCCGGCGGCCCCTTCGCCCGAGGTCAGGCGGAGGTTCAGCCGATATTCGCCCGGGGCGAGGCCCGCGGGCTGGAAGCTCAACAGGATCGCCTCGCGTCCGTTGCCTTGCGCTTCGTGGCCGAGCAGGCGGATTTCGCCGCCGGCCACCGGCTTGCCGGCCGCGTCGGTCACGTGCCCCGTGGCGCCGATCTCGCCGGGGGCCAGGTGGTAGGCGATCAGCGACAGCGAGGTCGTCTGCACGGCCGAGAGGATCGGCTGCGGCGCCGGCAGGAACATCTGATTTTGGACCACGAACGGATAGGGCTCGTCCGGCTGGTCGCCGCGCGGCTTTTCGCGCACCATCAGCCACGAGCCGGGAGCTTCGAGGAAAAACGGCCGGAGGAGGGCGGGGGCCGCGGGATCGAAGCGGGGGACGGTGAGGGGCCAGACGCTGAGCCGCGAATCGCCGGTCCGGCCGTTGCGCACCAGGACCCGGAGCGACCACTCGCCGGGCGGCAGCTCCAGATGGCCGTAATACTTGAGGCCGCTTTGGAGCAGCTTGTCTTTCACCCTGGCGAGGTCGAGCCCGAGCGTCTGGCCGAAGAAATCGCCGATCGAACCGTCGGCTCCGAGCGCGTAGGCGTAGATCTCGGTGGGCAACGGTCCGCTCTCGAGCTCGGCCAGCAGCGAAGCGCCCTCCACCTCGACGATCACCGGCACGAAAGCTCTTTCGCCGAGGCCCGGGAAGGCCGCGGCGACCAGGGAGGAGGCGAGAGTCCCGCCTTCGCGTCCATTGGTGATCAGCTCGGCGGCATCGAGCAGATGCGCCGCGACGTCGCGCGGATCGAACGGCTTCGGCGCGAAATAGCCGGCGCGATGGCTGATCCGGGTGCCGCGGGCGGGCTTGGCCAGCTCGACGCGGACCTTGTGGTACGCGCCGTCGCGCTGGATGGTGGGCTGGAACGACAGGACGTAGGTGACGCTCGTCCGGTCGAGCATCTTGCCCATCGCCTCGCCGAGGTCGTTGAAGTTGCGGAACAGCTCGCCGCCGGTCTGGTCGGCCATCGCGAACAGGCCGTCCTGGCCGTTCGGCCGCTTGAATCCTTCGCCGCCTTCGCGCAGGCCGCCGATATCGACCGCCTGGATCACGCAATCGGCGCGCCGCAGCACCTCCATCATGCTTTCGAGGTCGTTGGCGCTCTTGGAGCTGCCGAAGCGGGTGTCGCTGTCCACGTTCCAGATCTCGCCCTTCTCGGCGGAGGTCTGCTGCTCGGCGCGTTCGGCCTCGTTGGTCGAGCCGAGCAGGAGCGAGCTGTCGAAGCCCTCGGAAAGCAGCACCACGTACTTACGCCCCTCGATCTCCGCCAAGAGCTTCCCGAGGTCGGAGAGCGCGCGCGTGTAGTCGGTCAGGCGCTGGGTCTCATAGCGCCGGTCGTCCGCCTGATTGCGCCGGATGTGGTCCCGGGTATCCGAGAGAAACTGCTGGAGCGCGGACTTCGCGGTGCTCGCGCCGTCCCCTCCGCCCCCGCCGACTTCGTAGGCGCCCGCGCCGGAGCCGTATTGGGATTCGAGGATCAGGTTCAGCGGATCGCCGCTCCGCTTCACCAGCTCGGGCCGGCCGAGGGTCTCGATCGCGGCGGCGATCTGCTTGCGGTCGGAGGTGAAGCCGAGCACCATCTGCGGCCCGGTCGAAGGGGCGTGGGTGGCGACCGCCACCACGTCGGACGGGTAGAGCCGATCGACCACCTTCCGCACCGCCGCCCGCGCCTGGACGATCGACTTGGGCTCGGAGTTCGCGAGGTCGAACAGGATCAGGAAATGGCGCCGCGCCGCGGGAGAGGCGATCGGCAGGTTGAAGTCCGCGGCGGCCGTCGCGGCGGGCGGGGG
>DATMZU010000605.1:0-5335 GCA_035607435.1 Thermoanaerobaculia bacterium | reverse complement strand
CAGCCCTTCCAGAGGGGAGGAGGCGTTGGCGTAGAGCTTCTTGGGGATTCGGCCGGCGTTGGCCGCGAGCCAGCCGGCTTCGACGCCGAGCTTCATCGCGAGCGCCATCCGGACCGGATCTTGCGCCTCGGCGACCGCCGTATTCATCAAGACGCCGTCGGCGCCCAACTCCATCGCGAGCGCCGCGTCGCTTGCGGTGCCGACTCCCGCATCGACGATCACCGGAATGTTCGCCTGCTCGACGATGATCCTCAGGTTCGCCCGGTTGCGGATGCCCATCCCGGAGCCGATCGGCGCGCCGAGCGGCATCACGGCCGAGGCACCCAGCTCTTCCAGGCGGCGGCAGACGACCGGATCGTCGTTCGTGTAGGGAAGGACGATGAACCCCTCGGCGACCAAAATCTCGGTCGCCTTGAGCAGCTCGACCGTGTCCGGAAAGAGCGTCTTCTTGTCGCCGATCACTTCGAGCTTCACCCAGTTCCAGCCGCCCAGCTCGCGGGCGAGCCGCGCCGTGCGCACCGCCTCGTCGGCCGTGTAGCAGCCGGCCGTGTTGGGCAGGAGGAGATAGCGCTCCGGGTCCACGTAGTCGATCAGCGAGCCCTTGCCCAGGGCATCCAGGTTGACGCGGCGGAGCGCCACGGTGACCACCTCGGTACCCGAGGCGTCGAGCGCCGCGACCATCGACGGAAAGCTCGGGTATTTGCCGGTCCCGAGGATCAGGCGCGAACGGAAGGTCCGATCGGCGATCGTGAGCGGCGCGACTTGAGATGCGGAAGCGGGCGGTGAAATGAGCGATTCCATGCGTCCTCCAAGGACGACGATTCTAGTCGGAGGGGAAGGAGAACGGGTTGAAGCGAGGGATCAATGCGGTCCGCAAGCCCGAGGCTTGACGGTCGCCTCGAAACGCACCGGCTTGTCGGAATGGGCCAAGGCGACCACATGGTGGGGCCGCTCCGCGACGATGCAGACGCATTCGCCGCTCGCCGGCTCTTCGAGCAAATCGACGACCAGCTCGGCCTTGCGCTCCTTGACCCCGCGCACCGTGATGCGCGAAACGCAGCTCTGAAGCGGCAAGGCGACGGCGATCACCATCTTCCGGGCGAAATCGACCGTCGGCATCGGCTCGCCGCTCTCTTTGGCGAGTCCCTCCCACCCGGCGCGAAACGCCGCGGCATCGCGGTAGACCTCGCGGACCTGTTCGCCCGACTGCCCTGGCATCGAGCGCTGGTCGAGCGTCTCCAAGGTCATCGGACCGTGCGAGCCGGCGGCCGAGCCGGGCATCGGCCCCGCCGCGCAGGCGAGCGCGGCGAGCCCGAGGGCGAGAAATCCGGAGGCTCTACTCATCGCAAATCCCTTCAAAACGTTGCCGCCAGGGCCTCGATCGGCTCGGCGGTCACCGCTCCGTGCGGCACGACGTTCCGGTTCTTCTCGTCCACGAAGACGAGCGTGGGATGATGATCGCGCAGCTCCTCCGCTTCGTACTCGGCGTAGGTCGCGAGGATCACCAGATCGCCCGCCGACGCCTTGTGCGCCGCGGCGCCGTTGATGCAGATCTCCCCCTTGCCCGGTTTGCCCGGGATCGCGTAGGTCGCGAAGCGCTCGCCGTTGGTGACGTTGTAGATCTCGATCCGCTCGTGCTCCAGGATGTCGGCCGCTTCGAGCAACAGCGGGTCGATCGTCACCGAACCCTGGTAATGGAGATTCGCATCGGTCACCGTCGCCCGGTGGATTTTCGACTTGAGCATCGTGCGCTTCATGGCTTCCTTTTTCGCCCCCTAGCTCTCGATCGAGAGATGGAAGTTGTCGATCAACCGGGTGCCGCCCACGCGAACCGCGAGCGGCAACACAATCTCTCCCGCGAGGGTCGCGACCGGACGAAACGTCTCGGCATCGACCGCCTCGGCGTACTCCAAAACCATCAGCGGCTCGCTCGCGATTCCATCGCGGAGGATCCGCCGCACCTCATCCCCGCGCCGTTCCCCCGCCTCGATCGCCTCTCGCGCCGCGACCAACGAGCGGTAGAGCACGGTCGAGGCGCTCCGCTCTTCTGCGTCGAGGAACACGTTGCGCGACGACATCGCGAGCCCGTCCGGCTCGCGCATCGTCTCGCCCGGGACGATCTCCACCGGGAAATGCAGATCGCGTACCAGTTTGCAAATCACCGCCAGCTGCTGCGCGTCTTTCCGGCCGAACACCGCGAGATCCGGCCGCACCAGGTTGAACAGCGCGGCGACCACCGTGGCGACGCCGCGAAAGTGACCGGGGCGGAATTCCCCTTCGAGCCCCTCGGCCGGACCGCCGGGCTCGACGAACACGGTGTGCCCTTCCGGGTAGATCGTCTGGACGTCGGGCAGGAAGAGCAGGTCGCACCCGGCGGCCTCCAGCATTTCGGCATCGCGCTCCGGTTGCCGCGGATAACTCGACAGATCCTCGGCCCGGTTGAACTGGGTCGGATTGACGAACACCGACGCGACCACGCGGTCCGCCCGTTCGCGCGCCGCGCGGACGAGCGACAGGTGCCCCTCGTGGAGCGCGCCCATGGTCGGCACGAACCCCACCGTCCGGCCGCGAACGGCCCAGAGCGCCATCTCTTGGCGAAGCCCCGCCTTGTCGCGAATCTGCAGCATCGGTTCCCTTTAGCCGTAGATCTTGCGCAGCTCGGGTTTCGGTTCGAGCGCGCCGTAGCTCTCTTCCGGCGAGGGGAAGCGCCCTTCGCGCACGTCGGCGGCGAAACGCTCGATCGCCTCGCGCGAGGCGTGTCCTAACTCGGCGTAGCGCCGCACGAAGCGCGGGGCGATCCGCTCTTCGAGGCCCAACAGATCGTGGTACACCAGCACCTGGCCGTCGCACGCGGCGCCCGCGCCGATGCCGATCGTCGGAATGGTCAGACGCTCCGTGATCTCCGCCCCAAGATCGCTCGGCACGCATTCGAGAACGAGGGAGAACGCGCCGGCCTCTTCCAGCTCCAGGGCCGCATCGACGATCTTCCGCGCCGCCTCATCGCTCCGTCCTTGGACCTTGTAGCCGCCGAAACGGTGGACCGATTGGGGGGTAAGTCCCAGGTGCGCCATCACCGGCACCTCGGCGGAAACGAGCGCGCGGACCACTTCGGGGCGCCCGCCTTCGATCTTCACCGCCTGCGCCCCCGCCTCTTTGACGAAACGGATCGCGGAGGCGACCGCTTGGTCCGGCCCCAAGTGGAACGAGCCGTACGGCATGTCGGCGACCAGCAGCGCTCGCTCGACGCCCCGGCGCACCGCGCGGGTATGGTGGATCATCTCGTCCAGGGTGACCGACAGAGTGTCCGGATGGCCGAGCACGACCATCGCGAGCGAATCGCCCACCAGGACGATATCGGCGCCCGCGGCGTCCGCCGTCTTTCCCTGCGGAAAGTCGTAGGCGGTGACCATGACCAAGCGGTCGCCGCGGGTTGGGGCTTCGACGATCGAGGGAACCGTGATGCGCTTCGTAGCCATTCGTTCGCGCTCCGATTTCTAGCCCGGGGTGTCATGCCCCGAAAAGCGAAAAGCCCTTCACGCCGGGGAGGCGGAAGGGCCGCGAAGCGCACGTTACCCATTGGATCGAGGGCTTGCGCGTCGGTCGTCGGTTGGATCGAGGTGTCGTCCCTTCGGGGTACGACCCTCTCACCGCGACCTTCACGCCCTCGTCGGGGCGCTTTCGGTTCTTTCCGTCTCGGTCCCGGCGGCCGGCTCTCTCACGAGTGGAGGGCTCAAGGCCGCCATTGGGATCCCAGCGGTTTGCCGGACCCCTTGCGGGCTCCGACGGCGCGGATGATATGCGCCTTGGTCGTTCAGATCAAATCGCAGGGCCAGGCCAAAGATTCCCGAATTAGCGGGAACCCATCGGCACGAAGTACTCCGTCCCCTTGATCGGCCGGGAGAGCCGGTTGAGCAACTCGCCAAAGTCCTCCGGCCGGTCGGGAAAGTTCAGGTGCCGCGTATCGACCACCAGGAGCGGCGAGGTCTCGTAGTAGTGGTAGTAGTGGTTATAGGCGTCGATCAGCTCGGCCTCGTAGTCGCGCGCCAAGGTCTTCTCGACCGATCGCGCGCGCTTTTTGATCCGATCCATGCAGGTATCGACGTCCGCCACCAGATAGAGAATCAGATCGGGTTTCGGGATCTGCGGTTCGAGCAGGGCGTAGAGCTTGTCGAACAGCATTAGCTCGTCGTCCGACAGGTTTAGATAGGCGAAGATCCGGTTCTTCTGGAACGTGTAATCCGAGACCACCATCCGCTCGAACAGCTCGCGCTGGGCAATCCCCTGCTGCTGTTTGAACCGCGAGAGCAGGAAGTAGAGCTCGGTCTGGAACGCGGCGCCCGGCCGATCCTGGTAAAAATCGCCGAGGAACGGATTGTTCACGTCTTCGAGGACTTTCACCCCCTCGAAGTGGCGCGTGAGCATCTCGACCAGGGTGGTCTTGCCCACCCCGATCGGTCCGTCGACCGCGATGTAATGGTACGGAAGGGTCGGTCCGCTCAAGGCTTTTTAGGCGCCGCTCGCGAGCGCTGCGGAGGCCGCAATCTCAAAAGGGTTTGGAGTCGGCGGCATGAGGACCGGAGACGCCGAGGCGGCGATCGGGTTGTACAACGTGTCGCGCTCGATCGGCTCGAAGCCCGCCAGGCGGACGATCCGTTCCAGCTCGGCGCGGGTCATCTGCTGCGGAGTGCCGGCCCCGGCCATGTGGTAGATCGTCTCTTCGACCACCGTGCCGTCGAGGTCGTCGGCCCCGAAACGCAGCGCCACCTGGGCGAGCTTCGGCGAGATCATGATCCAGTACGCCTTGATGTGCGGGATGTTGTCGAGCACCAGGCGCGACGCCGCGATGTGGCGCAGGTCATCGGTACCGGTCGTGTGGTACTTCAACCCCATGTAGTTGTTCTCGGGGTGATAGGCGAGCGGAATGAACGCGTTGAAGCCGCCCGACTCGTCCTGGAGCGCGCGCAGCCGCATCAAATGATCGACCTTGTGGATCGGCTTCTCGACGTGGCCGTAGAGCATCGTGCAGTTGCTCTTGATCCCCATCCGGTGGGCGATGCGGTGGACCTCGATCCACTCGTCCGCGTCGAGCTTGCCGTCGCAGATGATCTCGCGCACTTCAGAATGGAAGATCTCGGCGCCGCCGCCCGGCAGCGAGCCGAGCCCGGCGTCGCGCATCCGCCGCAGCACCTCTTCGATCGGCAGCTTCTCGCGCTTCGCGAACCAGCCGATCTCGATCGCGGTGAACGCCTTCAGATGCGCGTCCGGGAAGCGCTGCTTCAGGCCGCGCAGCATCTCGAGGTACCAGTCGAGCGACAGGTCGGGGTGGAGGCCGCCG
>DATMZU010000574.1:0-8768 GCA_035607435.1 Thermoanaerobaculia bacterium | reverse complement strand
CTTTATCTGGCTGGCCGACAGGTCGTCGTCGAAGACCAGCATCGCGGCGCCCCGTTCGCGGGCCGTTTCCGCGATCTCTTTGGCCTTGCCGCTGCCGATGAACGTGGCGGCGTCCAAGGCCTTCCTCGCCTGGACCGCCCGGCCCACGACCTCCACTCCGGCGCTGCCGACCAGCTGCTCCAGCTCGTCGAGATGCTCTTCGACCACGAACGCCGGCTGCGTGGGCAAGATGACGCCGACCAGGAACGCTTTTTCGGTTTCGGGTCGCCCGGCGCCGTCGACGCGGTTCGGGCGATAGAATGCAGGTTCGGTGCTCAAGGGATTCGAGGTCCTCTACTCATGGTGACAGGAAACGCCTCCGAGGTTCAACCGACCGGCGGTTCGCCCGCCCCCCCGGTCCCCCCCGCCCCCAAAACCGGCATCGACTCGCGCTGGTGGGTCGCGGTGCTGGTGGTGGCCGCGGCGGCCGCGCTGTTCTGGCCCAAGGGAGACCACCCCAAGACGACCGCCCCGGGCGGCTTTGCGATCGACGCCGCGGGGCGTCCGGCGAAGCTCGGCGAGCGGATGGCCGGGGTCACCCTGGTCCATTTCTGGGCGACTTGGTGCCCTCCCTGCATCGACGAAATTCCGGCGCTCCAACGGTTCCGCCACGATTTCGCCGACCGGCACGACTTCAAAGTGGTGATGATCGCGGTCGCCGACGATCCCGCCAAAGTCCGCCAGTTTCTCGGCGGCGGCGAGCCGGACGATTCGCTGCTGTTCGATCCGAGCTGGGACGTCGCCCACCGTTACGGCAGCACCCAGATCCCCGAGTCCTACCTGATCGACCATGGCGAGGTGGTCGAGAAATTCGTCGGCGCCACCAATTGGGATGACGCCGCGGTGAGGAAGAAGATCGCGGACCGGCTTTAGAAGTGGAACGCCAGCCCGATTTGGGCCGTGCCGAAGTACTGCAAGTCGTCGAGGTCCGAGTAGTGGCCGGCGATCTCGGCGACCACGCCGAAATGGCGGTTGAAGGTGAACTCGCCGGTGGCGCCCGCGGACAGTCCGGCCGCCGTTTGGCTCGAACCGCCGGAACCTTCCAAGCGATACCCGCCGAGCGCGATGAAGATGCCGGAGTCGTAATACGACTGGCGGGTGCGGTACTCGCCGCCGATCGAAACGAACTGGAGCTTCGGCTCGGCCAGGCCGTTGAGCCGCTCGCCCTTGTCGGCCAGATCGATCTGGCCGATGCGGACGCCCACCTGCGTGCGGGCGTCGGTCTCGAACTGCAGGTTGAGCTGCAGGCTTTGACGGTCGAAGGCGGCGCTTTCGGTGTCGGGCGAACCGCCGATCCCGCCGAGAACGCCGACGGTAAACGTGTAAAGTTCCTGGGCCTGCGCGGCGGGACCGCCGAAGACGCCGAACCCGCCGACCAGCGTGGCGGCGAGCAGGGCGAAACGGGCGATCCTTCCGGCCCGGATGACGGAAACAAGATGATCGAGCTCTGGCTTCAAGACCCCTCCTCGGTGAACCCTCGCCTCACGGCGTCTTCGATTGCGCCCTTCACGGGGCGTCGTGGGCGGGGAGTATAACGCCCCCTTTTCGCCCGATGGCCGATCCTTTCTACGGCTCAGAGGCTCTGGGCGTCGCGAGCCGGGTGCGCGAGACGCTCGCGCGGTGGCTGTTTCCGGTCGCCTGCCTCGGCTGCGGGCGGCAGCTCGCGGGCCGGGAACCGCTCCATCTCTGCATCGCCTGCCGGGCTCGCCTGCGCCCGGCCGGCCCGATCGGCCCCCTCGCCGCGCCGACGGATTTGCGCATTCTGTCGCTCTGGCGCTACGAGCCGCCGCTCGACGCGGTGATCCTGGCGCTCAAGTTTCGCCGGCTCGACTATCTCGGACGCCACCTCGCCCGCGAGCTGGCCGCGGGGCTGGGGCGGGAGCTGCGCGAGGCGGATCTCGTGGTGCCGGTGCCGCTCCACTGGACCCGCCGCGTCGCCCGCGGTTTCGATCAGGCGGAGCGGATCGCCGTGCCGCTCGCGGAAGGTTTGAGACTGCCGGTGGTACGCGCCCTCACCCGCCGCTGGGCGACCCGGGCGCAGACGCGGCTGGGGCGCACGGCCCGCCGGGCGAATCTCGCCGGGGCCTTCCGGATAGGAGACTCCCGGGCCGTGGCCGGCCGGCGAATCCTTCTGGTGGACGACGTGACGACGACCGGGGCGACGCTCGAAGCGGCGGCCGCCGTTCTACGTGCCGCGGGCGCCGCCGAGGTGCTCGGCTTGACCGCCGCCCGGACGCCTTTATGAATAGAGGTGGAATTGTGTAGGGGCGGCCCCCCGTGGCCGCCCTCGAATTGGGCCAACGTTTGGGGCGCGCAAGGGCGGCCCCCCGGGGGGCCGCCCCTACACAAACACGGCCACCTTTGCCGATTGAATTCTTTCTGCCGTTCGTCCCAGAGGGGCTGGGACGGGGGATTTGACGACCGCGACGGGTAGGTCTAGACTCCGCCATACGTAGGGATAGACGAGATGAAAGCGAACCAGAGCCTGCCGGCAATCGTCGCTGCCTTCCTTTTGGCGGCAGCCCCCGGTGTGGCTCGCTCGCAGACACCCCCGGCCGGCCTTTCTCCCCAGGCCGCCAATGCTCGGGGGGCCGTCGCCGGCCGCGTGATGGGCGCCAGCAACCCGCTCGGCGCCGCGGCGGTCTACGCCTACCAGGTGGTCGATCGCAAGTTGCAAAAAGTCGCCACCGACGTGCAAGGCAATTTCCGTTTCGACCAGCTCCCCGCCGGGGTCTACAACATCATCGCCCACCGCATCGGCTTCGTTCCCGCGGTCGTGCGCCTGACCCGTTCGACCGCCGAGGCGTACCAGTTCCTCGAAATCCAGCTCGCCCGCCAGACCGCGGGAGCTGCCGGCGCCGGAGGCCAGGCGGCGGACTTCTGGAGCATCCGCTCGAAAATCCCGGCCGACGTACTGCGCGACATCCAGGGGATGAGCCTCGCCTCCGCGGCGCAACCGGACAGGACGACCGGAATCGCCGCGGGCGACTTCGCCGATTTCAAGACCGAGGTCGGCGCCCTGTCGGGCGTCGATTCGAGCCTCGAAGGCGCCCAGTCGCAAATGAAGGGCGGCCAAGTGGACGTCGAAGGACGCCTCGGCAAGCTGCAGGTCGGGCTCACCGGCAAACTGCTTCAGCTCGCGAGCGACACGGCCAACACCCAGACCTACACCGACGGCGAGGTCCGCGCCCTGTCGCTCGCGGTGGGGACCGGCTCGACGAACCAGATCTCGGTGACCTCGCTGACCAACCGGCTGAACAACCGGCCCGGCAGCGGCGACCTGTCTCCCGGCCGGGACGACTCGGGCTCGCCGGTCGATTTCGAGAACTACCGGGTTAGCTGGTCGCAGGAACATGGCAAGAACGGGCGCTCCGATTTCGCCGCCCAATACACGAACGAGAGCAACTACCACCGGGTCGGCCTGTTCGATCCGCCCGACATCCCCGAAGCGTCGCGCGCCTGGTTGTTCGAGGGGAGCTATACCGCGGCGCTGGGCGACAGCGGCACGATCCAGGCGGGCGTGCGGTATCGGGAGCGCCAGTCCGAGCTGGTCGGGTTCGGCCGCAGCGCCGAGCTGGATCAGGCGAACCGGGCCAACGTCGATGTCTTCGGCCAGGGGGGCGTTCGGATCAGCCCCGCGGTGCTGGTCGAATACGGCATGTTCTCGACCCTCCGCGACGGTTCGGTCGCCCTCACCCCCAAGGGCGGAGTGGTGGTCCAGCTCGGTTCGGCCTGGCAGGCGGAGACCTCCTTCAGCCGCCGGGTGTTCCAGAACAACCAGGACCTGCGGACCGACTTTCTGCCGGTGCTCATGCGCTCCGCCGATTTTTGCGAGCAGGGTGGCGAATCCTGCTACTCGTTGACCTTCTCGCGGAAGAAGGGCGACGACGAGAAGATCTCCCTCGGCGCGGCGCAGAGGACGATCACCGAGACCTCGCGGCTCTACTTCAGCGAGGACCTGCTCGACCGCCAGGAAAGCCTCTACCTGGTGCGCGGCGATCGGGTGCCCGAGGTTCAGTTCGAGCTGCAGCACCGGCTCTCCCCGCGGATCGTCTCGAAGCTTTCGTCGAGCGTCGCGTCGGGCGGCGGCGGCATCTTCTACGCCACCGACCGCAAGCATTACGAGAACCGCCTGACCTACGCGGTGACCTCCCTCGACACCCAGTTCCAGGCCACCGAGACCGGCGTGTTTCTCGCCTTCCACAAGCTCTCGCAGGACCTGGAGCCGGTCAAGCGCAGCGCTCGCAGCGGCGGATCGGAAGCCGAGTTCGAGAAGCTTCGCCTGGTGGTCTCGCAGAACTTGAACGTTCTGGTCGATCTCGGCACCGACTGGATCGTCCGCCTGGACCTCGAAGTCAGCCGCGGGTCCGAGGTCGCGAATCAGGCCGGCGCCTCTTCCGCGCGCGGCGACGACGAGCTGCGCAAGCGCTTCGTCGGCGGCTTTGCGGTTCGCTTCTAGCCCTCCCCTTTCGAATGGCGGTGCCGGGTCGGCCGGCGAGCGGATTTCGCTCGCGGGCGGCGGGATCGTGCCCCTGACGAGGCTCAAATCCGTTGAATTCAAATTCCCGGATTCCATCCGCCCGTTTGGATGGGAGAGGCCAAAACTACTGCGAAAACCGAGACTTCCGGGCGATTCAAAATTTCGTGTCGATGGCACGAAACCTGCTGAAGCGAGCTGGCGACGTCTGTCTCCAGCAAATTGTAAAGCATCGGTATCTTCAGCATGAATCGTCTCGGCGCACTCCGCCTCGCCCTCGCCCTCCTGCTCGCCGCCTTCGTCGCGGTGATCGGAGGCACGAGCTTTTTCCGTCGGGCGGAAACCTTCCAGCCTCTCGGCTTCACCGTCGCGTTCCTCGAAGGGACCCAAAGCGTCGTCGGGGTGACCGACCGGGCGACCGGCCTGGAAGCGGGCGACAAGATCGTCCTCGCCAACGGCGAAGCGATCCAGAGCCCCGAGAACCTGCGCCGAGCGCTGATCGGCCGGCCGGCGAGCGCGCTGGTGGTCGAGCGCGAAGGGCAGATCGCGGAGATCTCCTATCGGCGCCCGGCGTTCAACCTCGATACCCCCTACCTGATCCTCGCGCTCACCGGCGCCGCCTATCTGCTGATCGGTCTCTACACCCTGATCCGCCAGCGCGAGCGGCACAGCTTCCTGTTCTACCTCTGGTGCCTGGTCTCGGCCGCGTTCTACCTGCTCTCGCCGCTGATGCCGCCGGGCGATCTGCTCGACCGCGCGATCTACGTCTTCGACGAGCTGGCGCGGTTGTTCCTGGCGCCGCTCACCCTGCACCTGTTCCTGACCTTCCCCACCCCGCTCCGGCCGGCGCGCTGGCTGGAAGGCCGCCTGCTGCCGTTCCTCTACCTGCCGGCCGCGGTGCTCGCGACCCTCCAGTTCGACGTCATCTTCCGGCGGCCGAACGCGGGCGCGATCTGGGCGCTCGACCGGCTCGATCTCGCCCATCTGATCGGCGCGGCGATCGCGGCCATCGCGCTGCTCGCCTGGCGCATCGCGCGCGGCCGCGATCTCGAAGGCCAGCGCCAGGTGCGCTGGATCGCGTTCGGTCTGGCCGGCGGCTACCTGCCGTTCGTGGCGCTCTACGTCCTGCCGTTCGCCTTCGGCCTGCGCGCCAACGAGACCTGGAACGCCTTGGCGGTTCTGCCGCTGGCGCTGGTGCCGCTCACGTTCGCCTACGCGATCCTGCGCTATAAGCTGTGGGACCTCGAATCGATCGTCCGCGACGCCCTCTCCGCGACGCTCACGCTGCTGCTCGGCGCGATCGGCTTCTCGCTGATCAATCTGGGCATCAACCGCGGCCTGTCGCCGGAGCTTTCCGCCGCGAGAAACCTGCTCTCGTTCGTCGCGGGCGTCGGGATCGCGGCGCTCCTGGTACCCACCCGCCGCACGGTTTCCACCCTGTTGGAGCGGGTCCAGTACGGCGGCTCGTTCCGCCAGCGCCGGGCGCTCGCGAGCTTCGGCCGCGAGCTGCTCCACGAGCGCGATCTCGGCCGGCTGTGCGAAAAGCTGCTCTCCGAGCTGCAACAGAGCCTGGAGCTCGACCGGACGAACCTCTACCTCGCGCAAGGGGCCGTGCTCGAACTGTTCGGCGCCGATCCGAACCTGCCGCTGCGCCTCGCCTACGACGCGATCGGCGAGGACCTCTGGCGCACCGGCTGCCGCCGACTTTCGCCGATCGCCCTGCCGGCCGAGGTGCCGCCGAGCGAGCAGCTGCTGTTCATCGGCGGCTTCCGCTACGCCTTGCCGCTCTCCGTGCGCGGCAGCCGCGTCGGCATCGTCCTGCTCGGCTACAAGCTCGACGGCAGCCCGCTTTCTGCCGAGGACCTCGATCTGGTCCGCCACCTTCTGGACCAGGCGGCGCTGGCGATCGAGAACGCCCAGCTGGTCGATCAACTGAGCGATCGGCTCGGCGAGGTCGAACGGTTGGAACGCTACAGCGCCGGGATCTTCGAATCCTCGCCCGCCGCCATCGCGGTGCTCGATCCCGAATTCCGGATCGTTTCGGCGAACCTCGCGTTCTCCCTGCTGGTCGAGAGCGCCCCGGCCGCGCTCCTTAAGCGCCCGCTCGCCGAGGTCCTGACCGTCCCGCTGCCCGAGCCCGGCAAGGGATTGATCGAGGCCGATTGGCGCGATCCGAACGGCGCCGGCCGGCATCTTCAACTGTCGCTCGCGGAGTTCCTCGGCGATCCCAGCCGCCGCTTGCGGGTGCTGGTGATCCACGACCTCACGGAGCGGGTGGCGATGGAAGGGGCGCTGCGCGAGCAGGACCGCCTGGCCGCCCTCGGCCTGCTCGCCGCGGGGGTCGCGCACGAGGTGAACACTCCCATCGCCGGCATTTCGAGTTACGCCCAGATGCTGCTCGAAGACACGCCGGAAGGCGACCCGCATCGCGAGATCCTGCAGAAGATGGAGCGCCAGACCTTCCGCGCCGCGCGGATCGTCAACAACCTGCTCGAATTCGCGCGCAAGCGGCCGAGCGAGCGCGGCCCGGTGGACGTGGCCGCCTTGATCGGCGAGACGCTCGACCTGCTCGCCGACCGCTTCGCCAAGCGCCGGATCGAGATCGATTGGCGGCCGGCGGCCGGATCGGCGGATCCCGTGATGATCGACGGCTGCGACGGCGAGCTGCAGCAGATCTTCACCAACCTGTTTTTGAACGCGCTCGACGCGATGTCGCCCCGCGGCCGCGGCCGGCTCGAAGTGCGCCTTCTGAGCACCGCGGACCAGCTGGTCGTCGAGGTCGCGGACGACGGCCCGGGCATCGCGCCCGAGCATCTGGGCCGAATCTTCGAGCCGCTCTTCTCGACTAAACTGGGGACCGGCGGCACCGGTCTCGGCCTGTCGATCAGCTCCGACATCGCCGCCCGCCACGGCGGCCGGATCACCGTGGAAAGCCGTAGCCGGGAGCATCCGGGGGCGGCCTTCCGCGTCGAGCTTCCCCGCCTGTCGGCCCAGGCGGCGGAAACCGCATCGGGCGCCTCGGCGTGCGACGCATGACGGAAACGAACCCGCCCGCCTTATGAGCATCCTGATCGTCGACGACGAGGAGGTCCTCCAGGATGTCCTCTCGACCCTGTTGCGCCGCGAAGGCTATTCGACGATTTCGGCGACGACCGGAGAAGAGGCCCTGGAGCTGATCGAGCGCGAAGAGATCGATCTGATCCTGCTCGACCTGATGTTGCCCGGGCTCTCCGGGCGCGAGGTGCTGCGCCAGGTCCGCCAGCGCGATCCCGAGCAGGTGGTCATCGTGATCACCGCGTTCTCCTCGATCGAGAGCGCGATCGGCGCCATGCGCGACGGGGCGTTCCACTACATCCCGAAACCGTTCAAGAACGAGGAAGTTCTGCTGACGGTCCGCAAGGGCCTGGAGCAGCGCCGCCTGCGCCACGAGAATCGAGCCCTGCGCCAGCAGCTCGCGCGGCGCTACAGCTTCGACCAGATCCTCGGCAAGAGCCAGCCGATGCAGCAGGTCTACGAGCTGATCCAGCTCGCGTCGCCCGCCAAGTCGAACATCCTCGTCCTGGGCGAAAGCGGCACGGGCAAGGAGCTGGTGGCCAAGGCGATCCACCACCACTCCCGCCGCGCGGACGGCCCGTTCGTGACGGTGAACTCCGGCTCGATGCCCGGCGACCTGCTCGAAAGCAACCTGTTCGGCCACGTCAAAGGCGCCTTCACCGGCGCGATCGCGACGAAGAAGGGGCTGTTCGAAGTGGCGGACAACGGCTCGATCTTCTTCGACGAGATCGGCAACATCCCGCTCGACATCCAGGCGAAGCTCCTGCGCGTGATCCAGGAAAAGGAGTTCATGCGCGTCGGCGCGATCGAAAACATCAAGGTGGACGTCCGGATCATCGCCGCGACCAACGCCGCGCTCTCCGACATGGTCGCCCAGGAGCGGTTCCGAGAAGATCTCTACTATCGGCTGAACGTGATCACGATCACGCTGCCCCCCCTGCGCAAGCGGACCGAGGACATTCCGCTGCTCGCCCAGCATTTCCTCGCCCGCTTCGCGGCGGAGAACGAGAAGGCGATCCGCGAGATCACGCCGCAGGCGATGGAGCTGATGCTCGATTATCCCTGGCCGGGCAACGTCCGGGAGCTCGAAAACGTCATCGAGCGCGCGACCGTTCTCTCCTCCGGAGAGTGGCTGGGCGTGGACCTGCTGCCGGGCAACGTCCGGCGCAGCGACCCGCCCTCGTCGTCGCCGATGGTC
>DATMZU010000571.1:0-11449 GCA_035607435.1 Thermoanaerobaculia bacterium | reverse complement strand
TTCCGTCGATTCCCTTCTTTTTTGCTACGACATCGCGGCCCGGAGTACACTGCTCGAAGGCTCCCGGTTGGTCGTCCGCGAAGTTCCTCTGGTCATCCATTGCGCCGTGTGCGAGCGGGACGTGGAGCTGCCGGGACCGCTACAGTTTCGCTGTCCGGTCTGCGAAACTCCGAGCGGCGACATCCGGCAGGGGCGCGAGCTGTACATCGAGGGTCTGGAGGTCGACGTGGAGGAAGAGGTGGTGCCCGGCGGCGCGAGCGCGAACCCTGAGGAAAGGGCCCTATGAGCACGCGCATTCTCGAACTTCGCCGGGACATCCTGAACCAGAACGACGAGACCGCCCGGGCGTTGCGCGCGCGCTTTCGCGCCGCCGACGTCCTGGCGCTCAACCTGGTGTCGAGCCCGGGCACGGGCAAGACGGCGTTTCTCGAAAAGACGCTCCGCGAGCTGGTGGAGCGCGGCGTGCCGGTGGCGGCCCTGGTGGGCGACCTCGAAACCGACAACGACGCGCGGCGGCTGGCGGCGAGCGGCGCGCCGGTCCGTCAGATCAACACCCACGGCCGCTGCCACCTCGAAGCCGCATGGGTCGAGTCGCACCTCGACGGCTGGTCGTTGTCCGATCTCGATTACCTGTTCGTCGAAAACGTCGGCAATCTGGTCTGCCCTTCGAGCTACGACCTGGGCGAAGCGGTGCGCGTGGTCCTCCTCTCGGTGACCGAAGGGGAGGACAAACCGCTCAAGTACCCCGGGATGTTCAACTCCTCGGACGTCGCCGTGATCACCAAATGGGATCTCGCCGGACCGTGCGAATTCGACGAAGCGGCGGCGCGCGCGAACATCGAAGCGGTGCGACCGGGCCTGCGCGTCCTCGCAACCTCCGCCAAAACCGGTTTCGGCATGGACGAGTGGCTGGCGTTCCTCGCCGAACGGCGCCGCCTCGGCCCGGACTTCCTTTCGGCCGCCGCGCGCTCTTCCGAACCGATGTAGCTTGCCGATGCCGCACGATCCGTTCGCCCTCATCTCCGAACCGCCCGTCACCAGGGTGACCGAGCTGGCGAGGTCCGATCCCGACCCGTTCAGCCTCAGCGCGGCGCGGGCCGAGAGCGGGCGGATTCTGGCGGCGATCGAACGGGTTCACGGCACGGCGCGCGCGGTGGTGGACGAGCTGGCGAGCGCCGAACTGGCGCGCTCGCTCGCCCGCGCGTTCGCGGTCGCCCTGAACGCCAGCCGGGCGGTGGTGGCGGTCACCGACGAGCAGGGCCTGGGCGCGATCGGCGTCCACGTCGTCGGCCAGGTGGCCCCGGCGGCGCCCGACGAGCCGACGCTCGCCCTGCTGCTCCACGTGGCGCGCCAGCGGCGCGGATTGCTCGCCTCCGCGCCGCACGACGAGGTCGCTTACCGCCTGGAGCTCGGCGACCTGGGCTGGCGGAACGCGCTCGCGGTTCCGGCGCTCGACCATTCCGGGCGCGCGATCGCGGTGCTGCTCGCGGTCAACCGCCGCGGGCCGGCGCCGTTCGGCGCGATCGAGTTTCGCCTGGCCGAGACGATCGCGCTCCAAGCGGCGGTCGGGTTCGAGCGCGCGCTGCTGATCGAACGGCTGGGGGATTGGTCGACCGGTCTCGAAGCGCTGCTCGCGTTCGGCGCGGCGGTCAACGCCCATCTCGATTCCGCCGAGCTGGTCCGCCACCTGGTGGAGCACGCCGCGCGGTTTTTGAAAGCCGTGGGCGGCCTCGCGGGCCTCGCCGAGACGTCGCCTTCGGGCGAGGTCGAAATGGTCGCCACCGGATACTGGCACCGCGCCGGCTGGATCGAGGGGCCGCGGCGCTTCCGGCGCGGCGAAGGGCTAGCCGGCTACCTGCTGGAGATCGAGTTCCCCTACCTGGCCAACGACTACCTGCACGATCCGCTCGCCGATCTCGACCTGGTCCGCCGTTTCGCGGTCGCGCGCGCCGTGTGCATTCCGGTCAAGTCGAGCGACGGCCGCGTGCTCGGATTTTTCGAGCTTCACCGCGCCGCCGAACAGCCGCCGTTTTCGTGGCAGGACGCGATGTTCCTCGAATCGCTCGCGAACACGACCGCGGTGGCGATCGAGAACACCCGGCTGCTCTCCGACCTCGAAGGCAAGAGCCTGGAGATCCAGGCGCTCTCGGCGCACAACGTGACGATCCTGGAAGACGAGCGGCAGCACATCGCGCGCGAGCTGCACGACGAAGCGGGCCAGGCGCTGGTGGGGGTGAAGCTCGGCCTCCAGGTGATGGCGCGCCTGGTGCCCATCGAACAGTCCGCGCTGCGCGAACAGCTCAATGACCTCCGCGAGCAGGTCAACGGCGCCACCGCGCGGATCAAAGACCTGGCGCGGCGCCTGCGTCCGCCGACGCTCGACCAGCTCGGGCTGGAGGTGGCGCTGCGCCAGCTGGCGATCGAATACAGCGTGCGCGCCGGTTTCGAGATCGATCTCGACCTGCCGCCGATCCCCGCCTGTCTCGCCTCCGCCGCCGAGATCGCGATCTACCGCATCGCGCAGGAGGCGCTCACCAACGTGGCGGCGCACGCCGACGCGCGCCGGGTCCGGATGTCGCTGATCGCCGAGGACGGACGGCTGCGCCTGACGGTCGCCGACGACGGTTGCGGTTTCGATCCCGCCACGGTGCGCCACGGTTTGGGCCTGCTCGGCATGCGCGAGCGGGTCGGTATGTTCGGCGGCACCCTGTCGATGGCGACCCTGCCCGGCGAGGGGACGTCGGTCGAGGTTTCGGTTCCTTGGGAAGGGGGCGATAGTGTTTAGCATCGTACTCGCGGACGATCATGCCTTGGTGCGCCGGGGCCTCGCCGCCCTGCTCGCCACCGACGGCCGTTTCACCGTGGTGGCCGAGGCCGGCAATGGCGAGGACGCGCTGATCGCCGTCCGCGACACGTCGCCCGACGCCCTGCTGCTCGACCTCTCGATGCCGCGCATCGACGGGCTGGAGACCCTCCGGCGCCTGCGCCTGACCGACCTGCGCACCCGCGTTCTGGTGCTCTCGATGTACGACGACGCGCAATTCGTCGCCCAAGCCCTCGCCGACGGGGCCGACGGCTATCTGCTCAAGCACGCGATGGACGACGAGCTGTTCTCGGCCCTCGAAGCGGTGCTCGCCGGCCAGCGCTACGTCAGCCGCAGCATCGACTTCGCCCACGTCGAAGCGCTCGAAACCGCCCGTTCGAGCCTCACCGCCCGCGAGCGCGAAGTCCTCCAACTGATCGCCGACGGCCACACCACCCAGCACGTGGCCGAGATCCTCGGCGTCTCCCCCCACACGGCGACCCGCCACCGCGCGAACTTGATGCAGAAGCTCGACGCCCACAACCAGGTGGAGCTGGTGCGCGCCGCGGTGGCACGCGGGCTGATCCTGATGCCTCGGGGGGCGGGGGGGTAGACCTACCAAGTTCTTGCTATTGCTCCATTGTGGTACGACGGACAAGATGCCTGTGTCCTCGAACGGGCGAGAAGGAGTGGAACATCGATGGCGACCCTGCTGTGGCTTCAAGGCGGCGCTTGTAGCGGCAACACCATGTCCTTTCTCAATGCGGACGAGCCGAGCGCCTGCGATTTGGTAACGGATTTTGGGATCGACATCCTGTGGCACCCCTCGCTCGGGGTGGAGATGGGCGACAACGCGAAGAAGATCTTCAACGATTGCGCCTCCGGCGCCCGGCCGCTGGACATTTTCGTCTTCGAGGGGACGGTCATCCAGGGACCGAACGGCACCGGCCGGTACAACATGTTCGCCGACCGGCCGATGAAAGATTGGGTGCGCGAGATCGCGCCGCAGGCGAACGCCGTCGTCGCGCTCGGCGATTGCGCCTGCTGGGGCGGCATTCCGGCGACCGAGCCGAACCCGGTGGACAACATCGGGCTCCAGTATTTGAAGCGCAACCACGGCGGATTCCTGGGCGCCGGCTTCCGATCCAAGTGGGGCCTGCCGGTGATCAACATCCCGGGCTGCCCGTCGCACCCCGATTGGGTGACGCAGATCCTGGTGGCGATCGCCTCCGGCCGCGCCGCCGACATCGCGCTCGACGACCTCCAACGGCCGATCACGTTCTTCAAGACCTTCACCCAGACCGGCTGCACGCGCGTCCAGTTCTTCGAGTACAAGCAGGCGACGATGGAGTTCGGCCAGGGCACCCGCACCGGCTGCCTGTTCTACGAGTTCGGCTGCCGCGGCCCGCTCACCCATTCGCCGTGCAACCGCATCCTGTGGAACCGCCAATCGAGCAAGACGCGCGCCGGCATGCCGTGCACCGGCTGCACCGAGCCGGAGTTCCCGTTCCACGATTTGCGGCCCGGCACCGTCTTCAAGACCCAGAAGATCAGCGGCACGATCCCCAAGGAGGTGCCGATCGGCACCGACCACGTGTCCTACATGGCGCACGCCGCCGCCGCCCGCATCGCCGCTCCGAAGTGGTCGAAGGAAGACATGTTCGTGGTCTAGTCGGGCCGACCAAATTTTTGCGCGAGAGAGACGAGAGACATGATGACCGCGGTCGCCACCGAGACCCTGCCGAATCTCACCGATCTGCGGATCAGTCCCCTGGGCCGCGTCGAGGGGGACCTCGATCTGCGGGTCAAGATCCGCGACGGCGTGGTCACCGACGCGTGGACCGAAGCGAGTATGTTCCGCGGTTTCGAGATCATCCTTCGGGGCAAAGATCCGCAGGCGGGGCTGATCGTCACCCCGCGCATCTGCGGCATCTGCGGCGGCAGCCACCTGTACAAGGCGGCTTACGCCCTCGACACCGCCTGGAAGACCCACGTGCCGCACAACGCGACGCTGGTGCGCAACATCGCCCAGGCGTGCGAGACCCTGCAGTCGATTCCGCGCTGGTTCTATGCCCTGTTCGCGATCGACCTGATGAACAAGAACTACGCCCACCTGCCGGAGTACGACGAAGTGGTGCGCCGCTTCGCACCGTTCGTCGGCACCAGCTACGAGCGCGGCGTCAGCATGTCGGGCAAGCCGGTCGAGGTCTACGCCCTGTTCGGCGGCCAGTGGCCGCATTCGAGCTTCATGATCCCGGGCGGGGTGATGTGCGCGCCGACGCTCTCGGACGTGACGCGGGCGATCGCGATTCTCGACAACTGGCGGCGCGATTGGTTGGAGAAGATCTGGCTCGGCTGCTCGATCGAGCGCTGGCTGGAAAACAAGACTTGGGGCCAGGTGCTCGCCTGGGCGGACGAAAACGACAGCCAGCGCAATTCGGACTGCGGCCTGTTCCTCCGCTTCGCGCAGCGCGCCGGACTGGACAAAATCGGCGCCGGCTGCGGCACGTACCTTGCGAGCGGGACCTATTTTCGGCCCGAGCTGTACGAGCACCCGACGATCGAGGGGCGCAACGACGCGCTGATCAGCCGCTCGGGAATCTACGACGGCGCCGACTTCCACGACTTCGATCATCTGAACGTGCGCGAGGACACCTCGCACTCGTTCTACAAGGGCGACCGCTTCCTTCATCCGTGGCAGGGCGAGACCGATCCGATCGATCCGCTCGACGGGCATAAGCAGGGCAAATACAGCTTCGCCAAGTCGCCGCGCTACGACGTGCCGGGCAAAGGCTCGATGGCGCTCGAAGCCGGGCCGCTCGCTCGCCAGGTGGTCGCGGGCAGGCCGGATGCAGCGGCGCATCAGGATTTCGACCCTCTGTTCCTGGACGCGTTCCGGACCGTCGGCCCGAGTGTGCTGGTCCGGGTCATGGCGCGCATGCACGAGGCGGCCAAGCTCTGTCAGTTGTCCCGCCAGTGGCTCGACGAGATCGACCTGCACGGCCGTTTCTACACCAAGCCCGAAGAGCTGGCCGAGGGGCGCGGTTTCGGTTCGACCGAGGCGGTGCGCGGTTCGCTTTCCGATTGGATCGTGATCAGCAACGGCCGGATCGAAAACTATCAGGTGGTCACGCCGACCGCCTGGAACATCGGCCCGCGCGATCGCGTGGGCAACCTCGGGCCGATGGAGCAGGCGTTTCTCGGCGTACGGATCGCCGATCCGTCCGATCCGGTCGAGATGGGGCATGTGGCGCGCTCGTTCGACTCGTGCCTGGTCTGCACCGTTCACGTCTACGACGGCAAGTCGGGGCGCCAGCTGTCCCATTTCCGGCTCGGAGAGGCCGGATGATCGAACGGGTCACGGAAGCCGCGAGGACCGCTCCGCCCTCGGCCGAGCAGGTTCGGACGCTGATCGTCGGATGCGGCAATCTGTTGCGCGGCGACGATGCGGTGGGGCCGATCCTGGTTCGCCACCTTTGGGAAATGGGGCTGCCGCTCGGCGTCCGCTGCGCCGACGGCGGCACCGGCGGCATGGACGTCGCGTTCCAGATGCGCGGCGTGCCGCACGTGATCCTGATCGATGCCTGCACCAGCGGCAGCGAGCCGGGGGCGATCTTCCGCCTGCCGGGCGAAGAGGTCGAATGCCTGCCGCCGCTCGAAGGGCTGAACCTCCACTCGTTCCGCTGGGACCATGCGCTGGCGTTCGCCCGCTGGCTGCTCAAGGACGAGTACCCGCGGAAAGTCACCGCCTATCTGATCGAGGCCGAGTCGCTCGAAATCGGTGAGCCCCTCTCGCCGCGGGTCGAAGCCGCGATGCGCAAGCTCGCTCCGCGTCTCCTCGCGGAGGCGGCGGGCGGCCCGACATGACGGTTCCGCGCGCTCCCTCTCTCGCGCTGGCCGCCGGCCCGCAGCCGCTCGGCATTCTGCCGCCTCCCGCGGGGTTTCTGCTCTTGCCCGAAAGCGCTTCGCCGCTCGCCGCGCCGGCCTTGGAGCGGCTGCTCTCGGGCGATCTTTCCGGCCCGCTTCCGGCGGAGTGGGAGTTCTACCGCCGGGCGGCCGGAGGCGACCTTGCGGCGGCGCTCGCGGTTCTGGAGCCGCCCAATCACCCGATCGCCGCGTACGACCGGTTCGTCCTTTCCGGGGATCTCGCCGCGTTCGCCCGGCTGCCGTCGCTTTACTCGGGCGATCTCGGTCGGCTGATCGCCTGCGCGGCGTTCGCCGCGGGAGAGAGCGATTGCCTGCCGGACGCCGAGGCGGCCGAGATGCCGGCCGTCGCGGCAGTCGCCTGGATGGTGCGCGCGGCGGCCGAAATGGAGGCCGGGCATCCGGAGACGGCGCTCGCCTCGCTCGACCGGGGGGTCGAAGCGGTCCGCGCCGCCTCGCCGAGCTTCGCCGCGCAGCTTCTGGCGCAGAAGGCGGCGCTGCTGGCGGAGAGCCACGACGACGATCGGGGCGACCGGAGCGATCGCCGGAGAAGGGCGCTCGCGGCGCTGCGCGAAGGGATCGCGCTGGTGCCGGCCGCGCCGGAGGAGGGCCCATCGCCTGTCCGGGCGGCGCTCTTTCTGGCGCTCGGCCAGCTGCTCCAGGACACGGCCGCCGGAGATCGCTCCGGTCTGGTGGAGGCGGTTCAGGCCTACCAGGCGGCGATCCACTCCGGCCTGTCGCTGGAGCACGGCGCGGAGAGCTACGCCCTGGCCCAGAACAACCTCGGTCTCGCCTACCTGGCGCTGCCGATGAGCGGCGCCGGCTCGCCGCTGCGCATGGGGATCGCCGTGCAGTCGTTCCGCGAGGCGCTCAAGGTCTGGACGCCGGAGCGGCACCCGCAAGCCTGGTCGAGCGCCCAGCTGAACCTGGCCAACGCCCTCCAGTACCTGCCGTCGTCCCATCCGGAAGACCACCTGGCGCAGGCGGTCGAGATCTACGAGCAGCTGCTGGGCTATCGCGATCGCGCCCGCGACCCGCTCGGCTACGCGCGCCTGCTCGCGAACCAGGCGAATGCGCTCGCCCATTTGGGGATCTTCGCGCCCGCGCTCGCCAAGCTTCACGAGGCGCACAAATTGTTTCATTGGCATGGCGAGCCGGACCTCGCCGCGAGCGCTCTCGAACAGGTCGAGCGGATCAACGAGCGGCTGGGCGCGCGCGGCTCCGACGGCTCGCAGCTCGGCGGGCCGCCGGGCGTCCGGGCCGAGGCGGCGATCCTCACGGGAATTTCCGGGGGCGAGGGGGCGTAAGTGGATCTTCATCAGCGTCAGCAGTTCGATTTCCTGTTCGCGACCGCGGTCGAGCGCTACACCGAGCGGCTGGAGCAGAGGAACGAAGGGGCGGCTCAAGCGCTCGAACGGCTGCGCCGCGATCCGGAGGGGCCGGGCATCTGGCTCTCCGAGTTCGTGGACGCCCTGTTCGAGGAGTTTCTGCTCGGCGATCCGGCGGGCGCGGCGTTCGTGCTTCAGGCGCTCGAACGGCGCCCGCTGCCCGCGCAGGCGGAGCTCGGGGGGACGGTGCGTTCGGCGCTCTCGGGCCTGGCCCGCGCCGCTTTTTCCGAGCTGCTGCGGGCCAAGGCCGAAGAGGCGCTCGAACAGCGCGCGGCGTTTGCCGGCACCGCCCCTGAGCCCGAAATGCAGAGAGCCGGCTTATGATCGCCGGGCCCATCATGGAAGCTCCGCCTTTGCCCCCTCCGTTCGAGGCCGGAACCGAACCGGATCTGGACCAGCTCGCCGCCCGGGTCGATCGCGCGCTCGCCGCCACCGAAGCGCTGGATCCCCCGTCGCGCGAAAAATCGCGCGAGCTGCGCCAGTCGATCGAGGCGTTCCACAAAGCCGGTTTGACGCGCATCGTACGCGCTCTGCGGGAAGATCCGCGCGGCGCGGAGATCTTGTACCAGCTGGCCGACGAGCCGTCCGTCTACGCCCTGTTCGCCATGCACGGGCTCGTGCGCGCCGACCTGCGCACGCGCGTCTCGCGGGTGCTCGACATGGTGCGGCCCTATCTGGAGTCTCACGGCGGCGACGTCGAGCTGGTGTCGCTCGAAGAGCGCACGGTGACGGTGCGGCTGACCGGCGCCTGCCATGGCTGCTCGATGTCGGCGACCACCCTGCGCCAAGGGGTCGAAGAGGCGCTGCGCACCCACGTGCCCGAGATCGAGAGGGTGGTTCCGACCAGTGGCGAGCCGGTCGCCGGCTTTGTGCCGCTGGACGCGCTCCGCCACCGCGGCGATTTGAAAGGCTGGATTGAAGGGCCGCCCGCCGAAGCGGTGGAAGAGGGGCGTCCGTACCGGATGGAGACCGGCGGGGGGAGCGTGTTGATCCTGCGCTTCGGCGATGCGCTCTACGCGTTCAAGAACGCCTGCGCGCACCAAGGGCTGCCGCTCGACGGCGGCTTGGTGGACGTCGAATCGGGGACCCTTTCCTGCCCCTGGCACGGCTTCCGCTTCGACGGCCGAAGCGGCGAGTGCCTGACCGCGCCGCAAGCCCAGCTGGAGCCTTACCCGCTGCGGATTGAAAAAGGGACGATCTACGTGAGACCGCAATGATCCCGCCGGCCGCCGAGGCGCCCGCGCCGACGGCGAAGGCGCAGGTCCGATTGGGTGCGCCGGCCCCGGGCGGCTTGGCGCTGCCGAGCGGGACGCCGACGCTGAGCCAGCTCTACGCGCCGCGCGGCGTCTTCTTGAACGAAAAGGTCCTCGCGGTCGCCGACTCGGGCAATCACCGCATCCTCCTCTGGCACGGTCCGCCGCACGAAGACGGCGCGCCGGCCGACACCATCCTCGGCCAGCCCACGGCGGAGAGCGAAGGGGCCAACGCCGCCGGGCGCGGCCCCGAGAACGGCCTTCACCTGCCGACCGGCCTCGCGGTGCTCGACGGCCGGCTGTTCGTCGCCGACGCCTGGCACCATCGCGTGTTGGTCTGGGACCGGGTGCCCGACCGTTCGGACGCGCCGCCGGACTGGGCGCTCGGCCAGGCCGATCTCTCGTCGGTCGAGCCGAACCGGGGCGGCGCCGTGTCCGCGTCCACCCTCTATTGGCCGTACGGTCTCGGTTGGGTGGACGGTTGGTTCTACGTCACCGATACGGGGAATCGCCGCGTCCTCGCCTGGCGCGGCCTGCCGGAGCGCAACCGCCCGGCCGACGCGGTGCTCGGCCAGCCCGATTTCTCGACCTCCGACGAAAATCGCGGCGGCCCCCCCTCGGCGCGCTCGTTCCGCTGGCCCCACGCGGTGGTCGGCGTCGGCGGCACTACCTACGTCGCCGACGCCGGGGACCACCGGGTGCTCGGGTGGCAGGGGGAGCCGTGGGGCGTGGGCGGCGACCGCGACGCCGATCTCGCCCTCGGCCAGGCGGATCTCGCGAGCGCCAACGAGCTGCCGTACGCGCCGCAGAACGCCTCGACGCTCCGTTTTCCGTATTCTCTCGCCACCGACGGCATCGGCCTCGCGGTGGCGGACACGGCAAACAACCGGGTTCTGTTCTGGGATCGGGCGCCCTCGGCCTGCGGCGCGCCGGCCGACCGGGTGATCGGCCAGACGAATTTCGCCGGCAACGGCGAAAACCGCTGGCAGGCGGTGCGGCAGGATACTCTGTGCTGGCCGTATGGGATCTCCCTGTTCGGCGGCCGGCTCGCGATCGCCGATTCGGGCAACAACCGGGTCATGATCTGGGAGCTGCCATCGGAGGGTTAGCGCCATGTGCCTAGCGGTCCCCGGTCGTATCGCCGAGATCTACGAAGCCCGGGGCACGCGCATGGCGCGGCTCGACTTCGGAGGGATCACCAAAGAGGTCTGCCTGGCCTATCTGCCCGATGCGGTGATCGGCGATTACGCGATCGTTCACGTCGGCTTCGCGATCAGCCGGATCGACGAGGCGTCGGCCCAGGAGACGCTGCGGCACTTCAGGGAGCTGGGTCTCTTGGAAGAGGAGCTCGGCGTCGCCGAGGTGCCCAGCTGAGCGCCCATGGGCTTTCGCCGGCCCCGTAGGATGAAACGGTGCGGGACGGTGTAGGGGCGGCCCCCCGTGGCCGCCCGGGTAGGTCGAGGGCGGCGACGGGGCGCCGCCCCTACACAAGGTGGGCACTAGGCCTCACCGAGTTCTTTGGCACCCGGTGCCCGGCGCGGGAGTAGGAGGTAGCACGATGAAATACCTTACTGAGTTTCGGGACGGGGACGCCGCGCGGAAACTGGCGGCGGACATTCGGGCCCAGGTCACCCGGCCGTGGGCGATCATGGAGGTCTGCGGCGGCCAGACCCATTCGATCCTCCGCAACGGCATCGACCAGCTGCTGCCTCCGGAGGTGGAGCTGATCCACGGTCCGGGCTGCCCGGTCTGCGTGACGCCGCTCGAAATGATCGACCGCGCGCTCGCGATCGCCGCGCGGCCCGGCGTCACGTTCTGCAGCTTCGGCGACATGCTGCGCGTGCCGGGGAGCGAAAAGGACCTGTTCCGGATCAAGAGCGAAGGGGGCGACGTACGGATCGTCTACTCGCCGCTCGATGCGCTCCAGCTCGCGCGCGACCTGCCCGGGCGCGAGGTCGTCTTCTTCGGCATCGGCTTCGAGACCACGGCGCCCGCCAACGCGATGGCGATTCATCAGGCGAAGCGGACCGGCACCAAGAACTTCTCGATGCTGGTCTCGCACGTGCTCGTGCCGCCGGCGA
>DATMZU010000533.1:0-15497 GCA_035607435.1 Thermoanaerobaculia bacterium | reverse complement strand
CGAGCCCCTTCTCTCCGCCGATGGTTGGGCGGGGGGAGGGGGCCATCACCATGCTCCCCAAGTCAGCGCGGATCGATTTGGAGTGCGGCGACGCGTCGCCGCTTTCCCTCGCGCCGACGTGTTGGCGCGCCCCACCTTGGTGTCAAACCAGTGTTCGTTCGGGCAAGTGCGGCCCCCGACCTCAAAGAACATGAGATCGTCCAGTCACTTGTCGAAGAGGCCCTCCGATGATCACGAAGTGGATCCAGACTCTCCGCCGCTTGGCTGGAACGACGAGCCGTCAGGCCGGCGCGTTGCTCTCTCAGGGCGACCAATGCGTGCACACGTCTCGGCCGTCGCAGGCGGAGTCGCTTTACATCGAGGCTTTGGCGCTCTATCGGTCGATGGAGGATCGACACGGCGAGGCCCATACGGTTCTGGCTCTGGGCCTTTTGTACTCGCGGATCTCTCGGCTGTCGGAGGCGGAGACGCGGTTTGAGGAGGCGTTGCCGCTCTTTCGATCGATCCAGTCGCGTATCGGCGAGGCCAATACGCTCAAGTCTCTAGGCGACCTGTACCTGCGGACCTCCAGGTTGGAGGAAGCGGAGTCGCTGTTTTGGGAGGTGTTGCCGATCTATCGGGCGGTGAAGTCTCTTCTCGGCGAAGCCAATACGCTCAAGGCTCAGGGCGACCTGTACGCGCGGACCTTCGACCTGACGAAGGCGCAGTCGCGTTATGAGGATGCCTTGCCGCTGTTTCAGTCGGTCGGGGATCGGCCGGGCGAAGCCAGCACCCTTCGTTCTTTGGGCGATCTGTTCGCGTCGACGGATCGGCTGGCGGAGGCGGAGTTGCGCTTTAGGGAGGCGTTGCCGCTCTACCGGTCCGTCGAGCATCGTCTCGGCGAGGCCAACACTCTGCTGTGTCTGGGTGGCCTGTACGTACGGATGTCTCGGCCGTCGGACGCCGAGCCTCGATTCAAGGAAGCGCTGGCTCTGTATCGGTCGGTCGAGGAGCCTGTCGGCGAGGCCAATACGCTACGTTCTTTGGGCGACCTGTACTTTCGCACGTCTCGGAAGCCCGAGGCGGAGTCGCTGTTTCGGCAGGCCTTGGCGCTGTATCGGTCGATCGAAGAGCGCCTCGGCGAGGCCAGCACGCTGCTGTGTCTGGGCAAGCTGTACCGAAGTACGAATCAGCTGCCCTTGGCGGAGTCGCGCTTTGAGGAGGCGCTGTCGCTCTCTCAGTCGGTTGGCGAGCGTCTCGGCGAGGCCAACGCGCTACTGAGTTTAGGCGAAGTCTACGCGCAGACGGACCGGCTGGTGGAGGCGGAGTCGCGGTACGGCGAGGCCTTGGCGCTGTTTCGGTCGATCCAGTTTCGCCTCGGCGAGGCCAACACGCTCCTGGCCTTGGGACGTCTGTGCGCCTTTCAACACCGCACCGAAGAAGGGGAGCAAAACCTCCAGGCCGCCCGTTCCTTTTTCATAGCGATCGAAGAAAGAGTGGGGCAGACCAAGTGTTGCCAGAGCTTCTCAGACCTCTATCGGACGAGCAACCGAGCCCCGGAGGCTCTGAGGGAAGCCTTGGCCGGTCTTCTGCTCGCTTTAAGCGCCGACCTCGACCCGACGGACGATCTGGTTCGAGTGGCACTCCTCAAAAAGAAGATCGGCCCCGAGGCTTTGGATGCTCTCGCCCTGGAGGTCGTCAGCTCGTTCCCTGCGGAGGATCAAGAAATCCTGCACGGCGCGATGAAAGGTTTGGGGGAAGAAGAGGTCTAGGCCGTCGCCCTAATCCAAGCCCGAAAAGCTCGCCCAAATTTTGACACGAACCTCGTGTCAGCCTAGGCTCGAAGGATGACGAACGTGACGGTCACTCTAGCGGAAGAAGTGGCTCAATGGGTGCGGATTCGCGCCGCGAAACAGGACCAGAGTGTCTCTCGATTCCTTGGAGACATTCTTCGGCAGCAGATGATCGAGGAAAAGGGATACGAGGAGGCCACGGATCGATTCCTCTCTCGGAAACCCTTGCGAATCAGCGATTCAGGTGCCTATCCCAGCCGCGAGAGTCTCTATGACCGCCCTGGTTTTCGTTGATCCCACCTTATTCATACCCCCCCGGGGGGAACTGTTCACCCATGGATGTGCCGACTCTCTCGCCTCCTCTCGGCCCAAGTAAGAATAAGGTGGGTTGAAAGTTCTTCGCGCTTTGTTAAGCGCCAAAGGCGCGAATGATAATAGCCTGGGGCGAAGCCCCAGGAAGCGAAGCGAAAACCCGCAAGAAGGGCTGAAAGCCCGCACCATCCAACGCCCCGGCACAGCGGATGGGTCGGGCCTACAGCCCTCGGAAACTCCGGCCGAACGGGAACCTAGGGCTTCGCCCTAGGCTATTATGGGGTCGGGCCTTTGGCCCTCTCTATTGTGAAATATTAAGAACCGTCGAGCTGTCGCATCGACCTGCCTTAGCCCACCTTCTCTATACTCGGACCGAGAGAAGAGAAGAGAAGAGGAGAGGGAGTCGACACATCCATGGGTGAACAGTTTCCGGGAGTATGAATAAGGGGTTGACACGAACATCCTCCTCTACCGCCACGAGATAGCAAGACCCGAGAAACAAGAAGCGGCCGCATCGGCGAGCTCGAACCTGGCGGCATCAAGAAGGTCAAGCACGTCGCGCGGCGAGCCGAGCGCGAGCCCGTAAAAGCGCCTCTGCAGCGGTTACCGTACGAGCGGTCCCGTCATTCAGTCGCGCGATCCGCCGACCGATCTCGCCAGCCCAAGCTTCGTGGGGATGGACATCCGGCAGGCCGGAGAGGCTCTCGGACAAGCGAAGAGCGACCCGCGCACGTTCTGGTTCCGGCAGCTTGAGGGCTTCTTCGAGGAGGGCTTCGGACGCTTGCATGCCAGTGATGATACACGAGCCCAAACCCCGCCCCGCCGCCCTCGTGGTACCCTTTCATAATGACTCTCAAAGCTCACGTTCGCGAAGGCCGACTCGTGGTCGACGAGCCTACAGAACTCCCTGAAGGAACCGAGGTAGAGCTGTTACTACTCGATCCGGGCGACGCGCTCGACGTGGAAGACCGAGAGGCCCTTCACCAAGCGCTGGCCGCAGCTCAGGAGGATGTAGACGCGGGCCGCCTCTTCGATGCTGAGGAGATCCTCCGAGAAACTCTCGAGGTCATGGCCGCAGCTCCCCTACGGCCAAGGATGACCTGGGAAGAATTGAAGGCCATTACTCGGGAGCCGTGAAGCCGGGCCGGCGGTGCCGAAGCAGGTTAGGATTCAGGGAGGGGAAACGACCATGAGCTACGAGCTGACTATTCAATACGGGGACGACGTTCTTCTCAGCACCGGCCTGAGCCGGAGCGAATTCGACCACGAGGCCGCGCTCCTCCTCGCCGGCAAGCTTTACGAACTCGGCCGGCTCAGCTCGGGCCAGGCGGCCAAGCTGTGCGGCAAGGGCCGAGTTGATTTTCTACTCTCTCTTCCCCGGATCGGAATTTCGATCTCGAACCTCCGCCCAGAAGATGCCGAGTCTGAGTTGAGATTCCTCCAAAGTGTCTGAATGGGCCTGAGACCTGTCTAGGCATCTCCAATGGTCAACTTCTTCGTCAGCTACGCCACGGTGGATTCTGATTGGGCGGAATGGGTGGCATGGCAACTCGAAGAAGCGGGATATTCCGTGATCATCCAGGAATGGGATTTTGTCCCGGGCTCCAATTTCGTGCTCGAAATTCACCGGGCAACAATTTCTGCACAGAGAACTATTGCGATTCTCACGCACGACTATCTCCAGAGGCTGTACACGCAAAGCGAGTGGGCCGCTGCCTTTGGTCGAGATCCGGATTCAAGTCAGAGAACCCTAATTCCGATCAGAGTCCTCCCCTGCACGCCCATGGGACTTTTGTCTCAGATAGCCTATATTGACTTAGTTGGAAGGTCAGAGGAAAGGGCGAGAGAGTTGCTGTTGAAGAAGGTTTCCGTCGAGCAAAGGCGATTGAAGCCACAGACTGAACCAAGGTATCCAGGTGCTCCGTCTCATAGCGTGGAAAAACCAGAAAGATACCCTGGTTCGCCTGGTCATAAAGAAAGACAAGAGGAGCCGACGCGCAATCTCATTCATGCTCAGTTAACGGCTCGAGGGCTGGTGGATGTCGACTTCTCCTCGAACCCCTACGGCCTCTATCTGGACGCAACGGACGACGTTTCTGCAATGAAAGGGAAAAGAGTCCATGCATCAGTCTGGCTCCCTGGCCCTCAATATCTGCGATCATCAAATCTCGAGAAATTTACAACTGCAGCAGCAATCTGCGTTACGAATCCAACCGAGGTTGTTTCGAGGTCAAAAACATATCTCGAGGCCTCGTTTCCCAGGCTTTTAGGGAAACTGCCTAGCAATATGTTGAACGAAGAACGAGAGCAGGTGTTGTCGTGTATGGGCTATGTTCTCAAGGATTGCCTTCTTGTGGCGGTTGCATTTCCCGAGGTGATTTTGCGTGTTGGCCAAAAACGGCCTCAGCTTGCGTACCAGGCGATGGCAGACCTCTTTTTGTTTCCGTTGTTGGACCTACATCGGAGGTTCTTGTTTGAAGAACTCGATATTCACTTAGGGAGGGTCGGCGAGAAAATGGACGGCGATCTTCAAAGACTGTCGAAGCAAGGATTGAAATCACTCTTCCCCAAGAAGGGGACCGCTGAAATTCATCTTGTCGAGCCTAAATCAGACCAAGAGGTTCTGGTTTGGTTTTCACGCGTACTCTCTTGGGCAGTTGGTGCGTATTACAACTCCGGCAAGCCAAAGTGGATCCACTTCCTGGAGGAAAACCTCGAGAGTTAATTAAGCCAAGGGCTCGCCAGCTCCGGGTGACCCCTTGGCAATGACCTCTCACGCTTTCTACTTACTACCTGGGAGGGCAGAAATGGATAGCCGAGGACTGCGCCTGGCTCCCTGGTTGCCCGTAGTCATCAGAATGACCCTATTCAGGTGATTTTGGCAGCCTTTCGAGACGGTATGGACGGATAGTTCGAGTACAGGCGGGCCTCGGCACCGGTTTGACATCTTCATAGCGACTCCTTCGCAGGTGCAGACGCGGTACTTCAGGTGGTATTTCGCGTGAGTTCATCCATGACTACAATGGCAGGATGGATGATTCGAGTACGGGCGGACCTCGGCACCGGTTCGACATCTTCACAGGGGCTCCTTCGCATGACGCAGCGGTGGTCACGTGTGGTACTTCGCGTGACGTCTTGACTACAGTGGAGTACGCTCGTCAAATTGAGGACACCCGTCAACTCGGCAGCATTGGCGAGATGCACTCCGGCATCAATTTGGTGAGAGGTACCTTTTGAGCCAGCTACTCGACCGGGGTTAGTATCCCGCATTTTCTGAGGTGCTCCGAGAGGCAGCCTAAAGGAGGGTTGAGATAATGTCTAGGGGTATCCGCCAAGGCAGTGCCAAGGCAGCCGGATCGAGTTTTCCCTGGTTGGCGATCATGTTGAGCTTCGAGTGCAGCGCTCTCCTCCCGAAGTGCCGGCCAGCGGATTTGGCATGCTGACCAGCCGTAAGCGCACCCTACCGGCGGATTTCGACCCAGCCCGCCTGCTGAAACCTTGATTTGGACTGGACATCAATCGCGGATAAGGCGGACGCCTAGGCCTTGGCCCGTTACACCCCCACCACTCCCGCATAAAACCGCCCACTAGCCTTAACCGTCCGCTCCAACGTCGCAAAATCGACGTGCACGATCCCGAACCTTTTCGCGTACCCCAAGCTCCACTCCAGATTGTCGAAGAGCGACCAGGCAAAGTACCCCCGCACGTCCACTCCCGCATCGATCGCTCTCCCCACCGCTCGCAGATGGCTCCTTAAATACTCCACCCGCAACGGATCGTCCACCTTTCCACCCTCCGCCGTCGGCGGGTCGTAGAAGGCCGCGCCGTTTTCGGTGACGTAGAGGGGGATGGGGCCGTAGCGGTCGGCGAGCCATTGGAGGGTCTCGGTCAGGCCTTGCGGGTAGACCTCCCAGTGGGTCTCGGTGTAGATCGATCTCGGTTGGTGGACTTTGATCGCTCCGGTGGGCCAGGCGAGGGGGTCGGCGGTTACGACGGCTCTCGTGTAGTAGTTGAGGCCGAGCCAGTCGAAGGGGATGGGGATTCGGTCGAGGTCGGCTTCGGGGAAGTGGGGCCAGGCTGGGCCGTAGATTTCGGCCAGTTCTTCCGGGTAGCGGCCGAAGAAGAGGGGGTCGAGGTAGTGGCGGTTCATCGCGGCGTCGGCTCTTTGGGTGGCCGCTAGGTCTTCCGGCGCGTCGGAGGCCGGGTGTTTGGGCTCGATGTTCACCACGATGCCGATTTTTCCCGGGCCTTGGGCTCGGAAGGCTTCTACGGCGGTGGCGTGGGCGAGCAGGAGGTGGTGGGCCACCCTCGGGGCTTCGAACAGGTTGCGGTGGCCGGGAGCCAGCGTGCCGTAGAGGTAGCCGCCGTCGGCGATCACCCAGGGTTCGTTGAGGGTGGCCCACATCTCGACCTGGTCGCCCAGGGCTTTGAAGCAGACTTCGGCGTAGTCGCCGAACCAGGCGGCGGAGTCTCGGTTGAGCCAGCCGCCCCGGTCGTCGAGCGCCGCGGGGAGATCCCAGTGGTAGAGCGTGGCGGAGGGGGCGATGCCGGCTTCGCGGAGCGCTTCGACCAGGCGGCGGTAGAAGTCGAGGCCTTTTTGGTTGATCCGGCCGGTGCCTTCGGGGAGGATGCGCGACCAGGAGATCGAGAAACGGTAGGCGTTGAGGTTCAGCTCGCGCATCAAGGCCACGTCCTCGGCCCAGCGGTGGTAGTGGTCGCAGGCGACGTCCCCCGTGTCGCCGTTCGCCATTTGGCCGGGCGTATGGGCGAAGCGATGCCAGATGCTGGGGCCCGCTCCGTCGGCCAGTGGGGAGCCTTCGATCTGGTAGGCGGCGGTCGCCGCGCCCCATAAAAAGCCTTCCGGGAAGGTGTCGGGCACATTGCCTCCTTGACGCGGCGGAATCGATGGCGTTACATTCCCGTCAACTGTAACCGGTTACACGTCGTGCTGTAAACGCTTACCCCAAGTGTTTTGACGCGCACTCTGATCTCGGGAGGTTCCCTCTTGGACCCGAAGAGCAACCCCAGCATCTCGATTCGAGAGGTGGCGGCGGCGGCCCGTGTGTCGGTCGCGACCATCTCGCGCGTCTTGAACGGCAAGGGGCCGATCCACCCCGACACCCGCCAGAGGGTGCTCGAAGTGGTGGCCGAGCTGGGGTACGTGCCGCACAGCGGCGCCCGATCCTTGAGCACTCGGCAGACCTCCAGCGTCGGGGTGATTTTGCCGGACGTCTACGGCGAGTTCTTCTCCGAGCTGATCCGCGGCATCGACCAGGCGGCGAAGCGCGCCGGGTACCATCTGCTCGTCTCCGGCTCGCACAGCGATCCCGCGGAGGTCGATGCTCTCCTGCGCGCGCTCCATGGCCGGGTCGATGGCCTGATCGTCATGGCCTCGACGAGGAGCGGCGGAGCGATCCGCATTCCGCCGGGCGTTCCCGCCGTGTTCCTGGGAGACCCTCCCGCGCCGGGGAGCCATCCCGCGATGCGGATCGACAACGCGGGGGGAGCCCGGGCGGTGGCCGAGCATCTGCTCGATCTCGGGCATCGCCGCATCGCGGTCATCTCGGGACCCGCGGAGAACTCCGACGCGGAGGCGCGGCTGGTGGGATTCCGCGCGGCGTTGGCCGCGCGCGGGGTCGAGCTGGAGCCGGAGCTGCTCGTCGCCGGAGATTTCCGCGAGGAGTCGGGACGCGCCGCGGCGCTCGCGCTCGTCGGGCTCAAAGCCCGGCCGACCGCGATCTTTGCGGCGAACGACGCGATGGCGATCGGCTGCCTTTCCGCCCTGCGGGAGCTCAAGCTCTCGGTGCCCGAGGATGTGGCGCTCGCCGGGTTCGACGACGTGCCGATCTCGCGCTATCTGTCGCCGCCGCTCACCTCCGTCCGGGTGGCGATCGCCGAGATGGGCGAGCGGGCGATGACGCGGCTACTCGCCGGTTTGGAGGAACGCGGCGCGGAGCCGCTCGAAGAAACGATCCCGGCCGCTCTCGTCGTGCGCGAATCGACGGCCGGGCTATAGGAGTTTTGAGGCACCGAGTAGGAACGGGAGAGAAACGGCAGGAACTGAGGAGGAAATGATGATGAGTGGGATGAACGGCAGCAAATGGCGCGTCCTCGCCGCGTTTATGGTCGCGGCGCTGCTCGCGGTGGGCGCTCGCGCCCAGGATACGAATGCTTCGATTCGCGGCGTCGTGCTCGATTCGAGCGGGCCGCTCGCCGGGGCGACGGTCGCGGCGGTGGATTCCGAAAGCGGGTTCCATTACGAAACGACGGCGGGGCCCGACGGGGGCTTTGCGCTCCAGGGCTTGAAGCCCGGCCAGTACGAGATCAAAGTCGCGTCGGGGGCGTACGCCGAGCAGACGCGGAACGTCCAGGTGCTGTTGGGCCAGGACGTGGTGGTCGATTTCATCCTCTCGCCGAGCGAGGTGATCGCCGACGACATCACGGTGGTCGGCGAATCGGTCCAACTGCTGGTCGAAACGCGGACCTCCGAGATCGCGACCAGCATCACCCCCGATCAGATCGAGAAGCTGCCGCAGGGAAGCCGCAACTTCCTCAATTTCGCGGCGTTGGCCCCCGGCGTGCGGGTGACCGAGAACCAGGACGACGCGGGACAGAAGTTCCGCAGCGGCGGCGCCGATTCGCGTCAGGTCAACGTCTTCATCGACGGCCTGTCGTACAAGAACGACGTCCTTTCGGGCGGCGCGTTCGCGCAGGATTCGAGCCGCGGCAACCC
Source organism: Thermoanaerobaculia bacterium (assembly GCA_035607435.1). Lineage (GTDB taxonomy): Bacteria > Acidobacteriota > Thermoanaerobaculia > Multivoradales > UBA5704 > DASYKS01. The sequence continues at coordinate 6,680 of DATMZU010000533.1, read as the reverse complement.
GTTCCCGCAGAACGCGGTGCAGGAGTTCCGCGTGATCACCCAGAACTACAAGGCCGAGTACGAGAAGGCCGCCTCGGCGGTGATCTCGGCGGTCACCAAGTCGGGCGGCAACGCCTACCACGGCGACCTGTTCTACTTCAGCCAGGACAAGGACCTGGTAACGCAGGACGATTTCGCCAAGGCGCGCGGCGAGAAGAAAGCCGACTACAAGCGCGAGCAGGGCGGGCTGTCGATCGGCGGGCCGATCGTCAAGGACAGGGTCCACTTCTTCCTGTCGGTCGAATCCAACGACCAGGACCGGAACGCGACCGTCTTCCGCGGCCCGGATTTCAACAACGCGCCGGCCAACGTGCAGGCGTTTTTGGGCACGCAGCAAACCGGCGTGCTCACGGCTCCGTTCGAGTCGCGCCTCTACTTCGGGAAGCTCTCGTGGCAGCCGAGCGCCGGGCAGACGGTCGATTTTTCGGCCAACGTGCGCGACGAGCAGGAGATTCGCGGCTTCGGCGGGCAGCGCACGATCGACGGGGCCGAGAGTTTCGAGGTCAACACCGACGCGTTCGTCATCAAGCACCAGGCGATCCTCGGCAACGCGTTGAACGAAGCGGCGTTTTCCTACCAGAAGCTGCAGTGGAATCCGACCGCGCTCACCCCGAGCACGCCGCACCTGAACTACATCGGCATTTTGGACGTCGGCGGCAAGGATGCGACGCAGGACTTCTTCCAGAAGAAGCTGGCCGTGCGGGACGACTTCTCGCTCCCGACCACATGGCACGGCGATCATTTGATGAAGACCGGCGTCTCGTTCAACCACCAGAACTACGAGGTGAACAAGAAGCTGTTCGACAATCCGCTGTTCGAGTTCCGGAGCGACGAGCGGTGGCAGTTCCCGTTCCAGGCGCGGCTCGGCTTCGGCGATCCGGGGCTTGAGTTCTCCAACAACCAGCTCGGCCTCTACCTCCAGGACGACTGGCGGATTCGTCCGAACTTGACCCTGAACCTCGGGGTCCGCTGGGATTACGAGTCGAACATGTTGAACAACGATTACAAGACGCCCGACTCGTTGGTGAACGCGCTCAACAACGCCTGCCGCTCCTACGGCCAGCCGGTGGGAGGCAAGACGACCTGGTGCATTCGCGATTTCCTCGATTTCGACCGCTACACGACCGACGGCAACGACCGGAAGCCCTACTACGGCGCGATCCAGCCGCGCGTCGGTTTCGCCTGGGACGTGCGGGGCGACGCCAAGACCGTGATGTTCGGCGGCTGGGGCAAGTACATCGACCGCGTGGTTTTGAACGACGTCTTCGACGAGGCGTACCGCCAGCAGTGGAGCATCTATAGCTTCTGCTTCTCGGCCGACGGCAGCCCGACCCCGAATTGCAGCGTCCCGGCGATCAAGTGGCGCCCCGAGTACCAGACCGCCGCGGGGCTGCGCGGCCTGATCGCGAGCGGCCAAGCCCCCGGTCCGGAAGTCTGGCTGGTGGCCAACGATCTCAAGCCGCCCCGCTCCAACCAGTGGAACCTCGGGGTACGCCAACAGCTCGGCCAGTGGCTCGCTTCGGCGAGCTACGCCAACGTCCGCAGCTACAACGGCCTGTCGTACTTCTTCGGCGACCTGCCTCCGGGCACGACGTTCAACGACCGGTTCGGCGGCAACGTCAACATCCCGGGATACGCCCGGGTGTTCATCACCTCGACCGCCCGGAGAACCTGGTACGACGGCGTGTTCCTGACCCTCGACAAGCCGTACACCGCCGGGTCGAAATGGGCCTTGAACATCGCCTACACCTACGCCAAGGCGTATCAGAACGGCACCGACAACCCGGGCGAGGGACTTGCGTTCGGCGCGTTCGATTACCTCAATTCGGACGCCTACTACAAGTTCCCGGGCACCAACGACGAGCGCCACCGCCTGGTGGTCTCGGGCACCGTCGCCCTGCCCTGGAGCTTCCGGGCGTCCAGCTTGATCACTCTCGGTTCGGGCGTGCCGTTCACGGTGTTCGACGACTCGCACGATCCGTTTACCGTCCGCTGGAACGAAGGGCGCCCGGCGAAAGACGACTTCCTGGTCCCGAACGCGTTCGCGTATCGCAGCGTCGATCTGCGCCTCGAATGGGACGCGCCGACGATCGCCCAACACGTGAAAGTCACGCTGGTCGGCGAAGGCTTCAACGTCTTCAACTTCGACAACAACAAGGACTTCGAGAACTTCCGGCCGCGGCTGCCGAACACCAACGCCCGCTTCGGCCAGCCGAACGGCCAGTTCAACACCCGCCGGTTCCAGATCGGCGCGCGGGTCGGGTTCTAAGTAGATGAGATCGCCCCGCCCCCGGAGTTTCTTCCCACGCCCAGGGGGCGGGGCGCCTCTCGTTGCGCTGTTCCTTCTTCTCCCGCTACTCCTCACCGGTTGCTGGGGGACACCACCGCACGCCTCCCAGCCGCTTCTTTCCCCTCCCGCGGCCCCTTCGGGCACGAGCGACGAGGCGTTTCTCGACGACGTCTCCCATCGCACCTTTCTCTACTTCTGGGACCTGGCCGATCCGACGACCGGCTTGATCCCCGACCGCTGGCCGACCCGCTCGTTCGCCTCGGTGGCGGCGACCGGGTTCGGACTCACCGCCTATCCGATCGGCGCCGAGCGCGGCTGGATCACGCGCGAAGCGGCGCGCGATCGGACGCTCAAAACCTTGCGTTTCCTCGCCGCGGCGCCGGAAGGCGATGCCGCCGTGGGCATGACGGCGTACCACGGTTTCTACTACCACTTTCTCGATCCGGGGACCGGCCGGCGCTTCGAGACGGTCGAGCTTTCGACCGTCGATACGGCGCTGCTGTTCGCCGGGGTGATGTTCGCGGGCGAGTACTTCGACGGCGGCGATCCGCAGGAACGGGAAATCCGCGCGCTCGCCGAAAAAATGTACGACCGCGCCGACTGGACCTGGGCGCAGCCGCGGCCCCCGTCGATCGTCCTCGGCTGGCACCCCGAAAGCGGCTTCATCGAATCCGACTGGCGCGGCTACAACGAGGCGATGCTCGTCTACCTGATGGCGCTCGGCTCGACCACCCACCCGGTGGGTGACGACGCCTGGAGCGAGTGGACCAGCCGCTACAAGGTGGCCGACTTCGAGGGGCAGCGGTATCTCCAGTTCGCGCCGCTGTTCGGCCATCATTACAGTCACGTCTGGATCGATTTCCGCGGCATCGGCGATCCGGCGATTCGCAAGATCGGCCTCGATTATTTCGAGAATTCGCGCCGCGCGACGCTGGCGCAACGGGATTGGGCGATCCGCAACCCGCGCGGCTGGAAGGGCTTCGGCGCCGACGTCTGGGGCGTCTCGGCCTGCGACGGCCCGGCGGACGTCGAGCTGCCCTACGGGGCCGAGACCCGGCGCTTTTACACCTACGCCGGCCGGGGGGTGGGCGCCGATTTCGTGCTGGACGACGGCACGATCGCGCCGACCGCGGCGGGAGGCTCGGTGCCCTTCGCGCCGGAAATCGCGATCCCCGCGTTGCGCGCGATGAGCGAGCGCTACGGCGAGCCGCTGTACGGCCGCTACGGCTTCGTCGATGCGTTCAACCCCTCGTGGAGCTACCCGGGCGAAGTCGCCAAGCTCCATCACGGCCGCTTCGTGCCGGGCCTCGGCTGGTTCGATACCGACTGGCTGGGCATCGATCAGGGACCGATCCTGGCGATGATCGAAAACCACCGCTCCGGGCTGGTCTGGAAAACGATGCGCAAGAATCCTCATCTGCGCCGCGGCTTGATGCGCGCGGGTTTTACCGGCGGATGGCTCGACGAGGCGCCTTGAGCCGACCGCGGGGTGTCGGGTTCGTTCTGGCTCTCCTGGCGGCGGCGGGTCTCTCCGCCTGCCAGCGGCACGACGACGGGCGCACGACGGTACGTTTCTGGGCGTTCGGCCGCGAGGGGGAAGAGGTCCGCGCGCTGGTGCCCGAATTCGAGCGCCGGAATCCCGACCTGCACGTCGAGGTCGAGCAGGTCCCTTGGACCGCCGCCCACGAGAAGCTGTTGACCGCGTACGTCGGGGACGCGCTGCCCGACGCGACGCAGATGGGCAATACCTGGATTCCGGAGATGGCCGCGCTGTCCGCCTTGGCGCCGCTCAAGGCGCGGATCGCCCGGTCGAAAAGCTTCGACCGGGCCGACTCCTTCGCGGGCGTCTGGGACTCGAACGAAGTCGGCGGCGAGATCTGGGGAGTGCCCTGGTACGTCGATACGCGGGTGATCTTCTACCGCACCGATCTGATCGAGAAGGCGAATGCGCCCTGGCCGCCCAAGAGCTGGGACGAGTGGCACGCCGCGATGGTCAAAGTGCGGGCGCTCTCCCCCGAGAGATACGCGATCCTGCTGCCGATCGACGAGTGGTCGCAGCCGATGACGTTGGGGTTACAACTCGGCGCGCCGCTGCTCAAAGACGGCGGCCGGCACGGCGGCTTTTCCGAGCCGAAATTCCGTGCGGCGCTCGCCTTCTTCTCCGGGATCTTCCGCGACGGTCTCGCGCCGCCGCTCGACCAGTCGGGCGTCGCGAACCTCTTCCAGCAGTTCGCGGAGGGGTATTTCGCGATGTTCATCTCGGGGCCGTGGAACCTGACCGAGATGGAGCGCCGCCTGCCCCCCGAGATGCAGGACCGTTGGGCGACCGCGCCGCTGCCTCCTCCGGAAGCCGGTGCGGAGTACCCCGGCACGTCGCTCGCGGGGGGCGCGAGCCTGGTGGTGTTGCGCGGCGCCCAACAGCCCGAGGGCGCGTGGCGATGGATCGAATATCTTTCCGAGCCGGCGCAGCAGGCGGAGTTCTTCCGCCGCGCGGGCGATCTGCCCTCGCGCCGCTCGGCCTGGAAGGCGACGGGCCTCGCGAGCGACCCGCACGCGGCGGCGTTTCTCACCCAGCTCGGTCGGGTATCTCCCGCGCCCAAGGTGCCCGAATGGGAGCAGATCGGCGCCCGGCTCGCGGTGGCCGTCGAGCAGGTGGTGCGGGGCGCGCGCGATGCGGACGGGGCGCTTGCGGCGCTCGACGCCGACACCGACCGGATCTTGGAGAAGCGCCGTTTTCTCCTCGACCGAGAGGCGAGCCTCCAGGCGACGGAGAGACATCGATGAGCACGCCGCGAACGGAGGGCGGTTCGAGCGCCGAGGCCCGCGCCGCCTGGTGGTTGCTGTCGCCCGCGCTCGCCGCGATCGGCCTGTTCTTTGCCGTGCCGCTGCTCGCCGCGTTGGTTCTTTCGCTCACCGATTTCGATCTCTACGGCATCGCCGACTTGGGGACGGTCCGCTTCGTGGGCCTCGGCAACTACACCGACTTGCTCGCCGACCCCCGCTTCTGGCGGGCGGTGAGGAACACGTTGGTCTTCGCGATCCTGGGGGGGCCTTTGACGATCGTCGCGGCTCTCTTCGGAGCGGTGCTGGTCGATTCGAAGCTCGCGCGCTGGAAGGGCTTTTTCCGCACCGTCTACTATGCGCCCGTGGTGACGACGCTGGTCGCCGCCGCGGTCGTCTGGCGCGCGTTTCTTCACCCGACGTTCGGGCCGGTCAACCGGATCTTGGGCGCGATCGGCCTGCCCGCGATCGATTGGCTGGGCAACCCCCGTTGGGCGACGCTCGCGATCGTTTCGCTTTCGGTCTGGCGCACGTTCGGCTATTGCCTGGTGATCTTCGTCGCCGGCCTTCAGAGCATTCCGACCTCGCTCTACGAAGCGGCGCGGCTCGAAGGGGCGGGCACCTGGCGGCTGACGATGGACATCACGCTGCCGCTGCTCAAGCCCACGACGTTTTTCGTCGCGGTGATCACCAGCGTCGGCCTGTTCCAGATCTTCGCCGAGCCCTACGTGATCACTCGCGGCGGGCCGCTCGAAGCAACCACCTCGCTCGCCCTGATGATGTACGACCAGGGTTTCCGCTGGTGGAGCCTCGGGCGCGCCGCGGCGATCGCGTTCCTGCTCTTCGTAATGATTCTCGCCGCGTCGGCGATCCAAGTCGCGATCCGCCGCCTGCGTCAGGAGGAGGCGTGAGCGCAATGGCCAAGAGGCGCCGCGCAGCGCTTGCGGTCGACGCGGCAGGTCCGCCAAGGCGGACCGCCCCGAGACAGCGAGCGCGGCTTGCCGCGCTTGCTGTCAACGGCCTGCTCGTATTCATCGCGGTGTTCACTCTGCTGCCGCTGCTCTGGATGATCTCGGCCTCCCTCATGCCCGCGGGCGAGGCGCTCGCGCTGCCGCTCCGTTGGCTGCCGAGCCGGCCGACGCTCGAACATTACGCGACGCTGTTCCAACGGCTTCATCTCGGCCGGGCGTTCTTGAACAGCCTGTTCCTTTCGCTTGCGATCACCGCGGTCTCGCTGTTCTGCAACGCCGCGGCGGGCTACGCGTTCGCGAAGCTCAGGTTCAAAGGCCGCGACCGCCTGTTCGCCCTGCTCCTCGCGACGCTCGTGGTGCCGCCGCAAGTAGGCGTCCTGCCGCTCTTCCTGGAGATCAAATCGCTCGGCCTGGTCAACTCGCGGCTGGGAGTTCTGGTCGCGGGGATCGCCACCGTGTTCGGCATCTTCCTGGTCCGCCAGTTCGCGCTGTCGATTCCCGACGAGCTGCTCGACGCGGCGCGCGTGGACGGCGCTTCCGAGATGCGGATCTTCACCTCGGTCGTCCTGCCGACCTTGAAGCCGATCCTGGTCACCCTC
>DATMZU010000520.1:0-10979 GCA_035607435.1 Thermoanaerobaculia bacterium | reverse complement strand
GAGGGTGACGGAAGACGGCGTTCACCCAGAAGGCGGGCGCCTTCCGGTCAGGCCTGTTTGGCATCAGGAAGCTGGTCCTTTCCGCCGCGTCCGAACAGTCTTCATCAGCGACGGAAGACTTCCCGGTCGTAGCTCTTCCCTGGTAGGGTAAGGAGCGCCACCGAAATCCCAACCCTTTTTCATTCGCTCGAGGGTACGCTTTTGAATAGGGGAGAGCGTTCTCCTTACGCCGGCTTCCTTTCGAGCTGCCGTCGGATCATCCGCTGAGATGTCGCTGAGAAGATCCCGATGTTCAAGGAGGATCGTGGTCTCCCGAGGCGTGAGTTGCAAAAGGCGCTGCACCTCTTCCGAAGACAGGTCGCCACGGATATACGCCTCGACCGCAAGCACTTCAAGAATAGCGCTCGACAGATCGCGCCAGCTTGCCTCCAGCTTGGCCGCGAGATCCTCGGGGACTTCGAGCGTCAGGGTCATAGCCGACGTACCTCCGAGGAACATTATAGGCCGGACCGCTGGAGCCCGGCCAAAAACGCCAGGCTGGAGCCTGGCGCTCCCAGGAGAAGCGGGAAACTCGCTGGCCGAAAAGCCTACTCGTACCGCAACGCATCGATCGGGTCCTGACGCGCCGCTTTGAGGGCGGGCCAGAGGCCGGCGACGAGGCCTACGGTGGTGGAGACTTCGAAGCCGAGCACGATCGACCAGAGGGGGGCCGCAGCTTGGAAATCGAAGGCGACACGGACGAGGCGACCTCTAAGTCACGGCCCAGTTTCCGGAGCCCGATCCCGACTCGTGCCTCTCGTGGGTCTGCTGTCGTCGCAGACAGTGGTTTCTCAGGGGCCAGTCCGACTCCACGGTTTCCCCGTTCCGAACTCAATGATCCCAACCCCGCACCGCAGCCCAAAGCGTGCCAAGCGCACCTGAGTTTCAAACTCCGGACGACGCGCCACGCGCCGAAACATCGGTCGTAACGGGGAAACCGGCTGCCATGTTCGACCGATTTGAGCTCGAGTAGGTCTTGATCGACGACTCCCGGGCGTCTTCGTTCAAACTCCAACCCAAGATCCGACGCCAATCGGAAGTCTTGGAGCCAAGGTCAGCTGACTGTTGGGTGTCTGGGCCCGCATGAACATCAATCAGGAAGTCCGCGGACCTCCAATTGGGAGCGGCAAGCTCCTGGAGCAGTTTGCTGAGAATCTTTTCAGATTCCGCCTCCGCATCAAAATCTGCAGGATAGGCAACAAATTCCGGCGTGACACCTCCAGTCAAAGCGTGTGTGAGCGCAAACGTTGCGGGACCACTCACCCCGTTCAAAACTATGATGAATTTCTGAATGGAATCGCCCTCTGCAACAAACGGATTCTTCAAGATCATGAGATGTCCTAGCACAACAAATTTTCTCTGACTCAGATCAGTTTGACTAATGAATGGCTTCAATACTTCGCCGCTCACCAAGAGAGGACTACTAAACCCACGCCTCAACTGACCTTCTGAGCCTTTTTGTATTGCTCGATGAAAGAAACGTTTAGCGGAGTTTTCGTCAAGCGACGATGCAGATCGCTCCTTTATTGCAACCATTGCACTTGGAAAAGCGCCGGTGTCATCGGGAGCGTTTTCAAATAAGAGATTGTCGGGAACGCCGAATGCTGAACCAAGAATTACCTCGGTCAAGGGATTGACATCGGGCGATGCAATCAGAATGCAATTCTTACCCTTTAACAGCGACTTGAGCGTAGCGACATAGTCTTCTCGTGAAATATCACCGTTTCTTTGCGCGAACTCTAACGTATAAACAGGGTTCTCAATCTTTGCACGGTACTGCTTGCTGGCAAAGTAGGATGTAAGTTCAGCGGCAGCCCGTAAGTCCCAGTCGCCAATCATCTCACGCTGCAAAGCCTCAATGTGTAGCGCCGCTGTAAATATCGACACTTCACCGCGGCGACCAAGCATTAAGTCCCAGAAATGCTTACGCGACCAGTCCGAGAAGTCTGCAACAATCATCTGTTGCAAAGATGACCATAGCTCCTCCTCAAAACGCTCCGGACTACGCTCTATGAAGAACATGTGCCGTTGAGCCCTAATATCAAATGCAAGATCTTTTACTGTTTCGTCTCGATCTCTTAATACCGTTACTGGCACAACATTCTTCCCCAGTGCGTGCCCATAACCAAGCCAGAAATAGGAGAGGGGATGGCAGTCTTCAAAGCCAGTGCGAATTATTAAGCAATATGCAGCATCTATTTGCGCCTTAACTTCGGTTAGTATCGCTTCCGTCTTAATATCGACGGCGTGTTGAAATTTCTCGATTATTTCGAGATAACGGCTAACGACATGATGAGGAGAATTTGAGCGCTTCAGACTCTCGATGACCTTCGCTACCGCGAGATGCGTTGCCGATCGCACGTGCGCATTGAAGCGAAGAGAAATATCGTTCTTGTCAGAAGAGGGTGTTGGAAGTGACGTCAATGAATGTTCATACAGCACAATTTGGCCTTGCGAAGGAGGCGGCTGATGATCAAGCTCATAGTGCCAAGCATTCTGAGCCCTGTCAAAATCCTCTAGCGGTATTGGGTCAAGATCGTGATACGAGTACGCCCTACAGCCTAAGGGCCGTAGCTGTTCCGCAATCTGCCGCCCAAATTCTGAAGCATCATGATGAATGACGAAAATCTTGTGTCGAATGCCGTATGCGATGCCGAGTTCATAGAAAACGTTTGGGTTCGGACTGGAGACATCAACAGTGACGAAATCAGATTCCTGGATTCGCTTGCAAACCCCCTCACAGATGATTATGCCCGGACGACGAACATCATCTGCCCGCTGAAGCCCAACTCGATCACCAAAGTTCTCTCGGAAGTAAAGCGAAAGGCAGTTCTTATAAAAAACATTCAGATTGTCGCGAAATGGCATTACCGAGAATCCTATGGATTTTCCGGCATTGCGTCGCGCCTGTAAGGTACGGTCAATTGCTTCCGTGTAGACGCAGCCCTTTCCGGTCATAAAGCAGGGATCTACTCGTCGATGGGCACGGTCGATTGCGCCACCAAAGGCCTGAACGGGGGTGGTAGTAGCCGGCATTGAATTCTCCTTTCGCTCGTAGCTACTAGTCGCGCGCGAGACGGTGCGTTCTCAACCTTGCGCTTCGTAGCTCCAGAGAGGCTGATGCTCCTCAACCCCGTTTGCCGCTCGCGAACGCTCTACGTTGCGTAGGTACCAGCATCCCGCTGACGACTTCCTGGCAATTTCGCTTTCAATGCCCTAATAGTACAGCAATTTTCCAGAGAAAGTAAGGCGGCAAAAGGGCGTCGGAACCGCCTAAAGCGCCAAGCTGGAGCCTGGCGGTCCCAGGAAAAGCGGGAAACTCGCTGAGCCAAAAAGCCCTACTCGTACCGCAGCGCCTCGATAGGATCCTGACGCGCCGCTTTGAGCGCCGGCCAAAGCCCGGCCGCCAATCCTACTGTGGTCGAGACTCCGAAGCCGAGGAAGACCGACCAGAGCGGGGCCGCGGCTTGGAAATCGAAGGCGACGCGGGCGAGCAGCGCCACCCCCAGGCCGATCGCGATGCCGATCGCTCCTCCGATTCCGGTGAGCGTGATCGCTTCGGAGAGGAACTGAATTGCGATGTCGCGGCGGGTGCCGCCGAGCGCTTTTCGGAGGCCGATCTCGCGGGTTCTCTGGGTGACGTTCACCAGCATAATGTTCATCACGCCCACTCCGCCCACGACCAGGGCGATCGCGGCGATCAGGATCATCACCGCGGCGAGGCCTCCGGTGATCGCCAGACCCTCGATCAGGAAGACGCCCGGCATCACCGGCTTCTGCGGGAATTGGCCGAGGAAGACCGGCTCGTTGATCGTCACGTTCTTGATCGCCACGATCCGCTGCTTGGGGGTCAGCTCCAACACCCGATCGACCAGCAGGATCGGATAGCGATGCGGCAAGATCGAGAGAATCCAGTCGATATCGCGCTTCGGCGCATCCGTTTCAGCGTCCGAGACTTGGCTGCTCATTCCCGGTGACGCTGTTCGATCGGACTCGAACCGAAACGATCGAGGTTCCGTGGATTCACGGCTCGAAATCCACCCTCTCGGTGCATCGTCCGCGCGCCTACGTGGTGATGCCCGGCTGGCCACAGATCGAGGAGCGCCTCGCGGCGCAGGGAATTCGATTCTCGCGCATCGCCTCGCCGCTCGAAATCGAGGTGGAGGTCGCCCGGTTGTCCGAACCGAAATACGCCGAAACTCCGTACCAGGGTCTCACCGGAGTGACGGAGGTGAAAGTCGAACGCCGCCGCGAGACCCGGAAAATCCCGGCCGGCGCGCTCTGGGTGCCCGCCGACCAACCTGACTTCGAGGTCGCCGCTCAGCTCCTGGAGCCCGACGCCCCCGACTCCCTTCTCTCTTGGGGCCTGCTCTCGACGATCTTCGAAGGGAAGGAATACATCGACCCGAAGGTGCTCGAACCGATGGTCCGCAAGCGCCTGGAAGATCCCCAAATCGCCAAAGAGTGGGAAGCGGCCCTGCGTGACGAGAAGCTCGCGAACGACCCGCAGGCCCGGTACGGCTGGTGGTACCGCCGGACGCCCTATTGGGACGAGACGATCGGTTTGATGCCGGTGTTTCGGGTGATGGAGGGGGCCGGCGGGAAAAAGTGATCGGGGCTCACCGATTGAGGGCGCCCCCCCGCGGTCTGATAGCGTCCCGCTTCCAGGAGGCTCTCCGGCATGCGCAGTTCCACCCCTTTCCTCCGCCCGGTCCTCAAGACCCTTGCCGTTCTCTCGGTCTCGGCGCCCCTCGCTTGGGCCGCCACGGCGTCCCGTCCCTCGGTCGAATCCCAGCTTGCGGCGGTGAAGGCTCCTCAAGGGAGCGCGCTCGATCGGTTCATTCGGGCGAACCAGGATTTTTCGGCGCTTCGGGCGGACGAGGCCTCCGACCGGTTGCCGATTCCGCTCTGGCTGCGGTCCGCCTGGCGGAGGTCGCATCCGGAGGGGAACTATGCGGCGGGCAATCCCACGGGCGGCTATCCGTTCGTCTTGAAGGAGGCCGTGGAGTGGATGCGGCACCATCCGGATCTCGCCCCCGGGGCGCGCGAGGCGGACGTGGCCGAGCCGCCGCTGCGGGCCGCCGTCGGCGCGAACGTCTTGATCTCCGGCCCGGGGGCGCTGCGGAGCGAATCCGACATCCGGATCGACTTCAAAAACCCCCTGCGGATCATCGGCGCCGCCAACAACCTCGATGGGAGCGGGCGGCAGGCGCAGTTCTACTCCTCGACCGGCGGCGCCACCTGGGGGCAGACGACCTTGCCGCTGGCGCCGGGCGACGCGTTCGACTCGGATCCGACCGTGGACTGGACTTCGGACGGGGTCGCCTGGTCGACCTCGATCGGGATCAACAACACCGTCACCCAGCTGCGCATCCGCTCCTTCCGCTCGACCGACGGCGGCGCCACCTGGAAACTCGACGGCACGGTCTCGGGCAGCCACACGAGCGCGGACAAGCAGATCCAGTGGGTCGATCACAGCGCGACCTCGCCGTTCAAGGACAACATCTACGTCATCTGGCACAACGACGATCCGGCGTTCGTCAACCGGCGCACCGCCACGGGGTGGAAGAACCCCCTCAAGGTGAGCGGCAACGAGACGGTCGGCACGGCGATCGGCGGCGACATCAAGACCAACTCGGCCGGTCACGTCTTCGCGTTCTGGCCGACCACAGGCAACCGCAAGGTGTTCGTCGCGAAATCGACCAACGGCGGGGCGACCTTCGCCCGTCCGGTGCAGATCGCGACCACGTTTGACAGCTACGACATCGGCGTGCCGAGCTTCAACCGGAGGCGGGCTCTGATCTATCTCTCCGGCGGCGCCTACAAGACGGCGACGAAGGACAACGTCTACGCCGCCTGGACCGACCTCACCGGCGTCGCCGGGTGCAGCTCGTCGGCGAACGAGCCGGGCGCCAACGCCGCCCCGGCCTGCAAGACGCGGATCTGGTTTTCCCGCTCGACCAACGGCGGCACCACCTGGTCGGCTCCGAAGATGATCAACAACCGCGCCGGCAAGACCGATCAGTTCAACCAATGGCTCGCGGTGGATGAGACCAACGGCCGGATCGGCGTCATCTACTACGACACCGTGGGCGATGCGACGCGGCGCACCACCAACGTCTGGTACCAGAGCTCCGCCAACGACGGCACGACCTGGAGCGTGCCGCTCAAGGTGTCCACCGGCCGGACCGACGAGACCGGCGGCGGCGCCGAGCTGGGCAACCAATACGGCGACTACAACAGCCTGTCCGGGTTCATGGGCAAGTTCTTTCCCTCGTGGACCGACCGGCGGGGCGGCGGGCGAGAAGGGATTTGGACCGCTCCGATCGCCGATCCCTGAGCCGATCTTGGAACGGGGTGTGAATCGGCGCGAAATCTGGTCTAAAGTTCGCGCTCACTCCATGTCGAAGACGGACCGAAACGAAGCCCTGGCCAGTCTGGCCAAAATGCTGCGGGAAACCGACGGCGAGGAGGCCGCACCTTCCGGCGCGTCGGAAATCCGCCGGGCGAAGCGTTATCTCGCCGGCTTGGGGCTCGACGCGGAAGACTTCATCGCCGCCTACGAGGGCGGCGGCGGAGAGTCGCAGCCGCACGTCCCGTTGGTCGATGGCCTGCTCGATCGACTGGTGGAATCCACCTCGATGGACCGCGGGCGGGCTCATCTTTTCGACGGCGCCCCCGAAGAGCCGGATCTCGACCGCCGGGTCCGCGAGATCGTTCGCGGCGAGGTCGCCCGGCTGAAGCCGGCGGACGACAAGCCGATCCGACGCCCGGCCGAGCGGCGCGACAAGAAATCTCGCGGGGAGTGAGAAACCGGAAGCCCGGGCGGGCGGCGCGGACCGCCCGTCGGGATCGATCGATGGAAGTTGAAGCCGTTGAAGCCTGGTTCGGCGGCGATCAGGCCGCCGGAACCGCCGTCGGCGCGGCCGCGGTGAACCGGCCGAGCCTCAAAGCGACGCGGGTCACCAGTTTTTCGGTGGCGCGTTCCGCGGCAATGGCCCGCTGCAGGATCATCAGGCAGGCGATCGCCTCGCGGCGAATCCCGAGCGCCCGGAATTCCGTCAGCAGCTCTTCAATCGACCGGGCGACCTCTTGCGTCTTGCCTTCCTTCAGATGGAGCGCCGCGAGGTCGAGCGCCACGAGCGCGGCAAAGTAGGGCATGCCCCGGTCGCGGAACCCTTGGTGGCCCTCCCGGAGATACTTCTCGCCTTTTTCCGGGCGCCCCATGCCGATCTCGATCCGGCCTCGGGTCCAGCAGATCTTGATTCGATCGATCGGCTCGGCGTAGGCCTCGTAAAGCGGTGCGCCGTCGCGCAACACCTCGGCCGCCAGCTCGAACCGTCCGGCATCGGCGAGACGGCTGACCAATCCGTGGACCGCGACCAGCGAAAGGCGCGGATCGCGACCCGGATCGAGCAGGCCGTGCCCCTCGACGATCTGCCGGACCGCCGCGGTTCCCTCGCCGCGGTAGCCGAGCATGACGCCGCGGCGGATCATCGTCCGCCCGGCGAAATGCGGCTCGCCCAAGGCGCGGTAGGCGATGACGATTCGATCGAGCAGTCGTTCGGCCGGCGCGAAGCGGCGGGCGTCGATTTCGAGCGAAGCCACCAGCTCGGCGATCTCGGCGAGCGGCTGCAGATCGCCGGAACCCCGATCGATCCAATGGATGGAGCGCGAGAACGCCCGCTCGGCGCCCTGGTGGTCGCCCACCAGGCGCCGGCCGTTCGCAAGCTCGGCCCACGCCAGCGCGGACAGGTCGGCGACGACGCCGGGGGGGAAGGCGCTGCGCGGAATCCGCTCCGCGAGCACCGCGGCCAGCGAGGCGGCGGCGCGCATCCGCTCAGGGTCGGCATAGCGCAGCGCGCGCGCGCGGGTGAGCCACCCTTCCGCCCGCGTGCGCAGCTCTTCCGGCGTTGCGTTCGACCCGGTGGAGATGCGGCGCACGCGCGAGACTGCGGCCGCGACCGGCGCCTCCATCGGTCGGCTTGCCCCGGCCCGAGATTCGAAGGAGACCCCGGAGAACGCCCGGGCGACCCGGCGCAAGGGAGCGTCGTACGCCTCGATTCCCCCGGCCGGCGGTTTCCGCGCCGCGACCTCGAACAGGGGCGCCGCCATTTCGCTCGCCTTCTGACGGCACTGGCGGCAGCCGGCCAGCAGGTGCCGGAGCACGTCCCGCCGCTCGGCGCCGGACAGCTCACCGCGTACGAAAGCGCCCAGAATCAAAGGTTTCGGGTGGGCTGACGTGGAGCCGGGCTCGTCGCAGGGCATGGGTGTTCGCTCTCTCATTGCAAGAATTGGCAGAATTGTCGCACATCTCGGCCCGCGATGACGAGCCCCTTCATTTAATTCGGGGCTCGCACCGCGGGCGGTTTTAACTTCCGAACGATTTCACCCCACCCGCTCTTCAGGCTAGCCGACCGGACGGCGGCTGCCGCTCGGGTCGAGGCTCGTGCCCGAACCGCCGCCGCCGCCCGAGGTGCCGCCGCCCGGGGGCAGAAGATCGGCGGCCCACAAGCTGGTGACCCGCTGAACGAGCTGCGACCAGATGGACGCCATTCGGGCAAAACCGAAATCCTCGGACCGCGGGGCGGCAAACGCCGGAGTGGTGAGCAGGAACAAAGCGAACAGGACGACGACCAGGGTGCGGGAGGTGGCCACAAATCCTCTAGGTGACATATCGGATCTCCATACGGCGCAGGGCGACCGGGAGATCAGGATGACCTCCCCACCCCGGGCACTCATAAGATGACGCACAGTTTGCCAGGAAGTCGGTCAAAATGGGATGCCCCAGGGCCAATTTTCGGGACGAATCGCAAAATTCTTGGACAGGCGGCCGGCCCCAAGCGTAAGCGGGGGGCCTTCGGAGGTCGCCTCTTCGCTCGATCTGAAGCCGTCGGCGCCGCCGACCGAGACGAATCGTACTCCGAAATTGCCTCCCGTGCCCCCTCTCGCCCCCCAACCGGCGGTGTGCGATGATCACGCGTCCGTCTCCACAGCAGAAAGGATTTTCGATGCCCCGAACCCGATTCGCCCTGCTTTCGGCCGTTGCGCTGCTCTTGAGCTTCCCGGCCGCCACGGCCTTTGCGGCGGGCGCGAAGGCACCCGCGCCCCCCGCCAAGGCCGCCGTCGCCCCGCCGATTCCCGGCGTCGGATACGACCCGCAGGTCCGCGGACTCTCGGTGTCGATCTACCAGCTGGACACCCTCACCAGCCCGCTCCAGCGCTACAGCGCCGTGTTTGCCGCCGATCCCGGAGTGGTGGGAGCGCATCCCGATCCCTACTATCTGAGCGTTTCGGATCCGTTGGTCCGCGCCGCCTATGAGCTGCGCTGGGGACCGAACACCGCGGGCACCCGGTTCAAGCGCTGGATCGGACCGGGCAACGAGGCCCGCTCGGTGCTGCGCGACGCGCTGATCTGGTTCCTCGCCAACCGCCCCGGGGAGCTCGGCGGCGTCACCGCCGGGAGGAACGGCGAGCCGACGGAGGTCGAGATCACCGACGTCCAGGCGCTGAACGACGCGCCGATCTGGGTGGGCTATCTCCAAGGCGCCGTGGTCGGCTTCTCGCCGGACCATCGCGAGACGATCAGCGATCCGAACCGACCCTCGGGCGACGGCCAGGAGCAGCATTTCTTCTGGAAGATCACCTGGTATTACCACAACACCTACAGCGCTCCCCCGCCGTTCTCGCCCCCGCTGCCGCCGGGCGTGAACTGATTCCGAGAAAACCGGAGGACTTCGAAGAGGTTCGGCGCCCGCCCGCCCGTTCCTCGCGAGATTCCCAATGTCCCTTGACCTTCGCTATGTCCTCCGCTCGCTGTGGCGCGCCAAAGGCTTCGCGATCGCGGTCGTGCTGACCCTCGGCCTCGGGATCGGCGCCAACACGGCGATTTTCTCGGCGGTCCGTGGCGTCTTCCTGCGCCCGCTGCCGCACGCCGATGGCGATCGGCTCATGTACCTGCGCCACCATACGGTGAATCAGGGACAGACCAACATCGCGTTCTCGGTGCCGGAGATCAACGACTTCCGTGCCCAGTCGCGCACGATGCAGCAGATCGCCGAGTACTCACCCCTCACGGTGTCGTTGATCGAGGCGAACGACGCTTCCCAGATCGACGTCGGGCTGGTGACGGGCAACTATCTGAGCGTGATGGGGCTCACTCCGATCCTGGGCCGCGCGTTCAGGTCGTCGGATGACGGGGCCGGGGCGGCGCCGGTGATCCTGCTCGCGCACGCGTTTTGGATGACGCATTTCTCCGGCGACCCCGGCATCGTCGGCAAGTTCATGCACATCGGCAAGCGCTCGGTCGAGGTGATCGGCGTGCTGGAGCCGGCGCCGTTCTTCCCCGGCCGGATCGATGCGCTGATGAACATGTCGATCAGCGAGCATCACGTGAGCGCGATGATGGTGCAAGGGCGGTCGCACCGGATGACGGAGATGATCGCTCGCCTGGCGCCCGGCGCGACGGTGGACCAGGCCCGCCAGGAAGTCGGAGTGATCACGCAGCGCGTGCACGCGCAGTATCCGGAGGCGTACGAAAAGAGCGCGGGATACACCGTCGAGTTGATCCCGTTCAAGGAAATCCTGGGGCGCGATGCGCGGCTCCTGCTGTGGATGCTGATGGGAGTTGCGGGGCTCGTGCTGGTCATTGCGTGCGCGAACGTGGCGAACCTGACGCTGATGCGCGGGGTGCGGCGCGAGCACGAAATGACGGTGCGCGCGGCGCTCGGCGCCGGCGCGGCGCGACTGCGAAAGCTGCTGCTGGTGGAAAACCTCGTGCTCGCCGGCAGCAGCGCCGTGCTCGGCCTGCTCGTGGCCATCGCCGGTGTCGGCACGTTGTCAAGTTTCGTCGCGCGGTTCTCTCCGCGCGCCGACGAAATTCAGGTGGATTGGATGGTGCTGGCGTTTACCGCGCTGCTCGCCGTGACGATCGCGGTCCT
>DATMZU010000499.1:0-2744 GCA_035607435.1 Thermoanaerobaculia bacterium | reverse complement strand
AGCGCGCCGTGCGACAGCTCGACCCCTTTCGGCCGGCCGGTCGAGCCGGAGGTATAGATCGTGTAGGCGAGGCTCTCCGGGGCCAACGGAACCGCCACCTCCGCTTCGCCGACGAACTCGCCCGCGACCTCGCCGCCCGCGGTGACTTCGAGGGTTTGCACCGCCGCCCCCATCGCCCCCATCGCGCCGATCCCCGCGGCCGCCGAAGCGCCGTCCACGATCAACGCGGCAAGCCCGGCGTCCGCCGCCATGTAGGCCAGGCGTTCGGCCGGATAGCCGGGATCGAGCGGCACGTAGGAAGCGCCCGCCGTGAGCACGCCGAGCGCCGCCACCGGCAGCGCTGCGGTGCGCTCGACCATGAGGCCGACTTTCGCTTCGGCGCCGATCCCGAGCGCGATCAGCCGCCGCGCCAGCCGATTCACGCGGCCGTAGAGCGTCGCGTAATCGAGGGTCTCCGCCGCCGTCACCACCGCCGTCGCGGAAGGCGTGCGGCGCGCCTGGCGCCCGAACCGCTCGGGCACGGTCCAGGCCGTGGCACCCGCCCGCGGGGTGGCCTCGCCGGAGCCCGCGCGCAGCAGCTCGGCGCGCTCCTCCGCCGCGAGCAAGGGCAGCTCGGACAGCCGGACCTCCGGGTTCTCCGCCGCTCCGGCGAGCAGGTTCCGGTAGTGGGCCGCCAGACGCTCGATCGTCGCCTCTTCGAACAGGTCGGTCGCGTACTCCCAGCCGATGGTGAGGCGATCCGGCCACTCGAACAGGTAGACCTGGAGATCGAAAGGCGCGGCGCCGGAACGCATCAACAGCAGGCCGCCGAGCTTCGCGCCTTCGGCGTCGTGCTGGCCGCGCGGCATCAGGTTGAACATCAGCTGAAACAGAGGATTCCGCGCCATGTCGCGGCGCGGCGCCAGCTCCTCGACCAGCCGCTCGAAGGGCACCTCCTGGTTCGAATAGGCGTCGAGCGCCAGCTCGCGGACCCGGCTGAAGATCTCGCCGAACGACGGATCGCCGGAGAGATCGGCGCGCAGGACCAGGTTGTTGACGAAGAACCCGATCAGCCCTTCCTCGTCGCGGCGGGACCGGCCGGCGATCGGCACGCCGACCACCAGGTCGGTCTGGCAGGCATAGCGGCTCACCAAGGAGAAAAAGCCGCCGAGCAACGCCATGAAGGTCGAGCCGGCGCGCGACCGGGCAAAGGCCGTGAGCGGCCCGAACACCTCCGCGCCCACCGCCGTGCGCAACGTCGCGCCGCGATGGCTGGGCAGCGGCGGCCGAGGCCGGTCGGCGAGCAGCTCGGTGATCGGCGCGCGGTGGAGCTTGTTGCGCCAGTAGACGAGCTGGCGGTCGAGCCCGTCGTGAGCGAACTGCTCGCGCTGCCGGGCCGCGACGGCGGAAAATTGGATCGGCAAGGGCGGCAGCGGGGAGGGCCGGCCGGCGGCGAACGCCGGATAGATCGCGAACACCTCGCGCCCGAAGACGCCGATCGACGTGCCGTCCGAAATGACGTGGTGGAAGCTGTAGATCAGCGCGTGATCGTCCGGCGCGAGGCGCAGCAGGACGCAGCGCATCAGCGGCGCCCGGCGCAGGTCGTAGGAACGATTCAGCTCGATCCCGGACAGCCGCGTCGCTTCCGGTTCTCGCCGCGCGGCCGGCAGCGCCGCCAGATGGACCTGCGGCAAGCGAACCGGCACGCTCGGATGAATCGTCAGCCGCGGGCGGCCGGCGTAATCGCCGAAGCTCGACCGAAGCGTCTCGTGGCGCCGCACCACCTCGGCGATCGCCGCGGCGAGCGCGGGCACGTCCAGGGCCTGGGCCAGGCGCTGGGCCGAGCCGAGGGTGTAGAACGCGTTGTCCGGCACCAGCCGATCGAGCAGCCAGAGGCGCTCCTGCGAAAAGGAAAGCGGCGGCCCCGGCTCCTGCACGATCTCAACGGCAACCGGGAGCATGGCGCCGGCCGCCGATTCGGCCGCCGGTTCGGGCGAGACCGCCGCCGCGGCCGGCCGGGGTGCGATCCGGGCATCGATCCAGGCCGCCAGCCGCCCGACGGTCGGCGCTTCGAACAGCGCG
Organism: Thermoanaerobaculia bacterium; assembly: GCA_035607435.1. GTDB lineage: Bacteria > Acidobacteriota > Thermoanaerobaculia > Multivoradales > UBA5704 > DASYKS01. Next base: position 683 of record DATMZU010000499.1, on the reverse strand, counting down.
TCGAGCGGCACTTCCACGCTCAGCGTCGCGCGCAGCCGGGCGGCGAGCCCGGTCGCGAGCAGCGAGTTGCCGCCGAGATCGAAGAAGTCGTCGTGGACCCCCACCTGGGAGAAACCGAACAACTCGCGCCAAACCGCCGCCACCGCCAGCTCGGTCGGGCTCTCCGGCGCCACGTAGGCCGCGGCGAGCTGCGGCCGGGCATGGCCGGAGGTCTCCGCGTCCTCCGCGGGGCGAGCGGCCGCCGGCCCAACGGCAGGGGCCTCCCCCGCGGTTTGCGCCGCGGCGGTCGTTGGAACGAGCGTTGGCGCGTCGATCCAATAGCGCCGCCGTTCGAACGGATAGGAGGGCAGCGTCACCCGCCGCCGCTGTTCGGAGCGGAACAGCGCCCCTTCGTCCACCTCGACGCCCGAAACCCAGAGCCGGCCGAGCGCGCCTAGGCAAAGCGCGGGTTCGCGCTCCGCGGCATCCGCTTCGCTCCCGCCTGCACCTCCGAGCGGCGGCAGCGCGGGAAACCCCGCGGTCGCCGGATGGCGCCGCACGAGGGTCGAAAGCGAGCGGCCGGGTCCCACTTCCAAGAACGTCGCCTCGCCGTCGCCCGCAAGGGTCGCCAAGCCGTCGGCGAAGCGCACGGTCCGGCGCAGGTGCGACGCCCAATAGTCCGGATCGGTCGCCTGCTCCGGGGT
>DATMZU010000495.1:0-10533 GCA_035607435.1 Thermoanaerobaculia bacterium | reverse complement strand
TGTTCGGCACCACTTCGGACGACCAGCGCGGCCGGAAAACGGCGGGAAAGGCGCTGCCCGCGAGCAGCGCTTCGACCAGCCCGGTGGCGTTCGGCTGGTCGCCGCCGAGCAGATCGAGCCGCCCTTGGGTCAGATTGGTGGCGACCGCCAGGAGAATGGCTCCGGTGCCGTCGCGGAATTCGTCGATCGTCGTTCGGCCGTCCACTTTGGCGTGCTCGCGGATGAGATAGGCCAGCCGCTCCGCGCCGAGGATCTCCTCGCCGACGCCGTAGCGGTCGAGAAAGCCCTGGACGCTCGCGCCCAGGGCGGTGCTCAGCTCGGAGACGCTTCCTTCGCGCTGAAGCCGCATCACCTCCAGCAGCTCGAAGGGCGAAATGTAGAGCAGCCGTTCGAGCCCCGCGATCGCGCGGCGCGAGGTGTCGAGGAACCGGTCCGGGCTCCCCTCGTCGTACCGGCGGAGGAGACGATCCAGATCGGCGATCGCGAGCTTCGTTCCCGCCGCGCGGAGAGTGAAGCGGCGGATGAAATCCGCGAAGCGGTCGGTGAGCACGAACCGGTCGAGCGCGAGGAACGTCCCCGCGAGACGGCCGAGGCCTTCGATGCGCGCCTCCCCAGGGCTCGCGGCGAACACGCGGGCGGCCATCGCGGCCATGATCGAGCCGACCGAGGCACCGGCAAAGATCGTCGGCCGGATGCCGGCCTCGCTCAAGCCCGCGAGGACTCCCACCTGAAAGACGCCGCGGAAGACGCCGCCGCTCAACAGCAGCGAGACGCTCGGTCCGACCACCGGCGGACCCGAGAGAGGAGTGGTCGTCTGCTGGTCTTCTTCGGCTTCGTAGCGCAACGACAGTCGGCCTTCGTCCGGGACGCCTTCGGATGGAGCGGGCGGCGGCGTTTCTCGTTCGAGCGGCCACTCCTGCCGCCCTCGGTCCGGCTGGAGCGCCTCGCCTTTCTCGCGGCCGAGGTAGAGCCGGCAATTCCGGCAGACTTCGGCGAGGCCGGGACCGAATTCCGAATCGCTGCCCGGGAAGGCCGTCTTGAGGCCGGTCCGACGCCGGATCGCGGCGCTGCACGATGCGGGTCCTTCCGGCAGGTCGAGGGTTGAGATCGAAGGGGAGATCGTCGCTTCGAGGGTCGCCCGGCAGCCGATCGCCACGGTCTCGAGCAGCTTGGCGCGGTACTCCTCGCGGTTGCCCGCCGCCGGCAGGCCGAAGGAGAGGTCGAGCGGCTCTTCGGGCTCGATCGGCAGAATCTCGGCGCGCACGAACGCTTTGCCCTGTTTGGCGAGCGGCTTCGCCCCGCCTTCGGGCAGGATCCGGGTGTAGAGCTCCGTGAGCTGCTTTTCGAGCGTGGCGTCGCGGAAGCGTTTCAGCTCACGGACGCGTTCGACCACCGCGAGCAGTCCGGGGTAGGCGCGCTTCTCGTCAGGCAGGCTCGCGCGCGAGATCGGCAGCGTCGCGACCGTGTAGGCGAGCAGCCGCCGGGCCGAGGCGACTCCTCGTTGCTGGTAGAGCTCCATCAGCGCCGAAGTGGGCTCGTTGGCGACGTTGACGCCATCGACGTACCGGCGTTCCTCGCTGCGGACAGCTCGTGCCCGAAGGCGGCCGAGATCCTCGTCGGCCAGGCGTAGGCACTCTTCGGAGACGTGCAGCGTCTGCACGGGAAAGAGCGGCACCAGGGCGGTTGCCGCGAGCAGCGAATCGACGACCGACAGACCGGGGGCGAGCGGTTCGAGCCGACCCGAGATGAGATCCTGGGCGACCGGCGCGACGTAGATCCGGGGCGTGCCCTCGACGTAGGCGCCGAGAGGTTTCCGGTGGGGCTCGGCATCCCCAGCCGGTTCCCGGCGATCGAGCGCGAGATCGAGCGCCTCCTCGATGGGGACGGTCTTGTAGTAATCCGGATCGAAGAAACGGATCAGCAGCTCGCGCAGAGGTTGCACGTTGCCGAGCGAGTGCCTCAGGAGATAGCGGTCCAGGAAGCGATCGAAGAAGCTTCTGGCATCGAGCTTCTTGTTCCGGGTTCGGCGAAGGCGCGCCAGGTAGACGATCGGTGCGAGGAGCGGCGCCAAGAACCAGGCCGAGCCCGCCAAGGCGGTCTCCAGGAGATGGCGAGAGCCGCGCAACAGCCGGCGCGCCCGGCCCTGCCGGCGGATGATCTCTCCCGCCTTGCGCCCGGATTGCGGCTTGGACGAGCGGCCGAAAAAGACCTCCAGGGCGATCCGGAGCGGCTGTCCGATCGATCCTAGATTCCGGCCCGCGAGCAGCCAGAACTGAACCGCGAGGAGAACGCGGCGCCGCGCCACTGCGCCTTTCGTCGCTTTCCGCTCGGGGACCTCGATCCACGACAGGATCAGATGGCTGAAGCGCGTGACGGCGGAGACCGGCAGAGGAAACGCGAGCAGGTCGTTGACCAGCCGGATCAGGCCGTTGCGCTCGCGGACGCCGAGCTGCCGATGCTCGACCTCCTCCGGCCGATGGGTCGGGAGCACCGGAGTTTCGAGCGCCTCGGCGTTGGCGATCTCGTAAGGATCGGGCCAGAGCGCATTGGCGAGCGCCGCGGGCGCGCTCTGGAACAGCTCCAGGTACTCGCGAAAACGGGCTACCCGCGCTCTGAGCCGCGCCTCGGGATCGTCCGCCGGACCGGCCTGGAAGATCTCGGCGAGCGCCGCGGCGTTGACCGCGCCGGCCGAAATGCCGAGCACGACGTCCGGAGCGCGCCCGCGCGACACCAACAGCGCATGGATCGCGCCGAGCTGCATCGCGGTCGCAAAACCGCCGCCCGAAAAGGTGAGAGCGATCACGTCCTCGCCTTCGCGACCGATCCGGATCGGGTCGTCCGCCGCCATTTCGCTCCTCTCCGACAGAATTCTTTCGGAGTTTAAGCGCCGTGCTTATCTACTACAAGCTTTCGTTTCATGGAGGGAGGGGCACCGAATCGGTCCCGTCAATACAAATCAAAAATCAAAATCCGCCCTTCGAGCGGGCCGTTCCAGATCGGGATTCGGCGCTTCGGCTTCAAGCCGATGCCCTTGCCGTGGGTCTCTCCCGCGAGGACGACGGCGCGGTAGCCGCGGAAGCGCTGTTTGAGCAGATCTCCGAGTTGGCGCCAGAGGTCTCCTTCTCCGGATTCTTGGAGGCGGTGGCCGTGGGGAGGGTTGACGAGGAGCAGGCCGGGCGGGGGGGCGGGGGTTTCGAGCGCGAAGGCGTCGCCGCGGGTGAGGTGGGCGTGGGGGAGGAGGTCGGCGCGTTCCAGGTTCGCTCGTGCCGCGGCGAGGGCGTTGGCCGATTGATCGTTGCCGTAGAGGGTCAGGTCTTGCGGCGCGGTGAGCGCGGGGATCGCTTCGGAGCGGACGCGGGCGTAGCGGCGCGGGTCGAAGCCGGGGAGGCGCTCGAAGGCGAAGCCCTTGCGCAGCCGGCCGGGCGCGCGGCCGAGGGCGATGTCGGCCGCTTCGATCAGCAGGGTTCCCGCGCCGCACATCGGATCGACGACCGGTCCCTTGCCGTCCCAAGAAGCGGCGAGCACGCAGGCGGCGGCGAGATGCTCGCGCACCGGGGCGGTTCCCCCGTCGAGCCGATAGCCGCGGCGGTCGAGCGGCTCGCCCGAGGTGTCGAGCAGGAGGGTGGCCCGGTCGCGGTGCAGGCGCAGCCGGAGCGCCAGATCGGGATCTTCGCGTTCGACGTTCGCGCGCCGGCCCCAGCGCTCGCGCTGTGCATCGACGATGCCGTCTTTGACTCGCAGCGCGGCCCAGCGGGAATCGCGGATCTCCGAACCCGCCGCGGTCGCCTGAATCGAAAACGTCCGGTCGGGGTGGAGCAGATCAGCGAACCAGCCCAGCGCCCCCGACGGCCCGAAGCGGTCGCCGCCGGTCACTAAGGCGCGCGCCCCTTGGTAGAGCGCTTCGCCGTCCGCGCCGTCGAAGCTCGCGATCTCGACCAGCACGCGGTTCGCGGTGCGCAGGCGCCAGTTCGCGCGGTAGACGTCCGTCCAGTCGCCGGAGATCGTCACGGCGCCGCGGCTTTTTTCGATCTCGGCCGCGCGGCCCCGGACGAGCGCCGCCAGCTCCGCGGCGACGAAGTCTTCGAGCCCGAGCGCGCAGGTCGCAACAAGGCCGAGCGAATGGGTGGAAGAGGTCGGCGCGCTCATCGAGCACCCGGTGGAGAGGCTTGCGTCTCAAGAAACGGCAAGATCGCGCGCACCACCTCGTCCGGTTTCTCTTCCATCGGCGAGTGGCCGCTCCGTTCGATCGCGACGAAGGTGGAGCCCGCCATCTTCGCCGCCGCCGCGCGGCCGCCTTCGATCTTCACGGTCCGGTCCTCCAGGCCCCAAATCCACAGCGACGGCTTGGAGATCGTGGCGAGATCGATCGGCGGCCCGGCCGGAGGGGGCGGCAAGGAGAGGCCGGCGTAGGCGTCGAGAACGCCTTCGATCGCCAAGCGCGCCGCGTATTCGCGGGCGACCTCGGGAGTCGCGAGCGCATCGTCGAAATAGGCCTTCCTCAGGTTGCGCCGGATCATGTTCGGCCGGAGCGCGATGGCGAGCGCCAGGCGCGAGGCCGTACGCGAGTTGGCGCCGAAGCCCTTCTTCTCGTCCGGATAGGTCACGGCCGCGCTGTCGATCAAAATCAGCGACCGCACCCGATCCGGATGATGCGCCGCGAGCGCGAGCGACATCGCGCCGCCATAAGAATGCCCCGCCACGTGGGCCGATTCGATCCCCAGGGCGTCGAGCACGCCGAGGATCAAGCGCAATTGGCCGTCGCGCGAATAGGCGGCACGATCTTTCGGGCGCTCGGTGTAGCCGAAGCCGTAGAAGTCGATCGCGATCGTCCGATAGTGCTCGGAAAGGGCGGGCACGACCTTGCGCCACGAGTAGGTCGATTCGCCGAAGCCATGGAGCAGGAGGAGCGGCTCGCCCTCGCCCCGTTGCTCGACGTGGACGGTCCGGCCGTCGATCGTCAGGCGATCGGCGTCGGGGAGAGAACGCCGGATCTCGGCGTACGGGGTGAGCGAGACGCAGCCGAAAGCGAAGAGCAAGGGGAGAAGGGTCGCCAGGCAGGGGATCGGAGGGGAAGAAGAGGTAGGCACATTTGAGGCTAACACGAGAACCCGGCCATGAGGTGAGAAGGCCGAAGAGCTGTTTTCCCGTTCGTTCGCGCAAGAACCGCGGGCGGTATGGAATCTCCTCCGCGCCGCCTCCGCCTACGCGGGAATCCAGCCTCCGGCGTGAAGCGATAGCGCTCCTGCGCGGCGGAGGACGGCTTGCGCTCGCCGATAGCGCTTTGCGGGCGCGGCACGCCGAGATCCGGAGCGGATGTCGGTATCCGTCCGCCGAGTTCGGCGATCGGTCATCGACAGCGGCTATCGAGTGCGGACCGCGGCTATGCGAACGCCGATAGCGGCGTCCATTCTCGTACAGCGGCTATCGCTGGCCGATAGCGGCTTCCTGGGCGCCGAGAGCGGCTTCCCAGCCTGTAGAGGCGCTATCGCCGGCCGATAGCGGCTTCCTGGGCGCCGAAGGCGGCTTTCCAGCCTGTAGAGCGGCTATCGCTGGCCGATAGCGGCTTCCCACGCGCCGATTTCGGCTTCCCAGCTCGTAAAGCGGCTATACGGCGCCGATGGCGGCTGGCGCGCGCCCTCGATCTCTGGGCGGTGGAGGGGATCGCTTATAATTCTTTGAAAGGGATTTTGCGCGGCCAACCTCCGCCACCGATCGGATGGCGCCACCTGCAAGCGGGAGAATCAGATGCCGGTGAACGACGAACAGCTTCGCGCGTGGTGGTGGCACCGCCAGGGCCTCGACGGGACTCTCCGGAAAGCCTCCGCTTCGGAGGTGCTCGCGCAGAGCGGTTGGGCGCGCTCGGTCGGCGGGGTGGGTCCTTACCTGACGCTTCATGCCCGAGCCGGGATCGGACGCGCGGCGACGGATGCCGCGGTCGCGAGGCTTGAGATTCACGAGCTGCCGAGCGCGCGCGGCTGCACCTACGTGGTCCCGGTTTCCGACTTCGCGCTTGCTCTTGCGGTCGGCCAGGGGTTTGGCCACGAGCAGGAGATGAAGGTGGCGCGCAAGCTCGGCGTGACCGACGCCGAGATCGACCGGCTTTCGGCGGCCGTGGTTGGGGCTCTCGGCACGAACGCGCTCGGGACGGACGAGCTGAGGGAGGCGGCCGGCGGAGCCGCCCGGAGTCTCGGACCCGAAGGAAAGAAGAAGGGGCTGACCACGACCCTCCCCTTGGCGCTCGGCAAGCTCCAGGCCGAGGGGGAGATCCGGCGGGTGCCGACCGACGGCCGCCTCGACCAGCAGCGATATCGCTACGCGGCTTGGCGACCGAACCCGCTCGCGAAATTCCGACTCTCCCAAGAAGAGGCCTATGCCGAGCTCGCGCGTCGCTTCTTTCGCTGGATCGGCCCCGCGACCGTCGCGCAGTTCCAGGGGTTCTCAGGCCTCGGCGTGAAGGCGGCGAAGGCGGCCGTCGAGCCTTTGGGGCTCGCCCCTCTCGACCCGGGGGACGAGCGCCTGATATTTCCCGAGGATCGCGACGCCCTCCTTTCTTTCGTGCCGCCGAAGAAGGCGGGGTACGCGCTCGTGAGCGGGCTCGATGCGCTCTTCCTCCTCCGACGCGACCTCGCAAGCCTGGTCGCGGACTCGGACAAGAAGCGAGACGTGTTCGTGGACAAGGACGTAAAGCCCCTGGGGGGGCTTGCCGACCTGCCGAGTCACGCCATCGTCGACCGCGGACGCATCGTCGGACTGTGGGAGTACGACGTTGACACCGAATCGATCGCCTGGATGGCGTTCGTCCCACGCGATGCCGCGCTTGAGCAGGCGGTCGCTGCAACCGAGAGCTACGTCCGGACCGACCTCCAAGATGCGCGCTCGTTCAGCCTCGACAGCCCCAAGAGCCGAACTCCCCGCGTGGAAGCGGTGCGCCAGGCGGGCCGCCTGGCGCGGTGAGTCGAGCGAGCTATCCGGCTTCCTGGGCGTCTCCCGGCTCGACGACAAACCCCAGCTCGCGCGCGTTGTCGCGGACGCGGCGGTCGAGCGAAAGCAGCCGGATTTCCGGGATTTCGCGGCGCGCGGCGAGGGCTCCGGCGAGGTGGAGCGCGTCGAGCGTGCGGATCGGTTCAACCGGGAACGGCCGGCGCAGACGCAGGTAGCTTTCGGCGTCGAGCCGTTGGAGCGACCAGCCGAGGCCGGCGTGCTCCAGCTCGCCGCGCGCCTGGTCCAGCTCTTCGTCGTTCAGCTTTCCGGCCGCCCGCGCGCGGAGGAGCGTGCGGTGGGTTTCGGCGAGCGTCAGCTCGGAGATGACGACCCGTCCGGCGCTCGCGAGCGCTCCGGCGACCTCGTCGCATCCCGGTTCGCCGAGCAGCAGGTTCAAGATCGCGCTCGATTCGGCGTAGAGGGTGGGAGCGTTCACCGATCCTCCCTTCCGGCGTCCAGCAGCTCGGCCACGGTAGGGTGGATCTTGCCCAGGGGACGGCGCGGGCGCGCGTAGAGGCCCGGGTGGTTGCGCACCTGGGGAAGCACCAGCCGCCCTTCGCGCGCCATTTTGAGCAGCCCGGGGTGTTCTTCGGCCGGCGGCGCTACGGTGACAGGGCGGATTTCGGCGATGGGCCGCCCTCGATCGGTGACGATCACGGTTTCTCCCTCCTCGACCTCGCGGACGACGCGGCTCAGTTGTGCCTTCAGCTCCCGGATTCCAACGTCTCGCATGTCGAGCAATGTAGCTACATGTAGACTCATTGTCAACCTCTCCTTTCCCGTTCCATGGGTTCCCTTCTCAAGACGCCAAAGGGGGGCCGAATCCCGATGATTCAGAGAAACGGGTAGCCGCTACCCGCGTTGGCGGGGGGGCGCGATCCGTGAGAACCTATGTTCGAAGTCGGGCGTATGGCTCGCCCGTCCCCCCAGGAGGTCAGAATCCGCATGATTGCCGAGATCCCAGCGGCCGCCGAGGCCAACGATCCCGCGCTCGACGAAACCGAAGAGTGGCTGCAGGCTTTTGAGGACGTCGTTCGAATCGAAGGTAAAGAGCGCGCCCGGTTCCTGTTGCAGCGTCTGGTCGATAAAGGGCACGAGTTTCAGGTCACCCTGCCGTTTTCCGCCAATACGCCGTACGTCAACACGATCGCGGCCTCCGAGCAGCCGATCTACCCGGGCGACCGGGACATCGAGCGGCGGATCAAGGGGCTGATCCGCTGGAACGCGATGGCGATGGTGGTGCGGGCGAACAAACATTACCCGGGGCTCGGCGGGCACATCTCGACGTTCGCCTCGTCGGCCACGCTCTACCAGGTCGGCCTGAACCATTTCTTCCGCGGCCGCGGCGAGAGCGGGTTCGACGGCGATCTGGTCTACATACAGGGACATGGCTCGCCGGGCATCTACGCCCAGGCGTTCCTCGAAGGGCGGATCTCGATCGAGCAGATGGAGGCGTTCCGCCGCGAGGTCTCGGTGCCGGGGGGATTGTCTTCCTATCCGCACCCCTGGCTGATGCCCGATTTCTGGGAGTTCCCGACCGTCTCGATGGGGCTCGGTCCGCTGTCCGCCATATACCAGGCGAAATTCAATCGCTATCTGACCGACCGCGGCATCCTGGACACCAGCGCGCGCAAGATCTGGGCGTTCCTGGGCGACGGCGAGACCGACGAGCCGGAATCCTTGGGCGCGATCACGCTCGCCTCGCGCGAGAAGCTCGACAACCTGATCTTCGTCGTCAACTGCAACCTGCAGCGCCTGGACGGCCCGGTGCGCGGCAACGGCAAGATCATCCAGGAGTTGGAAACCGCGTTCCGCGGCGCCGGCTGGAACGTGATCAAGGTGATCTGGGGCGACGATTGGGATCCGTTGATCGAGCGCGACTCGACCGGCCTGCTGATGCAGCGGATGGTCGAGGTGGTGGACGGCGAATACCAGAAGTACACGGTCGAGACCGGTTCCTACATCCGCGAGCATTTCTTCGGCAAGTATCCGGAGCTGCTCGACCTCGTGCGCGGCTATTCGGACGACCAGCTGCGGAAACTCAACCGCGGCGGGCACGATCCGGCGAAGGTCTATGCCGCCTACAAGGCGGCGGTCGAGCACAAGGGGTCGCCCACCGTGATCCTCGCCCAGACGATCAAAGGCTACGGCTTGGGCGAGGCGGGCGAAGGGAGGAACGTCACCCACCAGCAGAAGAAGCTCAACGAAGACGAGCTGCGCCATTTCCGCGACCGGTTCAGCATTCCGATCCCGGACGACCGGCTGGCCGAGGCGCCGTTTTATCGCCCCGCCCACAACAGCCCGGAAATGGAATACCTGCGCGAGCGGCGCCGCGCGCTCGGCGGGCCGCTCCCTTCGAGGAAGACCCGCAGCGAGCCGATCGAGAGTTTGGGCGAGAGCTTCTGGCAGGAGTTCTCCGACGGCGTCGATCGCGACGTCTCGACCACCATGGCGTTCGTCCGCATGCTGACGCAGCTGATGAAGCATCCGGAGTTCGGGCGCCGGATCGTGCCGATCGTCCCGGACGAGGCGCGCACGTTCGGCATGGAGTCGATGTTCCGCCAGTTCGGCATCTACTCGCACGTCGGCCAGCTCTACGAGCCGGTCGACAAGTCGATGCTCCTCTATTACCGCGAGGCGACCGACGGCCAGATCCTGGAAGAGGGGATCACCGAGGCCGGCTCGATGGCGTCGTTCACCGCGGCCGGGACCTCGTACGCCACGCATGGCGTGGACATGATCCCGTTCTTCATCTTCTATTCGATGTTCGGGTTCCAGCGCATCGGCGACCAGATCTGGGCCGCGGGCGACCAGCGCACGCGCGGCTTTCTGCTCGGCGCCACCGCCGGCCGGACGACGCTGAACGGCGAAGGGCTGCAACACGAAGACGGCCACAGCCACGTCCACGCGAGCACGGTGCCGAATCTTCTCGCCTACGACCCGGCCTACGCCTACGAGATCGCGGTGATCGTGCGCGAGGGGCTGCACCGGATGTATCGCAACCGCGAGGACGTCTTCTACTACATCACCCTGTGCAACGAAAATTACCCGATGCCGAAGAAGCCCGAAGGGTCCGATGCGGGGATCTTAAAAGGGCTGTACAAAGTATCGAGCGCGCCGGCCGACGGCCGGCCCAGGGTGCAGCTGTTCGGCTCGGGACCGATCCTCAGGGAGGCGCTGCGCGCCCGCGACCTGCTGGCCGAGCGCTTCGGCGTCGCGGCCGACGTCTGGAGCGCCACCAGCTACAAAGAGCTGCGCCGCGAGGCGCTCGAAGCGGAGCGCTGGAGCATGCTCCATCCCGATCAGCCGGCGAGGAAGCCGTACGTCGTTTCGCTGCTCGAAAACGAGCCCGGGCCGATCGTCGCGGTGTCGGACTACATGCGCATCGTGCCCGATCAGATCGCCCGCTGGCTGCCCGGCCGCTTCTTCGCGCTCGGCACCGACGGCTTCGGCCGGAGCGACACGCGCGAGGCGCTGCGCCGTTTCTTCGAAGTGGACGCCGAGTCGGTGGCGGTGGCGGCGCTCGCTCAGCTCGCGCTCCGCGGCGAGGTG
>DATMZU010000458.1:0-14531 GCA_035607435.1 Thermoanaerobaculia bacterium | reverse complement strand
GGTGGGGGGGGGAGAGCTCTTCTTGGCGACCATGGCTTGGAGGGGAGCATGGCACAGGTGGGGTGCGGGAGGGTTAGTCGTCCGCGTCGCCGAGTTCCGGCCAGAATCGGATCTGCGCGAGTTGGTTGGGAGTATAGTGCTCCAGCTCTGATATCATTCTACCGACCAATCCCATGATTGTGCCTGAAAGTCCACGCCCGGCCACCCGGCCGGATTTCGAGATTTTGATTCGCCGAGAAAACGTCGGCGGTGGAAATTCACTCGTCTTTGAATTGCGCGCCCAGGACCCGGCCCTGGGCATCGAGTTCGAGGAGTATAGGCAACCTCTCGGCAAGGATCCGGAACCCCAAATCCGTGAGATGTTCCGCGAACTCCAGGGGATGGCGCCAAGGAGCGATCAAGAACGAGCAATCTCGGAGACGCAGATTGAAGCGATCGGGGTGACCTTGTTCAATGACGGATTTCCGCAAGAGGTCCGGGATCACCTATGGAATCTTCGGGATCGGATTTCGACTTTACAGATTATTTCCGAGGAGGCCTATATTCCTTGGGAGCTTGCAAAACTCCAGAAGCGCGATCCCGTGTCTTGGGAAGAAGGCCCTTTTCTTTGCGAATGCTTCGCTGTTACTCGCTGGCTCCGCGGGGTCCGACAGAAACTTCAGCTTCCTTGGTCCAATGTCGGGGTGATCGCACCGGGTAGCTCCGGTTTAGCGGGCGCCAGCGAGGAGAAGAAAGATCTTCTCGCTCTCTCTAGTGAGACGCGACGTGTTCGTGAGATCGAACCCAAATTTTTGGACGTGACCGGGGCTCTGAAAATCGGCTCATTCAATGGTTTACACTTTTGCGGTCATGGTCGAGCTGGCAAGCAAAACCCCAATCGTGCATACATTGAGCTCGACGACACTCCTTTGACGCCTGAAAACCTGAACGTGTGCGCACGGAGCCTCCCCGCCAATTGTCCGCTCGTCTTCCTCAATGCCTGCGAGACCGGTCGAGTTGGCCAGTCGCTCAGCGAGCTGGGCGGATGGCCGAAGCAGTTTCTTGGTGCCGGGGCAAGCGCATTTCTTGGTACACTCTGGAAAGTTAGTGACCGCCAGGCTCGGGAGTTCGCCAAGATTTTTTACACGGAATTCCTGGCCGGTACGCCTATTGGAGAAGCTGTCCGAGTTTCGCGCCGCGAGATCCACCAGCGATACCCCGGTGACCCTTCTTGGCTTGCTTATACCGTCTATGCACATCCGCTGGCTATTTGCAGTGCCACAGCCATGTGGGCCGAGGTGCAGAAAACGATTCTCCATTCTTTGGCCCCGGTTTTGACCGAACCGGCTTCGCAGTCGCCTAGGTCCGGGATTATTCATCGCACCGAGAGGCAAGGAAAGAAGAGGGCAACTTCAGCCCTTCGTGCCGGATTGATCCCCTCTAGGCAGGTGGTTGAACCGCGTATTCTTGAGCCGGAGCTGAGGGGGCCGACAGCAGGAGAAGAGCGAGCTAATCAGTTGGATGGGATGCTCCTGGTCTTTGTTCCAGGTGGCGAGGTCAGGATCGGAGCGGAAGGAACTAATCAACCTTGGTCGAGGCCAATTCATTACATCCGCCTCAGTCCATTTTGGATTGGCAAGTTTCTTGTGACGAATGAGCAGTACCTGCTTTTCCTGAACAGCAACCCCGGCTATGGTCAGCCTGCATACTGGAATGATCCCCAATTCAATCAATCTCAACACCCGGTCGTTGGCGTGAGCTGGAGTGATGCCCATGCGTATTGTAGATGGGCTGGACTTGAGCTCCCCAGCGAAGCTCAGTGGGAGGCGGCGGCACGCGGGAGGGATCAGCGCTCATACCCTTGGGGAAGTGAGGCACCGACGCTTCAGCACGCAAATTTCAGCGGAAAGGACAGCGGCACGAGTCCGGTGGCGGCTCATCCCGCGGGGATAGGACCTTACGGTACGTTCGATCAAGCCGGTAATGTCTGGGAATGGTGTGCCGATCCCTGGAGTTCAACGGCGTATCAGAATCGAGAGGAAGGGCAACTGGACCCTGTCGCCAGAGGCGATATAGCGGTTCGCGCCTTGCGTGGTGGATCTTGGATGAATCCAGCTCAAGATCTGCTCTCAGCTTGTCGCGAAAGAGCCACGGCCAAGAGCCGACTCAACAGTCAGGGATTTCGCTGTGTCTGGCGGCCGACTTGATCGCGCTTCCGCACACTTTGCAGAAATTCCAGTCGATACCTGCGAGATGTCCACGGGGACAGAGCTGCTGCATTCGCGAATCCTGCTCCAATCCGCACTCTCCGCAAACGGCCGCCTGTCCAACTGGGCTCCGACAGAGCGGACAGCTTCGAATCCCTTCGATCTGAATTCGGTCGAGGGCCTCTGCCTCAAACCTAGTTAGATATCGGCCACTGATAATGGCATGATATTCGTCGGATTCCGCCCACTCGAGGATTGCACCGACACGCTTTGCCGGCTCTGGATGGGTCAGGAAAAGACCTCTCCCAAAAGTGATGATCTTGGACCAAAGAGTAGCCTCTTCCTCATAGTTCTTCGCCTGCTCGGCAAAAACTCGGAGATCGAACTCCTGCTCGAATCGTTTTGGAACGCCAGCAAGGCGGCTTAAGCATAGAGCAAGGGGCTCGGGGTCTTCCAGAATGAGCAGGGCGGCCCGATCGGCCGAATATTCCGCCGCACGAAACCAGGCAAAAAAAAGACCTGCCACGGATTGCTCCAGTCCGGGGATCAGCTTTGCGAGGCCAGGTACCGCCCCGCTCTTCATGCTCAAGGCAAGGCCCACATCCATGTAAAGCATGTGCTGGCAAAGGATGTGTCCCATTTCGTGGGCGATGATCCCCGTAAGCTCCTTCTCTGACATCAGATCTACAAGTTCGGTGGTCAACACGATCGAGTGACTGTTTCTGCCAAAGGCGAAAGCGTTGATGCCTCCTTCTCGCGAAACGTAGGCTTTCGGAGCTGGAATGCCAAGACGATCGGCAACTTCATGCACCAATCGCCAGAGTGAGGGCAGCTGACGCGGGCCGAGCTGAATGCTGTTGCACATCTGATCTGCCCGGAATTTTTCTTCGATGCTAAATTGCGAGACTTTCTTCAAAATATCTGGCAGCAGTGGTAGATCTTTAAAGGCAGATGTCGCCCGGGCATCTGATGGATGGGCGAAGGCGCGAGGTGCGATTTGAGAGAAGTTAATGGCGCTCATAGCTCAACTCCTAGCTCTTAGTTTCGACGACCTGAGTTCCAGCCAAAAGGTCTCCCAGTCTCCGGCCTTGAGGGCTGGCCAAAATCATCATCACGTCGAGACCGACAAAGAACATGAAGAGGATTGAGGTGACTGTGTCGAGATACGGTATGAATGCGGCGATGATAGGAAGCACGAGATAGTAACTATTTCTCAAAAGAGCCTGAGTATTTGACGTTGCCTGACCCGTTCGGTAGTCGACAACCCTCATACGACTTACGCGCTTGGAGATACTGAAGGCCCCGCCGTTGAAATCACGCAGGAAGATCAGACCAACAAGGAATAGAGAAAAGATTCCAAGAATGCCGCCGCTGAAGAAATCTAAAACTGTGATAATCCAAACACAGATGCAGTAGCCGACGTACTCGATCCCGGAACCGAGAAACCGACGTGTGCTGTTCGCCTTTGGTAATGGACCTAGAGAGTGAGGCGGGTAGGTTGCTGTGCCCGGTACCGTCGCTGTTGCAGCCACGGCACGACGAACAAGATGGCCCTGAGGGCATTGACCAGTTAATTCGAGAGTATTGCCGCAAACCGTGCAGAAGCCCATGGTAGTCATCTCCTCTTTTGTTCCGGGTCACTATCCAACGCGACAAAGGAGTGCCTGGAGGCTCATTCGAAAAAGAAGAGATCTAAGGCTAAAGTGATATTTGCGGATGAATCTTTCGGGTGCCTTGCGTTTACCAAGCGACAAGGAATCCCTTATTCCAGGCGCCGCTCTCGCCTTCTCGTCCCTCATCGCAGTAGGCTCAATACATCGCGCGGCGTTACGAAGAAATTGGCCCCACGCTCTTGCCCCCGCCCTGAGCCACAACGCCGCCACCACCTCTCGCCCGCCTACCTCGGGCCGCCGCTGGGTCTTTTCTTCCAGTTCCGCGAGCAGCCGTCCGGCGTCTCGCTCTGCGGCCCCAAACTTTACCTCCCCGGCCAAGATGATCCGGTTGTCGCTGCTGTAGGCGATTAGGTCCACATCAAACGGCTTGCGGTCGATGCCAGCGCCCCACCAGCGGCTGGCGAGACCCCAGGTTTTGCCTCCCAGGGGGAGGTGCGGAACGCTCGCTCGGGCCAGTTCTTCTCGCCGATGTGAGGGGGAGGCTCTTTTCGATGTCTGTGGCTACCGCGTTCAGTTGGCCGGCGCCGAGCCAGGAGATTATCGCCGCGTTCGGCTTTGCATAATGTTCGACAAGACGCCCCGTAGGCCTCACTTCTTCGCCGGCAAGATCTCCAGCGTCTGCTCGTCGAATATCGGGTCGTCCTGGCCCGCGCGGACGAATAGGACTTTCCGGGCGCCGCTCTTCGGGTGGACTTCCCAGTACTGGATGCTGTCGACCACGTCGCCCCAGTCGCCGCAGGGGGGATCGGGGACCTCGTTCGGGTCATTCTTCGCCGCCAGTTCCTTGGCGTACTTGGCATCCGGCACGAAGCCGTAGCGGGCGACGCCGGACGGACCGTTGCCTTCTCGGTAAGGTGCGAGGATGCAGCGTTTGGCAAACTCCGGTTCGGTGCGGGCGGCGAACAGGCGGCGGAGGCCCGCCTCGGGCGCTTCGCCGGGCTCAAGATCGAAAACATCGATCAAGCGATCGGGCTCGCCGCTCTCACTGTCCGAATAGCGGACTCCGAGGGCGCCCGGCAGTTTGAGGGGCTCGATCTTGCGGAAGCCGAAATCGCAGCGCTGCACCCAAGCCGCGAGGCCGAGGTCGGCGTCTGAAAAGCGCTCCCACTTGCACCCCTCCTGCGCGGGGCGGGAGGGTTTGGAAGCCGGTAGGACCGGCAGGGCAAAGGTCGCGAGGGCCATCGTGAAGGCGGCGTAGAGGGATGTTCGATTCATGGGCTGATCCTTCCGGTCAGGAGCTTCAGAGAGGATATAGAGGCTTACTGGAGGGTACCAATTTCGCCCGAACAATGAAGAGTCGAGCCTCGGTTTCGCGAACCCGAAGCGTGCGGCGCGCGCTCCGCCAAGTGCCGCGCGGTTGTCCTATGCGGCTCCGTCGCCTACGAGGCGCTCTCGATTTCGGACGGCAGCGTCGCGGGGCGTTCGGGAGCGGTGACGGCGGGGAAACGGAGCTTGCGGCGGCGATCGACCAGATCGACGAACGGACCGGATTGTTCGGGAGCCTGGCGCAGGATCGCGGCGAAGACGCGGATCAACAGAGTGCCGCCCGGGAATGGCGCCTGGGTGGAAGCGAGGCGCGCGACCCGGGGAGCGAGGGCGGGGATTTCGTCGTCGCGATTCAGATACAGCAACGCGAGGCCCAGCTCCAGGTAGGCGTCGGCAGCGAACAGCAGGTCGCCCGTCGTTTCGAACGTGATCGCGGCCCGCTCGAACAACGAGACGGCGCGGGAGTGATCACCCTCCTCAGAGGCGCGCTCGCCGCGGAGCATGAGCCCTTCGGCGAAACGTCGCGAGAGTGGTTCCGCCGCCGAGTCACCCGGCTGCGAACCGCCCGAAAGCGAGGGACGACGTTTCCTATCGAAAGGAAACGGTGTGTCGTCCATGTGGAGATGATAAATCACGTAAGGTGCCCTGGCGTCCCCATTCGGCGAAAAAGGCGTCACCGAGGGGCCAAACGGGTGAAATTTGTTGCCTCTGAGGAGGACGTTGGGGTCGCGGAGAGAAATTGCCCGGCACCAGGCGTCACACGGGGTACCTTTTCGCTATTTTTTGCGCGCCCGATCCGCCAGGGCGGAATTCCCTGGCCTGGATCTCGCACTTGTCTCGCAGTGGATGCGCGAAGTGCCGTAAACTGGAGTGCAGTTCCCAATTTGTCTGCTGAGAGGATCGTTGTGATGCCGCGGACGACTCCGCCACTTCTCGCCGCCGTATTGCGCCACCTCCGGGAGGAATCCGGCTGGACGCAGTCTCAGCTGGAAGCTCGGGCCGAGTTGGGGCCGGGGGTCGTTTCGAAGCTGGAGCGGGGAGCGCAGTGCCTCGGCCGAATCGAGGTCGAGCGCCTCGCGCGGGTCATGGGTTTCGACGGAGGTTGGATCGACCGGACCCTCGCCGCTGTCGAGCAATTGCCGCGGAAAGCCGCGCCGGGGGGATCGCCCGCCGCGTTGACCGTTCCGGAGAGCCGCGCGGTCGAAGCGCTGGCCGCCGGGCTGTCGCGGCAGGTCGCCGCGGCGGTGCGCGAGCAGTTCGGCGGCGTCCTCGTCGCGCGGCGCTGGCAGTCGGAGCGCGAAGCCGCGGGCGAGGGTTGGAAGCAGCTCCGCCGCCTCCCCGCCGAGGATCGCCTGGTCCTGGTCACTTCGGTCGAGGACTTCCAGACCTGGGCGCTGTGCGAGCGGCTGTGCGAAGAGAGCTACCGGATCGTCTCGCGCGATGCGGAGGATTCGCGGCGGCTCGCGCAGCTCGCCCTGTCGGCCGCGGAGCGGGCGCCGGGCGATCCGGCGTGGCGCGGGTGTCTGGAGGGGTATGCGCTGTCGTTCGTGGGCAATGCCTGGCGGGTTTTGGGCGACTTCCCGCGGGCGAATCGAACCTTGCGGCAGAGTGCTGCGCGGATTGCCGAGGCGACGGTCGAGGCGATGCTGCCGCTCGACGCCACGCGGCCCCTCCTGCTGCATGCCGTCCTGTTCAAATACCAAGAGGAGTTCGACGAGTCGCTGCGCGTAACCGAGCGTGCGCTCACCTTGCGCCCGGGCGCCCTCCAAACCGCGCGGCTGTTGATCAACAAGGCCTCCGTGCTGGAAAAGAAGCAGGCTCTCGAGGAGGCTTTGACGACGCTCGACATTGCTCTTCCGTCGGCGCGCGAAGCCGGGGACGCCCGCCTACTTTGGGCGATCGAGTTCAACCGCACGTCCTATCTCTGCCGGCTGGAGCGGTTCGACGAAGCGATCGGCCGAATCGATCGGCTGCGGGCGGCCGCGTTCGAAGCGGGCCGCACCCTCGACCTCTTGCGGTTGAGCTGGCTCGATGCGCGAATCGCCGAAGGAAGCCACCGTTCGCGGGAAGCCGCGCACATCCTGGACTCGGTCTGGAAGGCGTTCGCCGAGCAGAAAATGCCTTTCGACGCCGCCATCGCGGCGCTGGAGCTTGCGGCGCTGGAGCTCGAACGGGGCAACACGCGCGAAGTAAAATCCTTGGCGAGCGCCGCCGCTCCGGTTTTCGCCGCTCTCACGCTGCCGGAAAAGCTGCTCGCGAGCACCACGCTTTTCTGGCAAGGCGCGCGCAAAGAAGCGGCGGCGGTGACGGCCGCCCGCCGCCTTTTGACCGACTTGACCCACTTTCGCCACGAGCCCTTCGCCGTCTGAAGGGGGGCCAGGCCAGGCCGGGCCTTCAGTGCTTGCAGAGGCCGCTCGGTTCGATTTCGCAGCCGTAATCCCCCTGGACCGGCGGACGGCTCGGCTTCGCGCCGCGGGGAGGCGGCGCGATCTTCCGCACGGGCCCGGGCCAGATCGAGGAGATCAGACTCCGCAGTCTGCCGAGCAGGGTGCTCGGGTCGAACGGCGCGGCCCCGGCCGAAACGGGGAGCGCCAGCAGGGCGACGAGAAGCCAGGGGGTAAAGCCGCGGGGAGAAAAGACAGACTTCATGGCAAGACTCCTTATGGTCAGGGCCAGCCGGCGCGACCCCCGGGTAGCCATGCGGACGCCCTCCGAGCCGCTCGGTTGCGCGAGGAAAGGGTCAACGTCGCGAATTCTCGCGAAAAGAGGCGTCCGATACGCGCATCATACGGAAAGAACGCGTCTCCGGTGTGCTGCGGCACTTTACTTTGTGGCGGATTGTCGGATCGTTTCCAGGCGTGGGTTGCCGCCGCCCGACGAGAGGAGAAGCCCAATTCATGATTCCCGCGGAGCCCGCCCTGGAAGGCCATGCGGCGAATGCGGCCCGGTTGGCGGTCGTGCTCTTGCGCCATGTCCATGGCCAGAGCCAGCGCCAGCTCGAAGCGGCGTCCGGAGTGGACCAGAAAAGGATCTCCCGCTACGAGCTGGGCCTGGTCACGCCTCGCCGGCCGACGTTGGAACGTCTCGCCGCCGCGGTCGGGATCTCCCCGGCGCGCCTCGACCAGCTGCTCGCGCTCTGCGGCCAGATCTGCGCCGAATCCGCGGCGCACCGTGCGGGGGCCCTCTCGCCCTCCTTCCGCGAGAGTCCGTCCGAGGGCCGAGAGAGTGGAGGCGGGGATCTCCCCCAGGCGGCGGCCGAGGTGGCCGAGAGCCTGGAGCCGCTGATCCTCCAGGCGCTCGCCGAGCTGCAGGTGCCCGCCCTGCCGCCGCTCTCCGTTCACTCCGCGGCGGAGGAGCGCGACCGCGCCGCGGAGCTCTGGCGGCGGCTCGAACCGCTCACCGATCGCCAACGCCGTCTGGTGATCGAGCACGGCCGCGAGTACCGGACCGGGGCGCTCTGCGAAAGGCTGTGCGCCGAGAGCCGCGCCGCCGAATCGTCCCAGGCGGTGGAGCTGGCCGAGATCGCCCTCACCGTGGCCGAGCGAATCGCCGGTCCCGAGCCGGCCCAGGCGAAGCTGGAGGCGTATGCCCTCGCCGCCCTGGCCGATGCTTACGAAGGAAACGGCTACGGGGAAGAGGCGGCCGAAATCCGCCGCCGGGCGGAAGATTTGTGGCCCGGGGGTGCGCCTACCGGCCTCGCGCCGTCTTGATCGCCGCCGTCGCCTCGCGGTCCGCTTCCTTCTTTCGCTCGGTCTCGCGCTTGTCGTAGAGCTTCTTGCCCTGGGCGAGGACGACCTCCACCTTGATCCAATTCCCTTTCAGGTAGAACGAGAGCGGGATCACGGTGAGCCCCTGGAGCTGCGTCCTGCCGTACAGTTTGTCCAGCTCGCGGCGCGACAGCAGCAGCCGGCGCGGTCGCTCGGGCGGGTGATTCTCGCGGTTGCCGTGGCTGTAGGGGCTGATGTGCGCGCCCACCAGGTAGGCCTGGCCGTCGCGGAACTCGACGAAGCTGTCGCGCAGCTGGACCTTGCCGGCCCGGGCGGCTTTGACTTCCGTGCCGGTCAGCTCCAAACCCGCTTCGAAACTTTCGAGGATCTGATATTCGTGCGTCGCCCGCTTGTTCGAGGCGAGCGAGCGGATGGCTTGCTTGGGGTTCGTCATGACCGGGGGAGTCTACCAGGGGCGAAAGGACCTAAAGGACACGAAGGACTCCAGGGACCAATTGCCGGTGAAGCGGGATGTCCTGCCCTCCTTTAGGTCCTTTCTTGCCTTTCCTTCCTGCTAGGATCTGCCGACCGATGAGATCGAGATCGGCGCTTTGTTGCGTCCTCCTGTTCCTGCTTCCCGGGTTGCTCGGCTCGCTCGCCCGGGCTCAAGGCCAGATCCGGGTGCTGCGGGCCACCGTCGAAGGTGATCAGGTGCTCGTCTCGTTCCGGCTCGACGGGGGAATCGACCGCCGCCTGCTCGAACGGATCGACACCGGCCTGCCGACCCAGATCGTCTACGAGCTGGAGCTGGCCCGCGATCGCAAACGGTGGTACGACCAGGGGCTGGAGCGCAACACCCTGGAAATCACCGCCACCTACGACGCGGTCGCCCGGGAGACCAACCTGCATTTCCGTCTGGGCGGCGAGCTGATCGAAAGCAAAACCGTGCGCGACCGGCCGGCCCTGCTCGACGCGCTGCGGAAGATCGAGCGGGTGCCCGTCTTCCGCGTCCAGGGGCTCACCCCCGGAGTGCGCTACCTGGTGCTCGCCCGGGCGATCCTCGGCTCGCGCATGGTGCTCGCGATCATCCCGACCGACGTCCGCACCGACTGGGCGGAATCGAACAAGTTCCGGCCTCCGGCCACTCCTTGAGGCCAAACGCTTGAGTCTGCGCGATCGGCTCTACCAGCAGGGCAAGAACACGCGGACGCTGTTGTTCGGCCTGGTCGGACTGCTGTTCATCTTCACCGCCATCTTCTACCTCTTGCAGCGCGACCGGGAGATGCCGGCCTACCTGGTGACCAACCGGGTGCTGTTGTTCGTCCTCTGGTACGTGAACGTCGTCCTGATCCTGGCGATCCTGTTCGTCCTGCTGCGCGACCTGTTCAAACTGTTTCTGGAGCGGCGCCACCGCATCCTCGGCTCGAAGCTCAAGACCAAGCTGGTCGCCACCTACGTCGGCCTGTCGCTGTTTCCGGTGCTCACCCTGTTCGTGATCGCCACCGAGCTGCTCCAGGGTTCGATCGACCGCTGGTTCGCCACACCCGTCCGCCCGGTGCTCGAACAGGGGAACGCAGTCGCCCAGGCGCTGATCGACCGGGTTCAAGGATCGTGCGAATCGGCCGCCCGCCGCGCGCTGGCCGATCTCGGCACCGTCGACCTCTCGCGCGAAGCGGAGCGCGAGCGCCTGGAAGACCGGCTGCGCGCGATGCTCGCCGAGAACGACCTCGACTTCCTCGCGGTCTATGAAGGGAACGATTTCGTCCAAGGGGTGGTCGAATCCCGCTCCGGCATCTCCGACCTGCCCGAGCCGGGGAGCGATCTGCTCGGCGAAGCGGCGACCGAAGGGCGCGCGGTGCGCACCATCGAGCCGCCCGGCGGGCGCGGCCGGCTGGTGCTCGCGGCGGTTTCAGGAGGGGCCGCCGCGGCGGAGACGGAAGCGGGCGAAACCGGCCCGGCGGCCGATCCGCTCGCTTCCGACGTCGCCGAGCCGAAGCCGCGCATCGTGGTCGCCGGTTCGCTGCTCGATCCGGTGCTCGCGGAGCGCACCGAGCGACTGATCGAGGCGTTTCAAAGCTACCGCCAGCTCGAAGTGCAGAAGGAGGATCTGCGCGCGAGCCATCTGCTGATCTTCCTGATGGTCACGCTCCTGATCCTGCTCGCCTCGACCTGGACCGGGCTCTACCTCGCCCGGCGGGTGACCGTGCCGATCTTGGCGCTCGCCGAGGGGACCCGGAGGATCAGCGGCGGCGACCTCGACCACCGGGTGGAGGTGCCGGCCGACGACGAGCTCGGCGTGCTGGTCGCCTCGTTCAACGGGATGACCGAGGAATTGCAGCGCAGCAACCGGGCGCTCCAGACCACCAACGAGCGGCTCGCCGAAGAGCGCGCTTTGGTCGCCGCAGTGCTCGAAAACGTCGCCGCCGGTATCGTTTCGATCGACGGCGCGGGACGAATCTTCACCTGCAACGGTGCCGCGCTCCAGATGCTCCACCAGCGCGAGGACGAAGTGGTCGGCCGCACGGCTGCAGAGGCGTGGAGCGACCCGGAGCGAAGCAAGCTCGCCGCCCTGCTCGCGAGCCTGCCCGAACCGCAGACCGGCCGCGACCGGCGCTCGGCGCGCGAGGTCCAGATGGTGGTCGGCGGCGATTGGAAGACCTTCGAGGTGAAGGTGACGCCGATCCGCGACGCGGCGGGCTCGCGCGGCCGGGTCCTGGTGCTCGAAGACCTGACCGAGCTGATCCAGGCGCAGCAGCTGGCGGCCTGGAACGAAGCGGCGCGGCGGGTCGCGCACGAGATCAAGAACCCCCTCACCCCGATCCGCCTGGGCGCAGAAAGGCTGCTCGAAAAACACCGGCGCGGCGATCCGGAGCTCGGTCCGGCGATCGAAGAGGCGGCCGACATCATCGTCCGCGAGGTGGAAAATCTCCAGGGCATGGTCGACGAGTTTTCGCGCTACGCCCGGATGCCCCGGCCGCGCCCGGCGCAGCTCGACCTCGCCAAGCTGATCGAGGAGACCTGCCATCTCTACCGCGACGTGAAGGTGGGCGTGCCGGTGGTGTGCGTGTTCGGAACCGAGCCGCTGCCCGCCGTCTGGCTCGACGGCGAGCAGATCCGCCGCGCGCTAATCAACCTGATCGACAACGGAGTCGAGGCGACCGATCCGCCGGGGACGGTGACCGTCTCGGTCGAGGTCGCCGAAGGGCACCTGGAGATCCATGTCGCCGATACCGGCCGCGGCATCCCGGCGGAATCGAAGGACAAGCTGTTCCTGCCCTATTTTTCGACCAAGGGGCGCGGCACCGGCATGGGGCTCGCGATCGTCCACCGGATCGTCACCGACCACCACGGGACGCTCCGGGTGGAGGACAATCGGCCGACGGGCAGCGTGTTTACGATCGAGCTACCGCTGGGATGAGGGCGGGGAAATCTTCCCTGCGGGCGGCTCCTCGTAACTCGCTTCGCTCAGACAGACTCGGAGCCGTCCTCGGAAAGATGTCCCCGCCCTCTTACGACGCGCCCCGGCCGAGCAGCACGACGGGAATCGTCTTGAGCAGGATCTTCAGATCGAGCGTGGGCGACCAGGAATCGATGTATTCGAGGTCCAGTTCCATCCAGCGGTCGAAATCGACGTTGTTCCGGCCGCTGATCTGCCACAGGCAGGTGAGCCCCGGCTTCATCGACAGGCGCCTGCGCTGCCAGCGCTGGTAGCGGGCCACCTCGTCGGGGATCGGCGGGCGCGGACCGACCAGGCTCATGTCGCCGCGCAGCACGTTCCAGAATTGCGGCAGCTCGTCGAGGCTGAACTTCCTCAAGAAACGGCCGATCCAGGTCACGCGCGGATCGCTTTTCAGCTTGAACACCGGGCCGTTCATCTCGTTCAGGTGCATCAGCCCGCCCTGCTGCTCTTCGGCGCCCACCACCATGGTGCGGAACTTGTAGAGCGTGAACGCGCGCCCGTTCAAGCCGCAGCGGGTCTGGCGGAACAGCACGGCTCCCCCCGAGGTGAGCTTGATCAGTAGAGCCACTCCCGCGGCGATCGGGATCGCGAGCACCAGGAGCGACGAGGCGACCGCGATGTCCAGGGCGCGCTTGGTCATCAGCTGCAAAGGATTGGTCGGCGCGGTGGCGAACGAGACCAGCGGCATGCCGTCCAGGTCTTCCAGCTCGACCCGTGCCCGCGTATGGGGGAACAGGTTCATCGCGAACCGGGTGCGGATCCCCTGCTCTTGGAGCGACAGGAACAGGTCCTCCAGGCGGTCCAGCTCTTTCCGATGGACCGCGAAGATCACGTCGTCGATCACCTGGGTCTCGACGATCCCCGGGATGTCTTCGATCCGGCCGACGATCCGATAGCGGCGCGGCCAATCGGCCGGCAGCGGCTCGTTTTCGACGAAGCCGAGGATGCGATACCCCCAGAATCGGTGCTGGTCGAGCGAGTCGGCGATCTGCAGCGCGCTCTCGTTGGTGCCCACGATCAGCACGGTCCGGTAGTTGAAGCCGCGGCTGCGCACATAGCGCGAGGTGAGCCGCACGGCGATTTTCTCGGAGAGCAGGAACAGGAGGGAGAACACCGCGAACAGCAGCACCCAGGAGCGGCTCACCCGGTCGGAGCCGAGGATCTCCTCGTCGATCCGCAGGGCGTAGAGCGAGAGGGTGAAGATCACCGATCCGGAGATGCAGATGCGGATGATCGCCCACGCCTCGTCGAGCAGCGGCACCGTGCGGTGCGACCGGTAGCGCCCCGAGGAGAGCAGCAGCACGCCCCAGATCAGCAGGGCGAGCGGCAACAGCGGCAGGTAGGCGGAAAGCGGGTAGAGCCGGCTGGGGAAGGCGTGCGGCGCGATGTCGGGCAGCAGCCAGCTGCGAAGGAGGAAAGCGCAGATGAACGCCCCGGCGACCAGGCCCAGATCGACCAGGAAAATGCCGACCGCGAGGATGCGTGCGCGTTCTTTGAGCATCTAGATTGGGTTGTCCCTTGCCGCCCCGTAACGAACCTTTGGGGATTTTAACGGATTGGGATGAAAAAGCGTCCAAACGGCGAAGATCATGGTTTGGTGTTTTTCGAGGAACAATCGGGGTTTACCTATGCCGGTCCCAGATTTTACTCGAACTCTTGAGCCGGCAGCCGGGCCAAAAGGGCGGCATAGCGGTCGGCGACGGCATCCCAAGAGAACCGCTCGGCCGCCCGGGCGGCGGCCTGTTCGCGGAGAGCCGCGACCCCCTGAGGGTGGGCGAGCGCCCATTCGATCTCGGCCGTCAAGGTGAGTGGCCGGTGGGCGTCGAACCACCGGGCCGTCCCGCCCGCCACCTCGCGGTTCTCCGGCGTGTCGTGGAGCAGGACGCAGTTGCCGTAGCCCATCGCCTCGACCAGCGCCGGGTGGGTGCCGCCCACCTCCGTCGCATGAAGGTAGGCATAGGCGTTCGCCAACAGCTCGCGGTACCCCTCGCCGTAGATCGGTCCGGGGAAACGAATCCGCGGGTCGGCGCCTTCGGTGAAGCTCGCGATGAACCCCTGCGCGTAAGGCGCGCCGCCGACCATCACGAGCGGGACATCGGTCCCCTGATGGGCTTGCGCGTACGCCGCGGCCACCCGGTGCGGATTATTTTCCGGCTCGAACCGGCTGACGTAGAGAAAGTACCGCCGGCGGGTCAGGCCCAGCCGTTCGAGCAATCCGGTCTCTTTCGGCGGCCGGGGA
>DATMZU010000407.1:0-5258 GCA_035607435.1 Thermoanaerobaculia bacterium | reverse complement strand
TGCGGTGGCCAAATCATATCAAGGACGGCGTAGAACGCCGAACCGGGCCTGGATGAGTCCCTGAGGTAGACTCCCGCGACCATGTGGAGAGAGCTCAATTCCCAGCTGAAACAGGAGATGACGCGGGCGATCCAGGCCCGTTTCGGCGTCGATCACGATCCGGTTCTGGAAGTCCCGCCGCGGCGCGAACTGGGCGATTTGGCGTTTCCCGCCGCGCTCCAGCTCGCCCGGACGCTCAAAAAGAACCCGAAGGCGATCGCCGAGGAGCTGCAGGCGGAGTTTCGGCTCCCTGCCGGGGTGCGCGAGATCCGCATCCTCGGCGCCGGCTATCTGAATTTGTTCCTCGACCGCCCGGCGTTCGTCGGCCGGCTGCTCGGCGCGCCCATCCTTTCGGGCACGCCCCGGCCGGAAAAGGTCATCGTCGAGCACACGAACATCAACCCGAACAAGGCGGCGCACATCGGCCACCTCCGGAACGCCGTGCTCGGCGACGTGCTCGGCCGTTCCTTGCGGGCGCTCGGCTTCCCGACCGAGGTGCAGAACTACATCGACGACACGGGGGTCCAGGTGGCCGACGTCGTGGTCGGCTTCCTCGATCTGCGCGGGATGACGCTCGCCGAGGTGGCCGCTCTGCCCGAGCCGTTCGACTTCTACTGCTGGGATCTCTACAGCGAGGTCGGCCGCTGGTTCGGGGAGGATCCTGCCCGCCAGGCGCTTCGCCGCGCGACGCTGCACGAGCTGGAATCCGGAGTGGGGCCGCGGGCCGAAATGGGCCGCCTGGTCGCCCGGCGGATCGTCGGCCGGCACCTCGCGACCATGGCCCGCTTGGACATCGGCTACGACCTGCTCACCCACGAGAGCGACATCCTGGCGCTCCATTTCTTCAACGTTGCGTTCGAGCGCCTGAAGGTCTCGGGCGCGGTGCGGCTCGAAGCGGACGGCAAAAACGTCGGCTGCTGGGTGATGCCTCTTTCGGAAAGCGACGAATTCGCGGGTCTCGAAGATCCGGACAAAGTGATCGTCCGCTCCGACGGCACGGTCACCTACGTCGGCAAAGACATCGCCTACCAGCTCTGGAAGTTCGGCCTGCTGGGCCAGGACTTCGAATACCGCCTGTGGACCGAGCAGAACCTCTGGCAGACCTGCCACGGGGACGGGGTCGCGGAACATCCGCCGTTCGGCGGAGCGTGCCGGGTGATCAACGTCATCGACAACCGCCAGTCCTACCTCCAGAAGATCGTCCGCGCCGGGCTCCAATCGCTCGGCCACGGGGAGGAGGCCAAGCGCTCGGTCCACTTCGCCTACGAGATGGTCGCCCTGTCGCCGGCCACCGCCCGGCTGCTCGGGTTCGCGGTCGAAGGGGAGGAAAAGGCGCTGGAGATGTCCGGCCGGAAGGGGATCGGGGTCAAAGCCGACGATCTGATCGACCAACTCCAGGCCAAGAGCCGCGAGGAGATCGCCGCCCGCAACCGGGAGCTCGATCCCGCGACGCTCGACACCCTGGCGCACCAGATCGCGGTCGCGGCGATCCGCTTCTTCATGGTCAAGGCGACCACCAACCGGGTGATCGCGTTCGATTTCGACGAGGCGCTGTCGTTCGAAGGGGAGTCCGGGCCCTACCTTCAATATTCGCTGGTGCGGGCGAAAAACATCCGCCGGAAACTGGTCGAGGTGGGTCTCGCCGCGGAGGTCGCGGCCGAAATCGCGGCGCAGATCCCCGCGGAGGCCTACGCCGACGATCTGTGGGACCTGGCGCTCGCGACCGCCCAGGTCGAAGAATCGATCGAGCGCGGCGCCCTGGGCCTCGAATTGTCGATCGTCGCCCGCCAGGCGCTCGACCTGGCCCAAAAGTTCAACCAGGCGTACCACAAGCACCCGATTCTCCACGAGCAGGACGAGACCCTCCGCACCGCCCGGCTCGCCGCGATCCAGGTCTACCAGAAGGGACTGGAGACCCTCGCCGACGTGCTGGGCGTGCCGGTTCCGGACAAGATGTAGCGGCGCGCGAGATCTCCACCCATGCCGACTCTTACGATCCTCGCCCCG
Organism: Thermoanaerobaculia bacterium; assembly: GCA_035607435.1. GTDB lineage: Bacteria > Acidobacteriota > Thermoanaerobaculia > Multivoradales > UBA5704 > DASYKS01. The sequence continues at coordinate 3,212 of DATMZU010000407.1, read as the reverse complement.
GCCGCCTCGGCGCCTTCGGCTGTTCCAGCTCCCTGGGACCGCCGCGCGCCCGAACGGGCGGGGCTCCCCTCGGCGTGGGCGCTGCTGCCGGATCAGCTCGCGGCGCTCGGCTGCCCGGGGGTTCCGGGGCACGCCTTCGGCCGGCTGCAACGGGTGCTCACCTGGGGTCGGGCTCCGGGCGCAGGCTCGCCGGACGGGCAGTTGTTTCTCGCCCGCAACACCCGGGCGTGGTTGGCGGAGCACACCGACCTCTCGTTGCCTCGAATCGTCGAGCGCTTCCCGTCCGAAGACGGGGCCACCAAGCTGGTGCTGGAGCTTGCCGATGGCCACCGGATCGAGGCGATCCACATGCCGCGGCGACCGGACGGCAGAGTCACGTTCTGCGTTTCGAGCCAGGTCGGCTGCGCCCTCGGCTGCACGTTCTGCGCGACCGGGGCGATGGGCATCGTGAGAAACCTCTCCGCCGGGGAAATCGTCGGCCAGGTGCTCGCCCTGATGCACGAGCTGGGACCCCGGCGGGGCGACCTGCTGACCCTCGTGTTCATGGGCATGGGCGAGCCGCTGCACAACCTCGATCACGTCCACCGGGCGATCCAGGTGCTCTGCTACCCAGGAGGGGCGGGTCTCTCGCCGCGGCGGATCACGGTCAGCACGGCAGGTCTCGTCTCAGGCATCGAGCGGCTGGCTAAAATGACCCCCCGGCCGCAGCTCGCGGTTTCGCTCAACGCCACGACCGACGCCCAGCGTTCGGCGACCATGCCGATCAACCGGGCCTTCAACCTCGCCCGCCTGCGCCAGGCGCTCGCCGACTGGCCGCTCGAGAAGAACGAGCGCTTCCTGTTCGAGTACGTGATGCTCGCCGGAGAGAACGACACCGATGAAGACGCCGACCGCCTCGCCGCCTGGCTCGGCGACCTGCGCCACCGCCACAACGTGAACCTGATCCCGATGAACGAGCACGCCCGCTCGGCCTTCCGCGAGCCGGCGGGGGAGCGGGTCCAGCGATTTTTGCGCCGCCTGCGCGATCACGGCTGTTTCGTCAGCGTCCGCAAAAGCCGCAGCCGCGACGTCCAGGGTGCATGCGGGCAGCTGGTGAGCGCGATCCTTACGTAGGGGCGGAGCTTGCCTCCGCCCGAGAGAATCGCAAACCCAGGGCGGAGGCAAGCTCCGCCCCTACGGCCCGTCCGGCACTGCTTCAACTTGTGTTCGCCGTTACGCCGCTTTCCCCGCCTGCTCGGCCATCTTCTGCGCCTGGTAGTGGGCGACCAGGGGCTCGATCAGGGGATCGACGTCGCCTTCCATGACTCCCGGCAGGTTGTGGACCGAGAGGCCGATGCGGTGATCGGTGACCCGGTTCTGCGGGAAGTTGTAGGTCCGGATCTTCTCCGAGCGGTCGCCCGAGCCGACCATCTTGCGGCGCTCCTCGCTCGCTTGCGACTCGGCCTTTTCGCGCTCGGCTTCGAGCAGCCGGGCTTTGAGGACGCGCATCGCCTTCGCCTTGTTCTTGATCTGGCTCCGCTCGTCCTGGCAGCTGACCGCGACTCCCGTCGGCAGGTGGGTGATCCGCACCGCGGAGTAGGTCGTGTTGACCCCCTGGCCGCCCGGGCCGGAGGCGCAGAAGGTGTCGATCCGGAGATCCTTGTCTTCGATCGCGATTTCGACGTCTTCGGCTTCCGGCAGCACGGCGACCGTGACCGCGGAGGTGTGGATGCGCCCCGAGGCCTCGGTCTCGGGCACCCGCTGCACGCGGTGCGTCCCGCCCTCGTACTTGAGCTTGCTGTAGGCGCCCCGGCCCTCGATGATCGCCGAGACCTCTTTGATGCCGCGGACGCCGGACTCCGACAGGTCGATCACCTCGACCCGCCAGTTCTGGCGCTCGGCGTAGCGGCTGTACATCCGGAACAGCTCGGCCGCGAAGAGAGAAGCCTCGTCGCCGCCGGTGCCGGCGCGGATTTCCAGCACGACGTTCCGCGCGTCGTTCGGGTCTTTGGGCGTCAGCTCGACGCGCAATGCCTCTTCCGCCGCCAGGAGCCGCGGTTCAAGCGTCGCGAGCTCTTCTTCCGCGAAGGTGTACATCTCATCGTCCTTCGGGACGGTCGCGAGCATTTCCTTGGCCTCGCGGATCTGGCGGGCGATGCTCGCGTGCTGGCGGTAGAGATCGACCAGCGGGCGGATCTCCACGATGTGCCGATTGGTGTCGGCATACGCCTTGTGATCGCCCAGGATCGTCGGATCGGCGAGCTTGGCGTTTAAGTCTTCGTAGGTTCTTTCGATGTCGGCCAGGCGTTCGAACATGGGCTACCTCGCTCCATTGGGTCGCTTACGACCCTTTGACGATCCCCGGTGTCCCCAGAAACGGCGACGCCGCGGCACTTGCCGGCCGCGGCGTAAGGGGTCCGTGCGGGAGCGAAGCTAAGCGGCTTTGTTGTAGCGCTTCTTGAAGCGCTCGACGCGGCCGGCGGTGTCGATCAGCTTCTGCTTGCCCGAGAAGAACGGGTGGCACACGCTACAGATCTCGAGCCGCAGGTCCTTCTTCGTCGAGTGGGTCTCGAACGTGTTGCCGCAGGCGCAGACCGCGGTCACGAGGTTCAGCTGGGGGTGGAGATTTTCTTTCACTGGAAACTTCCCCTCTCTGCTTTGGCTTGGGGACGACACCTGGCGGCGATGTACGCCAGGGACGCCGTAAGAGCCCGGAAGGATACCCGAAGGCGGGCACCGCCCGCAATAACTTCGATTTGTGCCGGAAAATTGCCGAAAACCGAGGGGGCGACAAAAAGTCCTGGGCACACCTAGGCCCCGGTGTGTCACACTTTGGGCCGAAAACGACACCCTGACTATTGTCTATACGCGAGTGCCCAGGCTTCGGATCTCTAAGAATCTCGCCGAAGGGCGATTCTCACCCGCTGGACCCGTTTTGACGGCGGAATATCAACCATTAGGAGTCAATCGTATGAGCACCGAGCAGGACGACACCCTGGCGCCGGAGAGCGCCGAAATCCCCAACGTCAATCGTCGGCAGTTCCTGGGCGGTGCGGGCGCCGCGGTTCTTGGCGTGAGTGCCGGTGCGCTCGCTTTCGCGCCGAAGGGTGAGGCCGCCGGAAGCGCCGGAACTGGGCTCGAGGCTGAAACCATCGTCACCGACCAGAATAACCTCGGGCGCACGCAAGCCGTTTTCAACTTCCGGATGAAGATGGCCACCAATCGGCGCGACG
>DATMZU010000401.1:0-11566 GCA_035607435.1 Thermoanaerobaculia bacterium | reverse complement strand
CCGGGCAGGCCGCGAGCGCCGACTCCACCTCCCCCAGCTCGATCCGGAACCCGCGCACCTTGACCTGGCCGTCGAGGCGGCCCAGGAAGTCGAGAGAGCCGTCCGGCCGGTGGCGAACCTGGTCGCCGGTCTTGTAGAGCCGCTCCCCGGGCAGGCCGCTCCAGGGATCGGGCACGAACCGCTCCGCGGTCAGCTCCGGCCGCCGCCAATAGCCGCGTCCGACCTGGACGCCGCCGATGAACAGCTCTCCCGCGACCCCCATCGGCACCGGCCCGAACGCGCGATCGAGGAGGTGAATCGTCGTGTTGGCGACCGGCCGGCCGATCGGCACGGTCGGTCTGGGACCCCGGTCGCACACCCACCAGGTCACATCGACCGCCGCCTCGGTCGGGCCGTAGAGGTTTTCGAGCGCGGCGCCGGAGCGGGCCAGAAAGCGGTCCGCAAGATCGCGCGAAAGCGCCTCGCCACTCGCGATCACCCGCGCGAGCGAGCCGCACCGTTCGAGTCCCGGCGCCCCGGCGAACACCTGGAGCATCGACGGCACGAAATGAAGCGTCGTGATCCCCTCGGCGACGATCGTCTCGACCAGATAGGCGCTATCGCCGTGCTGGCCCGGATCCGCCATCACCAGGCGGGCGCCCGCGAGCAGCGGCCAGAACAGCTCCCAGACCGAGACGTCGAAGCTTACCGGGGTCTTCTGGAGCACCCGATCGTCCGGCCCCAGGCGGTAGCGCTCCTGCATCCAGAGCAGACGGTTGACGATGCCCCGGTGGCTGTTCATCGCCCCCTTGGGCCGGCCCGTCGAGCCCGAGGTATAGATCACGTAGGCGAGATTGTCGGGATGGACAGCGCTCGTCGGCGGGGTCTCGCACTCTTGCTCCAAACAGTCTTCGAGCGGCAGTACCCGCGCGCCGTGCGCCGGCAGCCCTGCGACCAGTCGCTCCTGGGCGAGGAGCACGCTGACTGAAGAGTCTTCGAGCATCCAGGCCAGCCGTTCCCGCGGATAGGAGGGATCGAGCGGCACGTAGGCGGCGCCGGCCTTCAAGATCGCGAGCAGGCCGACGCTCAGCTCCAGCGAACGCTCGGCGACGATCCCTACTCTCGTCTCCGGACCGACGCCCAGCGCGACGAGGCGCCGCGCCAGGGCGTTGGCCGCGCGGTCAAGGCGGCGATAGCCGAGCGGCGTGCCGGCCGCGGTGACGGCGACCGCGTCGGGCGTGCGCGCGGCCTGCTCTTCGATCAGCTCGTGCAGGCAAATCCCGTCGCGGTAGAGAGTCGCGGTGGCATTCCAATCCCGGAGCTGCTGTTGCTCGGCCGCTGAAAGCAGCGGCAGCTCGGAGATCCGCCGCTCGGGGTTCGCCGCGAGGCCCGCGATCAGGGTGCGGAGGTGCCCCGCGAAGCGGACCACCGTGGCGCGGTCGAACAGGTCGGTCTTATAGAGGAACCGGCCCACGAGGCCGCGGCCCGACCCGACCGATTCCCCGACATTCAATACGAGATCGAGCTTCGCGCTGTCGCTCTCGACCTCGACGCCTTCCAGCACCAGCCCCGGCAGGTCGAGCGTCGGCAGCGGCGTGTTCTGGAGCACCAGGAGCGCCTGGAAGATCGGCGCGTGGGCAAGGTTGCGCTCCGGCGCTAGCTCAGCCACCAGCTTCTCGAACGGCAGCTCCTGATGGGCGTAGGCGCCCAGCGTCGTCTCGCGCACCTGGGCCAGCAGCGCGGGGAAAGCGGGATCTCCCCCCAAGTCGGCCGGCAGCGGCAGGGTGTTCAGGAAAAGCCCGATCAAACCTTCGGTCTCGACTCTGGAGCGGCTCGCGACCGGCGAACCGACCACCAGGCGCTCCTGCCCCGCGAGGCGGGAGAGCAGAACCTCGTAGGCGGCGAGCAGGGTCATGAACAGCGTCGCCCCGTGCCGCCGTCCGAAAGCGGCGAGCGCGCGGGTGAGCGGCTCGCCGATCTCGACCGGCAGGCTTTTGCCGCGCGAGGTGGCGAGCGCCGGCCGCGGCCGGTCGGTCGGCAGGGTGAGCGCAGGGGCAGGCCCTTCCGGGCCGGCGAGCGCCGCGCGCCACCAGGCGAGCTGGCCGGCGAGCGCCTCCCCTTCCACCCGGTCGCGCTGCCAGGCGGCATAGTCGGCGTACTGGATCGGCAGCGCGGGCAACGTCGGCTCCTCCCCCTCCGCCGCGGCATAGAAGGCCCCGACCTCGCGCAGCAACACGCCGATCGACCAGCCGTCGGCCACGATGTGATGCAGGACGAGGATCGCGAGGTGCTCGGAGGCAAGGCGGAGCAGAGTGACGCGCGCGAGCGGCGCCCGGGCGAGATCGAACGGCCGCCCACCTTCCACGCGCAGCAGGCGCCCGGTCTCGGCGTCCGCCGCCGCTGCCGGCAGGCCCGCGAGATCCGCATGAGCGACGGCCAACTCTGCGCGCGGCACAACCTCCAAGACGACATGGCCCTCGTGCTCCCGGAATCTTGTGCGCAACGCCTCCTGCCGCTCGACCACCCGCGCGAAGGCGAGCGCGAAACGCTTCGGGTCCAGAACCCCGCGAAGGCGTAGCGCCACGGGTAAGTTGTACGAGGAATCGCCGGGTGCGAAACGATCGAGGAACCAGATCCGCTCCTGCGCGAACGAGGCACGCGCGACGCTCCCCGCGGCGCGCCGCGCGATCGGCGACGAAGCGCCCGGCGCCGCCGCTGCAACCCGCCGACCGAGAGCGGCGAGGGTCGGCGCCTCGAACACCGCCCGCACCGGCAGCTCGATGGCGAACAGCTCGCGCACCCGGGCCACCAGGCGGGCGGCGAGCAACGAGTGGCCGCCGAGCGTAAAGAAGTCGTCGTCACGGCCGATCCGATCCGCCCCCAGAAGCTCGCTCCAGAGATCGGCCAGCCCCTCTTCGAGCGGCGAGAGCGGAGCGCGGAAGATCGCAGTCCCGGAGCGCACGGCACCGCGCGCCCGGAGAAGCCGTCGCTCCGGCCGTTCTCCGTGAGGAACGACGAGCTGCAACAGCTCCTCGGCGGCCAGCAGGGGCAGCTCCGAAAGCCGCCGACTCGGGCTCTCGCCCGCCGCGCCGACCCAAACCTCGAAGGCGTGGGCGAAGCGCTCGGCGGTCGCCACATCGAACCGGTCGGCGCTGTACTCCAAGCCGCCTCTCACCCCCTCATCCCGCTCGGTGAGCGAAAGGGCGAGATCGAGCTTGGCCGTTCCGGTCTCGATCTCGATTGGTTCCAGGGTGAGCCCGGGCAGCGTGAGGACCGAAAGAGGCGCGTTGTGGAGCACCAGCAGAACCTGGAACAGCGGCGACCGGGCGAGGTCGCGCTCCGCGGCAAGCTCTTCGACCAGGCGCTCGAACGGCAGATCTTGGTGGGCGTAGGCGCCGAGCGCCGTCTCTCGCGCGCGCTCGACCAGGCGTTGGAACGGCGGATCCCCGGCGAGCGACGTGCGCAGCACGAGGGTGTTGACGAACAGGCCGATCAACCCTTCCGTGGCGCTGTGCCGCCGGTTCGCCACGGCCGCGCCGACCAAGACATCTTCCTCCCCGGCGAGCCGCCCCAGAAACGCCTGGAGCGCCGCGAGCAACCCCATGAACGGTGTGGCGCCGCGCCTGCGGCAGAGAGCGCGAAGCCGCTCCCACTCCTCCGTTCCCAAGCCGATCTGCCGCACCCCTCCGCGCCCGGTGAGCGCCGCCGTGGGCCACGGCCGGTCGGCAGGCAGCTCCAACTCGGCCGGCGCTCCTTCCAAGCGCTCCACCCAGTAGGAAAGCTGCGCTTCGAGAGCCGGACCTGCCAGCCAGCGCCGCTGCCAGAGCGCATAGTCGGCATACTGGATCGGCAAAGGGGCCAACTCGGCACCGCCATAGAGCGCGGCGATCTCGGAGGTGAGCACGCCGAACGACCAGCCGTCCGCCACGATGTGGTGAAGCGTCAAGAGCGCCAGATGCAGACCGTCTTCAAACCGCAGCAGCCGGGCGCGGGCGAGCGGACCGCGCGCCAGATCGAACGGCTGGCGCGCCTCCGTCGAGAGCAGCCGCCCGGCCTCCTCGCTTCGAGCGGGCTCAGCCAAGCGGCGCAGGTCGGTACGGTCGAAGGGAATTTCGGCTTCGGCGTCGATCGCCTGGATCGGCCCGGCGCCGGAATCCCGAAAACGCGTGCGCAGCGCTTCGTGCCGCCGCACCACGCCGGCAAAGGCGCGAGCGAAGCGGGGGGCATCCAGATCGCCGCGTAGGGTGAGGGCGACCGGCAGGTTGTAGGCCGCGCTTCCCGGCTCCAGGCGATCGAGGAACCAGAGCCGTTCCTGGGCGAACGACAGCGGCAAGCCAGCCGAGTCAGAGTCCTCGGCAGAGCGCGGGAGAAGGGGCGGTGCAGGGGCGACTCCTTCTACCTCGGCGCCGCGCGCCGTCACAATCCGCGCCGCGAGCGCCGCAACCGTCGGCGCTTCGAACAGCGCCCGCAGGGGCAGCTCGACGCCGAAGACGTCGCGCACCCTGGCCACCATCCGCGTGGCGAGCAGCGAATGCCCGCCGAGCGCGAAGTAATCGTCCTCGACGCCGACCCGGGGAATCTTCAGAAGGTCGGCCCAGATCCCCGCCAGCAGCTCTTCGTCCGGCGTCCGCGGAGCGAGGAAACCGCGAGCGAGCGCCGACCGGCCGCGCTCCGGAGCCGGCAACACTTTTCGGTCCAGCTTGCCGTTCGGGGTGCGGGGTAGCTCGGGCAGAACGACGAAATCCGCCGGCACCATGTACTCCGGCAGGGTCCGCCGCAGATGCGAGCGCAGGTCGTCCGCGGCCGGCGGCGCGGCTCCCTCCCGGCCCACCACGTAGGCCGCTAGCACCCGGTCGCCCTGGGCGTCCTCGCGCGCCACCACCGCCAGGTCGGAAAGCGCCGGATGTTGCCGCAACGCCGCTTCGATCTCGCCCAGCTCGATGCGAAAGCCGCGCACCTTGACCTGGTGGTCGATCCGCCCCAGGAACTCGATCTGCCCGTCGGGCAGGAAGCGCGAGAGATCGCCGGTGCGGTACAGCCGAAGACCGCCGTCCGAAGCAAAGGGATTCGGGAGGAAGCGCTCGGCGGTCAGCTCGGGCCGGCCGAGATAGCCGCGGGCGAGCCCCACGCCTCCGAGCAGCAGCTCGCCCGGCGTTCCGATCGCCGTGGGGCGCAGGCCCCGCTCTACGATGTGAGCGCCGGTTCCGGGCAGCGGCCGGCCGATCGTCGGCGCCCGGCGCTCCCCGCGCGGCACGTGGACGAACGTCGAATAGGTGGTGTCCTCCGAAGGCCCGTAGGCGTTGCATACCCGCTCGACCCCGGCCGCCGCGTAGACGCCATCCACCAACGCCCGCGAGAGCGGCTCGCCCGCGAGGTTCACCGTCCGAACCGATGGAGGAATGCCGCCCATCCGCACCAGCTCCGCCATCGCCGACGGCACCGTGTTGATCAGGGTGACCTCGCGCGCCGCCGGCAGCTCGGGCAACTCCAGGGCATTGGCGGCGAGAATCACCTTGCCGCCCGAGGCGAGGGTCACGAACATTTCGAAGACCGACAGGTCGAAAGCGATCGAAGTGGCGGCGAGCACTCCCGCCAACTCCTCGTCCGAATAAGTCCGCCGCGCCCAGGCGACCAGCTCCACCGCGCTCCGGTGCTCGATCGCCACCCCCTTGGGGCGTCCGGTCGAGCCCGAGGTGAAGATCACGTAGGCCAGGTTGTCGGCCGTCGGCCCCGCGCCGCTCGGCACCGGCCGCTCGGGCACTGGCTCCGCAAGCCCGTCGAGACCCTTTCGGTCCAAGAGAATCGCGGCGCCCGAGTCTGCGAGCATCCACGCGCGACGCTCCTCCGGATAGGCCGGATCGATCGGCACGTAGGCGCCCCCCGCCTTGAGCACGCCGAGGAGCACCGCCACCAGGTCGGCGTCGCGCGGCAGGCTGACGCCGACGCGGACCTCCGGGCCGACGCCGCCCGCCCGGAGCCCCCGCGCCACCCGGGCGGCCCGCGCGTCCAGCTCGGCGTAGGTCAGGCGTTGGGTGCCGGCGATCAGGGCGGTGGCTTCCGGCGTCCGGGCTGTCTGCGCCTCGAAAAGGTGGTGCAGGGTCATCGGACCGATCCGACCGATCGGACGGATCGGTCCGATCGAATTCCACTCAAGCTCCAGCTGATGCCGCTCTGCCCCTGAAAGTACCGGCAGCTCCGACAAGCGCCGGTCCGGCTCGGCGAGGGCTCCGGCGAGCAGCGTGGTGAACGACCGGGCCCAACGCGCGGCGGTCGTCCGGTCGAACAGGCGGGCGGCGTATTCGAGCCCGCCTACCAACTCGACTCCCACCGCGGCGAGGCCCAGGGTCAGCTCGAACTTGGCGCTGCCGGACGAGAGCGGCGCCACACTCGCGGCGAGCCCTTCCAGATCGAACGCGGGAAGACCGTCCTGAAACGCCAGCATCGCCTGGAACAGCGGCGGACGGGCGAGGTCGCGCGCCGGACGCAGCTCTTCGACCAGGCGCTCGAACGGCAGGTCGCCATGGGCGTGGGCGCCGAGCACCGCTTCGCGCGCCCGGGCCGCCAGCTCGGAGAAGCGCGGATCGCCGGCAAGATCGGCGCGCAGCACGAGGGTATCGACGAAGAAGCCGATCAGCCCCTCGATCTCAGGGCGGCCGCGGTTCGCGACCGGCGTGCCGACCGTGAGGTCTTCCTGTCCGGAAAGGCGGCCGAGGAGCGCCTCGAACGCCGCCAGCACGACCATGAACGGCGTGGTGCCGAGACGCCGAGCGAGCGCCGCGAGAGCGCGGGTCGGTTCCTCGGGCAAAGCCAGCGCCACGGTGCCGCCCTCAAACGTTTGGACCGGCGGGCGTGGAGCATCGAGCGGCAGGTCGAGCGCGCTCGCTCCGGCCAGCCGCTCGCGCCACCAGGCGGCCTGTCCGTCGAGCGCGCCCGGAACGGCGAGGCGCGCGCGCTGCCAGGCGGCCCAGTCGGCGTATTGGAGCGGCAGGGCGGGAAGGGGCGAGGGCGTACCCAAGAGCCCGGCGCGATAGAGCGCTCGCAGCTCGGTTAGGAAAAGACCCAGCGATCCGCCGTCGAAGATCAAATGGTGCAGGTTCGCGAGCAGGCGGTGCGCTTCGGTGGACAACCGGAGCCGAACGAAACGGGAGAGCGGTCCCGCCGAAAGGTCGAACGGCCGGCGCGCCCAAGCGCTCCCAAGCCGCGCCGCTTCGGCCTCTCCCGCAACCGCGGAGAGCCCCGCGAGGTCGATTCCGGGCAACGGCACCGGGCCGGGAGGCGCGATCCGCTGCACCGGCTGCTCCGGGTCTTCAGAAGACGGCACGAAGGTCGTGCGCAGAACGGCATGACGGCGAACGATCTCGGAAAGCGCCCCAGCGAGCGCCGGGACCGATGGCGAGCCCGCGAGGTCGAGCGCGAACGGCAGGTTGTAGGTGGCGGTTCCGGGCTCCAGCCGGTCGAGGAACCAGAGCCGCTCCTGGCCGAGCGAGAGGGGCCGCTCGGCGTTCTCCGGCAGGCGGACCAGATCCGGCCCCGCCTCCGTCCCACCCACCCTTTGGGCCTCCGCGATCCGCAGCGCGAGGGCGGCCACAGTCGGCGCCTCGAACAGCGCGCGCAAGGGAAGATCGACGCCGAACGTGTCGCGCACTCGGGCCGCCACCCGCAGAGCCAGCAACGAATGGCCGCCCAGCTCGAAGAATCCCGTCTCGACGCCGACCCGATCGCGACCGAGCGCCTCGGCCCAGATCCCCGCCAGCAGCGCCTCGGCCGGGTTGCGCGGCGCGATCTCGAGGCCGGGCGAGCCACGATCCAAGGCAGCCGCGCCCGGAGGCCGCGCCGCCCGCGCCTCGAACAGCCGGTGAAGGAAAAGCGCCGCCGAGAGCATCTCCGCGCCGGTCGGCCGCCATTCGATCTCCAGTTGATGACGCTCCGCTTCCGAAAGCAGGGGCAGCTCGGAGAGCCGGCGATCGGGATCCGCCACGGCGCCGCCGAGCAGGACCTCGAAGCTCTGCCAGAACCGCGCGGCGGTCGCCGGATCGAACAGGGCCGTGGCGTATTCGAGGAAACCGCCAAGAGCGCCGTCCGGCTCCTCGACCAGCGACAGCGAGAGGTCGAGCTTGGCCGTGCCGGTGGGCACCGTCCGAACCGCCGACCGCAGGCCGGGAAGGGTGAGAGATCCCGCCGCGGGCGGGCGGTAGGCAAGCAGCGCCTGGACCAGCGGCGGGCGCGACAGGTCGCGCTCGGGTTTCAGCTCTTCGACCAGCCGCTCGAACGGCAAGTCCTGGTGCGCGAACGCCTCCAGGCAGACCTCGCGCGTCCGATCGAGCAGCGCCCCGAACGACGGGTCGCCTCGGAGGTCGCCGCGCAGCACCAGGGTGTTGACGAAGAACCCGATCAGCTTTTCGATGTCCTCGTGGCCGCGGTTCGCGACCGGCGTGCCGACCAGCACCTCCTCTTGCCCGGAGAGCCGGCCGAGCAGGCTCTCGAAGGCCGCAAGCAGGACCATGAACGGGGTCGTGCCGCGGCTCCGGCCACAGATCGCCAGGGCGTGCGCGAGATCGGGGGCGACGCGGACCGGCAGATGCCCTCCCGCCAGGCCCTGAACCGCCGGCCGCGGCCGGTCGGCGGGTAGGTCGAGCGTCTGCGGCGCATCGCGTAGCCGGTCGCACCATACCGAGAGCCGGGCGTCGAGCGCCGCGCCCGCGAGCCATCCTCGCTGCCAGACCGCGTAGTCCGCGTATTGGATCGGCAGCTCCGGCAACGTCAAGGCTTCACCCGCGGACAGGCTCCGATAGAGGGCCGACAGCTCGGCCAGAAACACCTCGATCGACCAGCCGTCGGCGATCACGTGGTGAAGGGTGAGCAGCGCCGTCCACTCGCGGGCGCCGAGTCGAAGAAGAATCGTCCGCAGCAGCGGCCCCTGCCGGAGATCGAACCCTCGGCGCGCCTCGCCGCGCTCGATCCGCGCCGCCGCAACCGGTTGCCTTGCTTCGAGCGCCGCGAGGTCGATGACCGGCAGGGCGAGCGGCGCGGGCGCGCCGACGATCTGGAACGGCACCCCGCCGATCGCCGAAAATACCGTGCGCAGCGCCTCGTGGCGGCGGACGATTTCCGACAGGGCCGCGGCGAGGACCCGCGGCGCGAGCGCGCCGGTCAAATCGATCGCGGCGGCCAGGTTGTAGACGGGGCTCTCGGGCTCGTAGCGGTCGAGGAAGAACAGCCGTTCCTGGGCAAACGAAAGCGGCAGCTCGCGGTCGCGCGGCACGGGCAGGAGCGGCGGCGCCTCCAGGCCGGCGCCGAGGACGACCTTCTGAAGGCGGAGGATGAGGCGCGCCTGCGCCCGGACGGTCGGCGCGGAAAACAGGGAGCGGAGGGGGATCTCCACCCCGACCGCTTTGCGCACCCGCGAGATCAGGCGCGCGGCGAGCAGCGAATGGCCGCCGAGCGCGAAGAAGTCGTCTTCGACGCCGACCCGTTCGACGTAGAGAAGGTCGGCCCAGATCGCCGCGAGCAGCTCTTCGATCGGCGTCGCGGGGAGCTGCGGCGACGCCGCGGCGCCAAGCGCCCGGGGACGGCTCGCCCCTTCGAGCGTCCGGCGTCTCGCGGGGGTGGCGAGCGGCAGATCCGCGAGCCGCAGATCCGGATCGGCCGTCGCCGCCTCGACGATCCGCCCGAAGTCCGCGGCGAGGCGTTCCGCGGTCGCCGGGTCGAACAGGTCGGCGGCGTATTCGAGCGAGCCGAGGACGCCCTCTCCCGTCGCCGGATCGTCGGCCAGGAGGAGCGTCAGGTCGAGCTTCGAGCTGCCGGTCGGGATCTCGAACGAGGAGAGCGCCAGGCCGGGGAGTTCGACCGCCGGAAGCGGCGCGTTCTGGAATACGAACATCGTCTGGAACAGAGGCGACCGCGCTCGATCTTGCGGCCGGAGGGCTTCGACCAGCCGCTCGAACGGCACCTCCTGATCGGCGTAGGCCGCCAGAGCCGCCGTCCGCACACGGACCAGCAGGTCGGCAAAGCTCGGCTCGCCGGACAGATCCACAGGCAGCGCCAGATCGTTGACGAAAAATCCGAGCAACGGTTCGAATTCGCTCCGGTCGCGGCCCGCCACCGGCGTACCGATGGCGAACCGGTCCTGCCCCGCCGCGCGCGAAAGGAGGGCGCTAAACCCTGCGAGCAGCGCCATGTGAAGCGTGGCTCCCTGGCGCCGGGCGAGCGCTCGCAGCTCGCGGCCGAGATCCGGAGCAAGCCGCACCGGGCACCGGCCTCCCCGGGCGCTCGGCGTTTCCGGCCGCGGCCGATCGGTCGGCAGATCGAAGATCTCGGGCACCCCTTCGAGGCGAGCCGAGGCGCGGGCGAGCGGGAGGTCGAAATCTCCATCGGCCAACCGGCGTCGCTGCCACGCCGCGTAATCGGCGTATTGGATCGGCGGCTCCGGCAGCGGGCTTGGGCCACCTCCGAGAAACGCCGCGTACAGCGTCGCCAGCTCGTAGCGGAGGAGGCCCAGCGACCAGCCGTCCGAGACGATGTGATGTTGCAGCAGGAGCGCCAGGTGCCGCTCGGCCTCAAGCCGGATCAGCGTCGCGCGCACCAGCGGCCCGTCCGCGAGATCGAGCGGCTGCCGCGCGAGGAGCGCGAGCAGGCGTTCCGATTCCGCATCGCCCGCAACCGAACCGCCGAGAACGGAGAGATCGATGGCCGGAAGGGGCAGCGGCGCCCAAGGTGCCACGACCTGAAGCGGCAGCTCCTCGGCGGCATCGCGATGGAACGTGGTGCGCAGGATCTCGTGGCGACGGACGATCTCGTCGAGCGCCCGGCGGAACGTCGCGACGTCGAGCCGGCCGTCGAGCCGCGCCGCGAACGGCACGTGGTAGGCAACGCTCCCTGGATCGAGCTGGGCGACGAGCCAGAGCCGTTCCTGACCGAACGAGAGAGGCGCGGTCCGCCCGGCGGGCGCGCGGTCGGGAACGATTGGCTCGACGGAGGCGCTGTTCCCATCACTCCGGGCGCGATCGATCGCCGAAGCCATCCCCGCGGCGGTCGGCGCTGCGAACACGGCCGCGAGGGGAAGCTCGACCCCGAAGACGTCGCGCACTCGGGCGAGCAGGCGGGCGGCGAGCAGCGAATGCCCGCCGAGCGCGAAGAAGTCGTCGCCCGGGGCGATCCGTTCGATGCCGAGCAGCTCGCTCCAGATCCCACCGACCAGCTCCCCGGTCGGCGAAAACGCCGCTCCTCCCGCGGACGCGGGCTCTACACCCGCAGGTGCCGGCAGCGCCCGGCGATCGAGCTTGCCGTTGGGGGTCCGCGGCAGCTCGGCGAGGACGACGAAATCCGCCGGCACCATGTACTCCGGCAGCCGGGCGGCCAGGCGCGCGCGGAGCGCGGTTTTCGGATCGGAGGGCGCATTGGCCGGTACCGCAACCACGTAGGCCACTAGGCGCCGGTCGCCGGCCCGGTCCTCCCGCGCCAGGACCACCGACTCGCGGACCCAACTCTCGGCCAAGAGAGCCGCCTCGATCTCGCCCAGCTCGATGCGGAAGCCACGCACCTTGACCTGGTGGTCGAGCCGGCCGAGGAACTCCAGCTCGCCGTCCGT
>DATMZU010000387.1:0-4072 GCA_035607435.1 Thermoanaerobaculia bacterium | reverse complement strand
CGCCGTCGGTCAGGAACAGCTTGGACTTGAGCTCCAGGTAGCCCGGCGAGGCCACCGACAAGCAGTGCCCGACCAAGGCGTAAAAGGTTGGCGCGTCTAGAAAAGCTGAGTCCCCGACGTCGTTGACCAAGAGGACTTCTCGCTTTTTCCACCGTTCGAAGCGGAACGGAAGCAGCCGATAGGCCGGGGCCGGAGCGGGCGGCTCAGCGAAGTTGGCCGATGCCAAGGGGGTCCTCGCTGTAGTCGCCATCCTCGCGGAGGGAATCCAGAAGATTCCCTTCGGCGAAAGCTTGGGCCACGATCAACTCGCGAATCGGCGCCATCTCTCGGTCGAGAGCGCCGCGAATCTCCTGGTCGATCAACTCGTTGGCGAAGATTCCGGCGATCGAGGGATCGAGCGCATCTTTTCGGGCACGAAATCCGATGACGACCAGGTTTGGGTTTCCGGGATCGCGAGTGAGCGTGACGAAATTCTGCCCGGTGAGCTTGTAGCAGGCTTCGAAGATCGCTCGTCGCGAGTGGAGGGTCGTATCGACCGTGACCGCCACCTCGTCAGTCATTTCGCCTCTTGCGCGGGATCGACCGTGAATCGGAGCGCGACACGCTGATGGTCTTGGTACGTCCAGTGGATGACCACCTTCCGGCCGACACGGAGGGGAGAGGCATCCGGGGCGAAGGCGAGAAGTTGGTCGAGGTGAATGATCAACGGGTCCGGGGAATAGACCAGGATCTCCACGGTCGGAGGGTAGAAAAAGTCCTGCAAGAGGCCCGAGCCGAGTTTGGCGGTCACCTTGCGTGCTTTCGGGTCCACCGCTTCGATCGTCACAGACGTATCGATCCCGACGCGGTCTCCTCCCGGGGAGGATGGTCGGAGGGGGATCGGGGGTGCCGACGGTTTAGGTTCCGGTGCGGGCTTGGGCGTATAGAACGGCGCCGGGTCGGAACGAGGAGTCGGCTGGCGCGGGGCTGGAGAAGGATAACCGCCCGAGCCGGAGTAGTGTGAAGCGTGAGAGCTATGAGAAGAGTGCGATCGATGCGATCCATGGCTGGGCGATCGCTTGAGCCCTGCGCCGCCGAGCCGAAGGACGAGCTTGCCCAGTTTGCCGCGCTTGCTGCGGCTTTCGAAGGTGGGTTCGGCGGTCGGAGTATGCGTCTCGAGGGCTGAGACGCTGGCACTCAAGCCGAGCACTCCTAGGCCCGCGACCGCCGTGCGGCGCAGGAGCCGTGTCCACCAAGCAAACCGTCTCTTGGAAGCCTCGGGCTTGTCTTCGGGTCCGGGCATTCGTTCCTCAGATTCTTCCTGAACGGAAACGCGAAGTCTGCCCTCCGAAGAGTTCACGCCAAGACGGGGCGAGGCCAAAGTCGCGGCGGAGGTTCCGTTCAAGCGCTCGATCGATAGAGCGTTCTCCTCGATCACTTCACGGTTCCGCTCGGTGGCTTGAGCGTTCGCCTCGGTATCCGCAACCTTCCCCCGCCCGTCCGCGTACCAAGCTCCGAGGCTCCCACGTCTCTCTTGGCCCGGCTGTGTCCGGCCGTCGGCCTGAACCTTCCCTAGGAGAACCGCATGAAAGGTAAGTTCCTCGGCTTGGCCGCCCTGCTGCTCTGTTCAACCGTTTTGGCCCGCGCGGACGACATGCCCGACAAGCCGGGGGAGGGCAAGCCCAAGGCGGAGATTCCGAAGTCGGAGCAGTCGGTCACCCAGCACAGCGTCGTGATCGACGGCAAGTCGATCGCCTATACCGCGACGGCGGGGACGTTGATCGTCCGCAACGCGAAGGACGAGCCGGCCGCGAGCGTCGGCTATACCGCCTACACGAAGAAGGATGCGGACCTGACGAACCGGCCGATCACTTTCGCCTACAACGGCGGCCCGGGCTCTTCGTCGATCTGGTTGCACATGGGAGCGTTGGGACCGCGTCGGGTGGTCACCGTCGATTCCGGTCCGACTCCGCCGCCGCCGTACGACGTGGTCGACAACAACTGGAGCGTGATCGACAAGACCGATCTGGTGATGATCGATCCGGTGGGCACGGGCTTCAGCCGCGCGGTGGGGGACAGCAAGGACAAGGACTTCTGGGGCGTCGATCCGGACATCGAGTCGGTCAGCCGGTTCATCAAAGAGTACGTCTCGGCCAACGGGCGCTGGCGTTCGCCGAAGTTCCTGCTCGGCGAGAGCTACGGTTCGACCCGCTCGGGCGGCATCGCCAAGTACCTCGAAACCAACGAGAACATGGGGTTGAACGGCGTGATCCTGGTCTCGGTGGCGCTCGACATCGAGGCGATCTTCGGCTGGCCGGGCAACGATCGGCCGTATCCGCTGATCCTCCCTTCCTTCGCCGCGGTGGCCGCCCTGCACAAGGCGTTGCCGAACCCGCCGGGGGAGCTCGAACCGTTCCTGAACGAGGTCCGCGCCTTCGCGCTCGGCGAATATTCGGCGGCTCTCGCGAAAGGCGATCGGCTGAGCGAATCCGAGCGTGACGCGCTGGCCGAGAAGCTCCACCGCTTCACGGGCCTGTCGGCCGACTTCTGGAAGCGCGCGAACTTCCGCGTGCGCGAGTCGCAATTCACCCAGGAGCTGCTGCGCGGGCAACGCGAAGTGGTCGGCCGGCTGGACGCCCGGTTCCTCGGCCGTTCCTACGATGCGCTGGCCGAAGAGGCGGACTACGACCCGCAGTCCGCGGCGATCTCCGCCGCGTTCACCTCGGCGTTCTTCGACTACCTGCACAGCGACCTCAAATTCGGCGACGGCAAGACCTACAACGTGTCGAACGACAAGGTCGGCATGTCGTGGGATTGGAAGCACGACACGGGCTGGTTCGTCGCGTCGCCGGTCCCGAACACCGGCCTCGACCTCGGCCAGGCGATGATCTACAACCCGAATCTGCGCCTGCTGGTGCTCAACGGCCTCTACGACCTCGCGACACCGTTCTTCGCGACCGAGTCGATGATCGACCATCTCGGCCTGCCCGCCGATCTGCGCTCTCACGTCGAGATGAAGTACTACCCGGCCGGCCACATGATGTACCTGCACGAGCCGTCGCTCAAAGCTTGGAAGGCGGACATCGCCGCCTTCATCGACCACGCGAGCCACAAGTAGGCCCCGGGGATCGCGCCTTGCAGACAAAAAAAGGCCGGTGCGCCTCGCGGCGTACCGGCCTTTTCCCCTAGCTATCTATTGAACAGCTTCGGGTTCTTTGGGCTTAGCCGATCTTGACGACGTTCTCGGCCGCGGGGCCCTTCTGGCCCTGGACGATGTCGAACTGGACCCGCTCGCCCTCGGCGAGGCTCTTGAAACCCTGAGCCTGAATCGCCGAGTGATGGACGAAGCAATCCTTCTCGCCATTGTCCGGGGTGATGAATCCGAAGCCCTTGGTGTCGTTGAACCACTTCACAACGCCGGTGGTACGCATAGCTGACCTTCTCCTTTGAGTTTGTAATCGGAGTCCGGCCAAAACCGTGCGTGCCGACTACAGATCGTGACAAACGCCCTCACGCTGGGCTTTAACCCGCTACGCCCGGCAACCATCGTGGTCACCGTTCGAGCGGCTTGTTCATGCTGATTCTACCGTGATTGTCTTTTTTCTCGTCGAGCTGTTCTGGCGGGATTCGATTCCAATGTCCAGAGGGAGGAAGATGGCTCGGTGAAGCTGGGCCGGTACGGTCGCCCACTCGGCGAGCGGGAAGATCATACTCGGTTCCCCCGTCAAGTGCAAAGTTTGGGGTTTTGGGATTGGGGCGGGTCGAGCTAAAATTCGCGCCGTGTCGACGTCAGGGCTCAGCCGGGGGGCGCGAGAGGCGCCTCATCTCCAATGATTTCCGAGCCTCTCCAGGACTCTGCCGTGAGCGACGAGCCGGCCGCCCAGCAGGATCGGCCGGCCCCCGCCCGGGAAGCCAAGAGCGCCTATCCCGCCCGGATCGCGGTTCGCGAAAGGGAGCGCATCCGCCTCGTGTCGGTCGAGTCGATCGTGTGGATCAAGGCGGACCGCAACTACTGCCTGCTCTACACCCGGGAAGGGCGTTTCACGCTGCGCGCCACCCTTTCCGACCTGGAATCCCAGCTCAACCCGAGGTT